>NZ_JBHJWQ010000006.1:0-310899 GCF_042266885.1 Streptomyces sp. NPDC056061 | reverse complement strand
TTGATAGGCCGGATGTGGAAGCCTGGTAACGGGTGGAGCTGACTGGTACTAATAGGCCGAGGGCTTGTCCTCAGTTGCTCGCGTCCACTGTGTTGGTTCTGAAACAATGAACTGCCGTGTTGTTGTCCGGTGTTTGTTTGTTTCATAGTGTTTCGGTGGTCATTGCGTTAGGGAAACGCCCGGTTACATTCCGAACCCGGAAGCTAAGCCTTTCAGCGCCGATGGTACTGCAGGGGGGACCCTGTGGGAGAGTAGGTCGCCGCCGGACTCCTTTTGTGGGAAGCCCCGTGCCCTTGTGGCACGGGGCTTCTCTGCGTTCTGAGCGTCTACTCTCGGACCATGCGCTACGAACTGGTCATCTTCGACAACGACGGTGTGCTCGTGGACAGCGAGCCGATCTCCAACACGATCCTTGCCGAGTACCTCACGGAGCTCGGTCATCCGACGTCGTATCAGGAAAGCCTTCGGGACTACATGGGGGCCGCCGTGCACCGTGTGCACGATCTCGTCGGGGAGCGGACCGGGGCGAAGCTGCCCGACGACTTCGACGACACACTGCACGCGCGGGTCTTCGCCGCGTTCCAGCAGGAGCTGGAGCCCGTCCCCGGTGTCACCGATGTGCTGGCGGGACTCGTCGCCGACGGTGTGGCCTACTGCGTGGCGTCGTCCGGCAGTCATGAACGGATCAGGGTCGGACACCGCAAGACCGGGCTCGACCAGTGGTTCGAGGAGGACTGGATCTTCAGCGTGGACGATGTCGGGCGCGGCAAGCCGGCTCCCGACCTGTTTCTGCACGCCGCCGAGCGGATGGGGGTCGCTCCCGAACGGTGCGTCGTCATCGAGGACAGCCCGCTCGGGGTGGAGGCCGCCAGGGCCGCGGGGATGGATGTGTACGGGTTCACGTCGATGATGCCGGCGGACCGGCTCACCGGGGTGAACGGGTACTTCTCCGACATGAGTCAACTGCGGGAATTGCTCGCGTGATCTCTCTACCCATGGGTAGAGAGTGGCCCTACGCTCGCGGCCATGACAGTGGCCATGACAGACGCTCGGCTGCGGCACGGCAGGGCCTCCCTCACGCTGAGCTTCTTCGTGCAGGGCGTCACCTTCGCTCTGCTCGTGACTCGGATACCCGCGATCCAGGACCGGTACGGGATATCCGACGCGCTGCTGCCGGTGTTCCTGGCGGCGGTGCCGATCCTCGCCGGTGTGGGCAGCGTGGTCACCGAGAAGGTGGTCGTGCGGGTGCGGCCGGGCATCGTACTGCGGTGGGCGCAGCCCGTGGTGATGCTCGCCCTGCTCGGTGCCGGAGCCGGTAGCGCACTGTGGGAGGCGGCGCTGACGCTCGGGGTGTTCGGGCTCTCGGTCGGGGCGCTCGACGCTTCCATGAACATGATGGGAGTCAGCCTCCAGCGGGCCCATGGGCGCTCCATCATGCTGGGCTTCCACGCCGCGTACAGCCTGGGCGGGATTGCCGGGGCGTCCATGGCGTGGGCGGGGGCGCACTGGGATCTCTCGCTGCTGGTGTCGTACCTGCCGGCGGTGGTGGTGCTGCTGCCTGCCGCGTTCGTGGGCAGCAGGTGGTACGCCGAGGGCGGGGCGGCGGACGGGATGCCGGTGGAGGGGCCGGGCAAGGGGGCTGCCGCGTCGGTGTCGTTCAAGCTGCTGATGCCGCTCTGCCTGGTGATGAGCTTCGCGTACATCGGGGACTCGACCGTTTCCAACTGGAGTGCCAAGTACCTCCAGGACGTGCTGGGCGGCTCGGAGCAGATGTCGACCGTTCCGTACAACCTCTACATGGTGACGACGCTGCTGGGGCGGACCGTCGGGGACCTCGGGGTGCGGCGGTTCGGGGCGGTGGCCGTGGTGCGGTTCGGGAGTGTGCTGGCGGCCGCCGGGTTCGTCGTGGTGGCGGCGGCCGGCGGGGCGTGGGTCGGGATGCTCGGCTTCACGATGCTGGGGCTCGGGCTGTGCGTGATCGTGCCGCAGACGTTCGCCGCCGGGGGGCGCATGTTCCCCGGGGCGAGCGACACCGCAGTCGCACGGCTCAATGTCTTCAACTACGTGGGGTTCCTTGTCGGGTCGCCGCTCGTGGGGGCGCTGGGGGACGCCTGGAGCTACCGCGGGGCGATGCTCGTGCCGATGGTGCTGGTGCTCGCGACGCTCGTGTACGCCAAGTCGTTCGGTGCGTCACCCGCCCGATACGGTGGCGGGCATGAGCGGCCGCGCACAGCTGATGTGGGATGACGCAGTAACGGGATACGACTTCGGGGAGAGTCACCCGATGGACCCCGTGAGACTGGCCCTGACGATGGGGCTGGTGCGGGCGTTCGGCCTCGACCGTCTGGTGGACGTGGTGTCGGCCAGGCCCGCCGGGGAGTCCACGCTGCGGCTGGTGCACCGCGAGGACTACGTGGCCGCCGTGCGCGCCGCCTCCGCCGATCCGAGGCATGCGGACCAGAACTACGGGCTCGGGACCGTCGACGATCCGGCGTTCGCGGGGATGCACGAGGCGTCGGCGCTGATCGCCGGTCAGTCGGTGGCCGCCGCCGAGGCCGTGTGGCGGGGGGACACCGCGCACGCCGTGAATTTCACGGGCGGACTCCACCACGCCATGCCGGGCGCGGCCGCGGGGTTCTGCGTGTACAACGACCCGGCGCTCGCCATCGCGCGGCTGCTGGAACTGGGGGCCGAGCGGGTCGCGTACGTCGATGTGGACGTGCACCACGGCGACGGGGTGGAGGCGACGTTCCGTGAGGACCCGAGGGTCCTCACCGTGTCGCTGCACGAGCATCCGCGAACTCTCTTCCCGCATACCGGCTGGCCGCAGGAGACCGGGGTGGGGGCGGGCGAGGGCAGTGCGGTGAACGTGGCGCTCCCGGCCGGTACGGGGGACGCGGGGTGGCTGCGGGCGTTCCATGCCGTGGTGCCGGAACTGCTGGCGGACTTCCGGCCGCAGGTGCTCGTCACCCAGCACGGGGCCGATACGCACTTCGAGGACCCGCTCGCCCATATCGCGGTGTCGCTGGACGCCCAGCGGGCGGTGATGGCGGCCTGCCACGACCTCGCCCACCAGTACGCGGAGGGCGGGCGCTGGGTCGCGCTCGGGGGCGGCGGTTACGCGGTGGTCGACGTGGTGCCGCGTTCCTGGACGCATCTGGTGGGGATCGCCGCGCACGCGCCGGTGGACCCCGAGTCGGTGATCCCGTCCTCGTGGCGGGACGAGGTGTACGCCAGGACCCGGCAGCTGGGGCCGGCCCGGATGACGGACGGTCGCACGCCCTCCTGGAGGGCGTGGGAGGAGGGGTACGACCCCGCGGACCGGTTGGACCAGGCGGTGCTGGCGACCAGGCGGGCGGCGTTCCCGCTCCGGGGACTGCTGGCCTGAGGCGGGCCGTGCCCGGGGCCCCGCCCGGCCGGGGGCCGTGCTCCGGGACCGGGGTTGTCGGGACCGGGCGGCCGCATCCCGTGCCGCGTTTCTACGCAGGATCGGCAGACGCCTTGTCGGCGGAGGACTGTTCCGTACTCACCTCCGCGCAGGGGTGATGTGTCGACATGACGACCCGGTTCCGTGTACGCGCGTGCCGCCCGGCGACGTATGGGGAGTCGCGATGGTGTGCGGGCGAGGCGCACGGGCTCCCCGTGATCGCACCGGCGCACACACCCACTCGTCACTGCCTCACGGGGTGCCCCGAGCCTGCCGCGGACGGGCGCCGACGGCCTTCCGAGCCGGTCGTACGGGATCGGGTTCGGGCCTGCGGGCCAGGTCAGACGGGGTATCGAGGCGATCGGTGCGGTGGCGGCGGACATTTGGGCGCGGTCCGTCGGGAAGGCCGAGGGCCGGCGCCGGCCGCCGTTCCGATTCGGCGACTTCGTACCATCCGCTCATCGGCCACCGCCCACTCGCTATGTACTCAATCGGGTGTGTCTGTCACGGTAGGCGGCCGATGGCCTCTCCTCTTCCCCACTCGCATCACCCGCCCCTAACCTGGGGAGTGAGCGCACAACGACGAAGAGTCACCGGAGGGGAAGCCGGTGCGCGTCTCGTGCGGAAGGTACAGGTGAGTCATGGCTGCTGGCAGCGAGAGGCCTCTCAACGAGGTCAAGTTCCTGACCGTGGCGGAAGTCGCCGCGGTCATGAGGGTGTCGAAGATGACCGTGTACCGTTTGGTGCACAGCGGTCATCTGCCGGCGATCCGGGTGGGCAGGTCCTTCCGGGTTCCGGAGCAAGCGGTTCACGAGTATCTCCGCGAGTCCTTTGTAGGGATGGAATCCGCCTGATATTCGCCTCGGATTACGTCCCTCACGCGGTGGCGGGTAGGCTAGGCCGACGTAGGTCGTGTGGGCCCAGACGCCCCGCACCAGTGAAGAGAAGTGAGCGAGGGTAGTCGTGGGCTCTGTTATCAAGAAGCGGCGCAAGCGGATGGCCAAGAAGAAGCACCGCAAGCTGCTCAAGCGCACGCGCGTTCAGCGTCGCAACAAGAAGTAGGCGAACGCAGTTCGTGAATCCGCAGCCCTCCCGCCGAAGTGGCGGGAGGGCTGCGGTGCGTTGCGGGGCGGGTGCCCGCATTCGGGCCAAAGACTCGACACCGGCCCGCGGAGAGGGCGGCACGGGGCAACATCCACCCGCTACGGTGACGGCCAGGGGAAACCTTTCGACGGAAGGCGCTGATCTTGGGGAAGGTCGTGCTGGTCACGGGAGCGGCCCGGAAGCTGGGCGGCCGCTTCGTGCGGCGCATCCAGCGTGATCCGGAGGTGGACCGGGTGATCGCCGTCGACGCGGTCGCGCCCGGTCATCGGCTGGGCGACGCCCAGTTCGTGGCGGCGGACATCCGCCAGCCCGCTATCGGCAGAGTCCTCGCGGAGCACGCGGTCGACACGGTCGTCCACCTGGACGTCTCGGCGAAGGCGGTCGGTACGGGGGGCGGCCGGACGGCGGTCAAGGAGACCAACGTCATCGGCACCATGCAACTGCTCGGGGCCTGCCAGAAGACCCCGAGCGTGCGGCGGCTGGTGGTCAAGTCCAGTACGAATGTGTACGGCTCCGCGCCCCGCGATCCGGCGGTCTTCACCGAGAACACTCCGCCCAAGTCCCTGCCCGGCGGGGGCTTCGCCAAGGACGTGGTGGAGGTCGAGGGGTATGTGCGGGGCTTCGCGCGCCGCAGGCCGGACGTCGCCGTGTGCGTGCTCAGGTTCGCGAACATCCTGGGACCGGAAGCGGATTCGCCGCTCGCCGACTACCTGTCGCTGCCCGTGCTGCCGACGGTGTTCGGGTACGACCCCAGGCTCCAGTTCGTGCACGAGGACGATGTCGTCGACGTCCTGGGCATCGCCTCGCGCGAGCCGAGGCGCGGGACGTTGAACAGCGGCACCTTCAACATCGCCGGGGACGGCGTGCTGCTGCTCTCGCAGTGCGCGCGGCGGCTGGGGCGGCCCACGATGCCGTTGTTGCTGCCTGCCGTCACCTGGGTCGGCCAGGCGCTGCGCAGGGCCGGTATGACGGACTTCTCGCCGGAGCAGATCCGGTTGCTGACCCACGGCCGGGTGGTCTCGACGGTCCAGATGCGCGAGACACTGGGCTTCGACCCGGAGTTCACCACCGCGGAGACGTTCGCGCAGTTCGCGCTCAGCCGGGGGGCCGGACTGCTGCCGCCGGAGGCGGTGGGCCGGGTGGTCGACAGACTGGCCGCCGGGGTGTTCGCCGGGCCGTCCGGCGAGGTTGTGCGGATCACCGGGGCGGACGGCACGTCCCCGACCCCCGGCGCCAGGTAGAGGAGCGCATCGACGATGGCGGACGCCAAGATCATCCCGTTCGACGACGACCGTTCGCGGTCGGGCGGCTCACCGCGCTCCGCGCGACGCCGGTCCGCCGACGCGCACGCCACCGCCTCCGCGGTCGGCACCGCGGCCGTCAGCGCCCTTCCCGGGCAGCTGGACGCCGAACCGCCGGAGCAGGACCCGCGGGACCCCGGACGGGCCGAGGGCGCCGAGCGGGCCGGGGACGGCGGTTGGGAGCGGCGGATCGCCGGAGGGCTCGCGTTCCTGCGGCGGCGGGTCACCGGCGAGTACGACGTCGACGAGTTCGGGTACGACGAGGAGCTGACCGATCAGGTCCTGATGTCGATGCTGCGGCCGCTGTACGAGAAGTACTTCCGGGTCGAGGTGAAGGGCATCGAGAACATCCCGTCCGAGGGCGGCGCGCTGATCGTGTCCAACCACTCGGGGACGCTTCCCCTCGACGGGCTGATGCTCCAGGTCGCGGTGCACGACAACCATCCGGCCGGGCGGCACCTGCGGCTGCTCGCCGCCGATCTGGTCTTCATGCTCCCGGTGGTCAACGAACTGGCCCGCAAGGCCGGGCACACGCTGGCGTGCACGGAGGACGCGGAGCGGCTGCTGGGCCGGGGCGAGATCGTCGGGGTGATGCCCGAGGGCTTCAAGGGCATCGGCAAGCCGTTCGGCGAGCGGTACAAGCTGCAGCGCTTCGGCCGGGGCGGCTTCGTCTCCACGGCGCTGCGGGCGGGGGTGCCGATCGTTCCGTGCTCGATCGTGGGGGCGGAGGAGATCTACCCGATGATCGGCGAGTCGAAGACCCTGGCCCGGCTGCTGGGCTTCCCGTACTTCCCGATCACCCCGACGTTCCCCTGGCTGGGGCCGCTGGGGGCGGTGCCGCTGCCGACGAAGTGGACGATCCAGTTCGGCGAGCCGATCTCCACGAGCGGGTATCCGCTGGAGGCGGCGGACGATCCGATGCTGATGTTCAACCTGACGGATCAGGTGCGGGAGCAGATCCAGCACACGCTCTACAAGCTGTTGGTGCAGCGCAGGTCGGTGTTCTTCTGATCCGTTGATCCGTGTCGTGCCGCAATGCTTCCCGTGCCGCCATGCCTGTGTGCCGCGACGCTCGACGGCGTCCGGGCCCCGATCGCCGGGCCGGCTCGGGGAGCCCGGCGATCGGGGAGCGATGTGTCAGTCGTTCAGTTCCTCGCTGCTGATTCCCAGGCCCGGGAGCAGGCCGGGGAGGAGCGGGGGCAGGGTCACGTCCGGGGCCCCGGGAGGGCTGATCCGGTCGCCGGTCGACGGGTCGGTGTCCGGGGGCGGCGTGCCGAGGAGGCCGTCCGTACCGCCGGACAGCAGGCCGTCGGCCGGTGTGCTGCCGGAGCCGGACGGGGCCGGTGCGGTGCTGTCGCCCGAGCGGTCCTGCGACGGGCCCGGAGCCGAGGGCGTGGAGTGACCCGTACGGGCCGGTGCGCCGTGCCGGCCGTCGGTGCCCGACCGCTCCGCACCGCTGCTCCCGCCCGGAGCCCGGGGCAGCAGCGACTGCAGGGGTTCGACGTCTTCGTCTATGGCGTCGAACACCGAGCTGACCTCGTCGCCGATGTCGGTGAGTTGCAGGGGCAGGCGTTCGCGCAGGCTGCTCCAGCTGTCGCGGTGCGAGCGGGAGAAGGATTCCAGGGTCTGGATGGGGCCGATGGCGCCGTCCCGCTGATAGGCCGAACGGAGCAGGCGGTGGCCCTCGGTGGCGTCGTGCGTCATGCCGTTGAGCGTGCGCCGGATCTCGCCGAGTTGCTCGTGGTCGAGGTGGCCGGAACGGGCGCGCTCCATCAGGCGGCGGGCCTCGCTGAGCCGGGTCGAGGCCTGGTCGAGGTAGACCTCGCCGCGGTCGGCGTCGCCGCTGGCCATCCCGCGGTGAATGTCCTCCATGCCGCGCTTGAGCCCGTACAGCGAATCACCCGGCAGGGCGTCGGAACTGGCAGCGGCCACCCCGCCGAAGGCCCCCGCCGCGACACCGACGGTGAGGCCGCCGGCCGCGAGGCCCTTCGTCCAGCGTGAGCGCGGGCGCAGCTTCCGGAGCGGGGAGGCCCGGTGGGAGCCCTTCGTCCGCTGTTCGGGCACCGTAGGGCCCGCGGACGCGCTGCCCTCGGCGAGCATGGCCTCCATGGCGGCGACGAGCTGGGCTCGCTGCACCACTTTGACTTCGGGATCCAATTCCGGCCGCGGTAGCTCACCGAGGCCGTTCGCCAGGGCCAACAGCGGTCCGTGGCCGGCCGGTTCGGCCGATGCCTCGGGCTGTGCGGCCGCCGCACGGGGCGGCGACTCCTCCAGGGCCTGGGCGAAGGCGTTCGCCCGCCGGTGTGCCGAAACGTTTGCGATCACTGGCGGCACCTCCTCTCGTCATGACGGTCGACTCCCCTGGGGATCCGGAAGGTTGTACACCTTGAGCGCTTCCACACGAACGAGTGAGTGTCAGCGGACATGGGTGACGACAGGGGGCCTGCAATCGACACAACGACAGGTGCGGCACTTGGGTTACGCAAGAAGGGTGACCGGGCTTTATGTGAATGCGGTATCGCGGGGAGTGACACGTTCGGATGCGGGAACGTTCGTTCGAGATGCCCGGCGGGGGGCCGACCGGGGTGATCGGTCGGGACGGTCCGGGCCGCCTCGGGTGGAGCGGGTTGGTGGAGCGGTGTGGCCGGCGTGGGGAGCGCCGGGCGGGTGGGTCAGCGGGCGTCGTCCGGCAGCAGCCGGGCCAGGGTGCGGACGGCGCGGTACTGCAAGGTCTTGATCGCGCCCTCGTTCTTCCCCATGACACGGGCGGTCTCGGCGACCGAGAGGCCCTGCAGGAAGCGCAGGGTGACGCACTCCTGCTGTTGCGGGTTGAGGCGCCGCACGGCCTGGAGGAGTGCGGCGTTGGAGAGGGATTCGAGGACGGAGTCCTCGGGGCTGCGCTCGACCTCGTTGGCGTCGAGCATCTCGCCGGTGGTCACCTCCAGCCGGAAGCGGCTGGACTTGAAGTGGTCGGCGACGAGGTTGCGTGCGATCGTGACCAGCCAGGCGCCGAAGTCGCGGCCCTGCCAGGTGAAGGTCGAGATGCGGCGCAGGGCGCGCAGGAAGGTCTCGCTGGTGAGGTCCTCCGCCGTCGCCTTGCCCCCCACCCGGTAGTAGATGTAGCGGTAGACGGTGTCGCTGTACTGGTCGTAGAGGCGGCCGAATGCCTCGGCCTCACCGGCCTGTGCGCGCTCGACGAGCTCCATCATGCGCGCGCTGTCACTGTCGGCGGTGGGACGGCGGACGGTGGACGTGGTTGCTGCGCCGCGGCTGCTGCGTCTTCCGACCGCCGCACCGCGTTCGGCCATGGCGTAGCAGGGGCCGACTGGCGCAGGGGTGGCGAATGCGGGCACGGCGTACGCGGTGGGGACGAAGCCGCGCAAGCGGTCGGCGACCGTTGCGCGCAGCGTAGCCAGGCCCGAGGCGTCAACCCCGACGTGTGGGTACACGGGACTCCCAGAGGCAGAGCTTCCATCACGTTCAGTGGGAAAGCCTCACTCTTCGTAGTGAGTGAGGGGTTTCGGAATGCGTCTGAGGAGAATAACGCTTCGTACAGGCAGTGCTACACCCAGTTGCTCAAATCATCGATTCCGTCGCTTCTGTAGCGAATAATCGATGCATCAAGTCGCACGTTGTGACCAGTTATTGATCGAAATACTTCGTGATCTGTCGGTGAGGGCGACGGGTTGTGGCCGAGTGGGCGAAGGCCGACTGGCCGGAGCGGTCGGTGGGTAGGGGGTTTCGAACGGTGGCGGCGTCCGGGCGTGGCCGAGCGGCACCGGGGCGCCCGGAGGCGCGCGGCGTCGTTCGGTGAACAGGTGTGCGTCAGCGCCAGCGGCGGCGGTGCAGGGCGACGGCGGCCGCGGTGCCGCCCGCCAGGGCCCCGACGCCGGCCGCGGCCGGGATGCCGACCTTGGCCGCCTTGCGGCCGGTCCGGTAGTCCCGCAGCCGCCAGTCGAGGGCGCGGGCGTGCTTGCGGAGCTTGGCGTCCGGGTTGATCGCGTACGGGTGGCCGACCAGGGACAGCATCGGGATGTCGTTGTGCGAGTCGCTGTACGCCGCGCAGCGGTCGAGATCGAGTTCCTCGGCCGCCGCCAGGGCGCGGACGGCCTCGGCCTTCGCGGGGCCGTGCAGGGGCTCGCCCACCAGGCGTCCGGTGTAGACGCCGTCGACGGATTCGGCGACCGTGCCGAGCGCGCCGGTCAGGCCGAGGCGCCGGGCGATGATCGTCGCCGTCTCCACCGGGGCGGCGGTGACCAGCCAGACCCGCTGTCCGGCGTCCAGGTGGGCCTGGGCCAGGGCGCGGGTGCCGGGCCAGATGCGGTCGGCCATGTACTCGTCGTAGATCTCCTCGCCGATCGCCATCAGTTCGGAGACGCGGTGGCCCTTGACGATGGACAGTGCGCTGTCGCGGGCGTCCTGCATGTGTTCCGGGTCCTCGACACCGGCCAGCCGGAACCACGCCTGCTGCCAGGCGAACCGGGTAAGTTCGCGGCGCTGGAAGAACTTCCGCTTGTACAGGCCGCGGCCGAAGTGGAAGAGCGCCGCGCCCTGCATCACGGTGTTGTCCAGGTCGAAGAAGGCCGCGGCCCGGTCGTCGCCGGCGACGGGGAAGGGGGGCTCCTCGGCCGCCTCCTCCTTGCCGGCCCGCTTCTCGGACTGCTTCTCCGGCTGCTTCTCGGACTTCTCCGCCCGCCCGCCCGCGTCCGGCCTCGGCGCGGTGTTCCTCGTGCCCTTCGCGGCCCTCGGCTTCTTCGTGCGGGCGGGGGCCGGGACGTCGGTGGTGTCGGACGTGTCGGGGGTCTCGGGGGTGGAGGACCGGTCGTCGGGGTGTTCGCTGCGCAGGGAGGTCTTCCGCGCTGCCTCAGCTGCGGCCTCGCCTGCCAGCACGCTCCGTGCTGTCGCGGGGCGCCTACGGGGTGTGAGCCATCCAAGAGCGGCCATGCCGTGAGCATAGCCACCTGGTCCGTCCCTTCCCGACCTGCCGGGATGCCGTGCCGTGAACTCTTGGGTCCGCTCGGCCGGAGGGCGGTCCGGAGGGTGGGGTGTGAGGGGCGGAACGGGGCTTTCCGGTGCGCGGGTGGGCGGTGTGTGCGGGGCATTGTTGCGCCTCGGCGCAGAATGAATGCATGAGCGCCTTGTTCCGACGTACGAAGAAGAACCCCGCCGACCGGACGGTGACGCTGGTCGGCAAGCCCGGGTGCCACCTCTGCGACGACGCGAGGGCGGTGGTGCGCGAGGTGTGTGCGCAGACCGGTGCGTCCTGGGAGGAGAAGGACATTACGCAGGACGAGGAACTGCACCGGGCGTACTGGGAGCAGATCCCGGTGGTGCTGATTGATAACGAACAGCACACGTTCTGGCGGGTGGACCCGGTGAGGCTGCGTGACGCACTGGGTTCGTGAGTGAAACCCGGTTACCATCGTGGGCGTTTTGAGTGGTCTCGGGGGAGTGCTTGTGAGGAGTGTGTGCCGCTTTGCTCCCTTCGGGTCTGCAACGGACTGATGCCGTCTTCGGTTCCGGGATTGCTCGACGAATACGCGTGACCCCGGTCACGTTGACCGGACAAAACGGACACTATCTTTGTGCACGCGTTCACAAAGACATAGCCTGCATTCGACGGGGCGGTCATGTGACATACGGCCGCCTGCAGCCCCGCTCATCCCGCAGGAGCACCGTGGCAACTGGCCGAACTCACCGACCGGCGACCCGTAGCCGAGGAATTCCCGAGGCCACCGTCGCCCGGCTTCCGCTGTATCTGCGCGCGTTGACCGCGCTCTCCGAGCGATCGGTCCCCACGGTCTCCTCCGAGGAACTCGCCGCGGCGGCGGGGGTCAACTCCGCCAAGCTGCGCAAGGACTTCAGCTACCTGGGCTCCTACGGGACGCGCGGGGTCGGGTACGACGTCGAGTATCTCGTCTACCAGATCTCCCGCGAACTGGGGCTCACCCAGGACTGGCCGGTCGTGATCGTCGGTATCGGTAACCTCGGCGCCGCGCTCGCCAACTACGGCGGGTTCGCCTCCCGCGGCTTCCGGGTCGCCGCCCTGATCGACGCCGATCCCGCGCTGGCCGGGACGCCCGTCGCCGGGATCCCGGTGCAGCACGCAGACGAGCTGGAGACGATCGTCCGCGACAACGGTGTGTCGATCGGCGTCATCTCGACCCCGGCCGGTGCCGCGCAGCAGGTCTGCGACCGGCTCGTCGCCGCGGGCGTCACCTCCATCCTGAACTTCGCGCCGACGGTGCTGTCCGTGCCCGACGGTGTCGACGTCCGCAAGGTCGACCTCTCCATCGAACTCCAGATCCTCGCCTTCCACGAGCAGCGCAAGTCGGTCGAGGACACCGTCGAGGGAACCCCCGACCAGGCCGCACCCCCGGTGCGCCCGGCCGACGGCGACCGCAAGGGACCTGACGGGGACATGCCGGCGGTGATGCCGGCATGAGTCTTCTCGTCGTAGGGCTGAGCCACCGCAGCGCCCCCGTCTCCGTACTGGAGCGGGCCTCGCTGGCTGCCGAGACACAGGCCAAGCTGCTCCAGGACACCCTCGCCGCGGAGCCCGCGGCCGAGGCTGCCGTGCTGGCCACCTGCAACCGCATCGAGCTGTACGCCGACGTGGACAAGTTCCACGCGGGCGTCGCCGAGCTGTCCACGCTCCTCGCCCAGCACAGCGGCGTCGGCCTGGACGAGCTCACTCCGTATCTCTACGTGCACTACGAGGACCGGGCCGTCCACCACCTCTTCTCGGTGGCCTGCGGGCTGGACTCGATGGTCGTCGGCGAGGGGCAGATCCTCGGCCAGATCAAGGACGCGCTGGCCCTGGGCCAGGATCTCCACACCGCCGGACGGCTGCTGAACGACCTGTTCCAGCAGGCGCTGCGGGTCGGCAAGCGCGCCCACAGCGAGACCGGGATCGATCGGGCCGGGCAGTCGCTCGTCACCTTCGGCCTCGAACAGCTCGCGGCCGGGACGGGCGTCACCGACTGGGCCGGGGGCAAGCGCGCCCTGGTGATCGGGGCCGGATCGATGTCCTCGCTGGCCGCCGCCACCCTGGCCCGGATCGGTGTCGCCGAGATCGCCGTCGCCAACCGGACCCGGGCCCGCGCCGACCGCCTCGTCGAGATCCTGGGCCAGCCCGGAGGCGCCGGGGTGATCGCCCGCGCCGTCGAGATGGCCGCCGTACCCGACGAACTGACACGTGCCGACATCGTCGTCTCCTGCACCGGGGCCACCGGCCTGGTGCTCACCGCGGAAGCGGTCGCCGGAGCGCTCGGCCTGCCCTTCGACCCGGTGCACGAGACGCCCGTCGCGTCCGTCCCGGCGCCGACCGCCGACCCCGACCGGCACGCCGCCTGGGTGGAGAACGCGTCCGACGGAACGGTCCGCCAGGCCGTGCGCCGGACCACCGTGCCCGCCCGGAACGCCGGCCCCGTCCGCCTCGCCCTGCTCGACCTCGCCATGCCGCGCGACGTCGACGGCGACGCCGCCCGCCTCGACGGGGTGCGCCTCGTCGACATCGAGTCGCTCGCCGAAGCGTCCGCGGACGCCCCGATGGCCGCCGACGTGGACCAGGTGCGCACGATCGTCGCCGACGAGGTCGCCGCCTTCGGCGCCGCCCAGCGGGCCGCCCACATCACGCCGACCGTCGTCGCGCTGCGCACGATGGCCGCCGATGTGGTCGCGGGCGAGATCGCCCGGCTCGACGGGCGCCTCCCCGGCCTCGACGAGAAGCAGCGCGCCGAGATCACGCAGACGGTGCGCCGCGTCGTCGACAAGCTCCTGCACGCGCCCACCGTGCGGGTCAAGCAGCTCGCCAGCGAGCCCGGCGGTGCCGGGTACGCCGACGCGCTGCGGGAACTCTTCGACCTCGACCCGCAGACGGTCGCAGCCGTCTCCCGGGCAGACCTGAACGACCCGAATCGAGGGCGGTCATGACCGACAACTCACCCCTGGGCACGGATGCCACCCGGCCGCTGCGGCTGGGCACCCGGCGCAGCAAGCTCGCCATGGCGCAGTCCGGCCTCGTCGCCGACGCGGTCAGCGAGGTGACCGGGCGGGCCGTCGAGCTCGTGGAGGTCACCACGTACGGCGACATCTCCCGCGAGCACCTGGCGCAGATCGGCGGCACCGGCGTGTTCGTCGCCGCGCTGCGCGAGGCGCTGCTGCGCGGCGAGGTGGACTTCGCCGTCCACTCGCTGAAGGACCTGCCGACCGCCCAGCCGGAGGGCCTCGTCCTGGCCGCCGTACCGCAGCGCGAGGACCCGCGCGACGTACTGGTGGCGCGGGACGGGCTGACCTTCGCGCAGCTGCCGTCCGGTGCCCGCGTCGGCACCGGCTCGCCGCGCCGCATGGCGCAGCTCAACGCGTACGCCCGGAGCCACGGCCTCGACATCGAGACGGTGCCGATCCGGGGCAACGTCGATACGCGGATCGGATTTGTCCGAAGCGGGGAGCTGGACGCGGTGGTACTCGCCGCGGCCGGGCTCAGCCGCCTCGGCCGGACCGGTGAGGCGACCGACTTCCTGTCGTTCGACACCGTCCTGCCCGCTCCCGGCCAGGGAGCACTGGCGATCGAATGCGCTGAGACCAGCGCGGACCTCGCCGCCGCGCTCGGAGAACTCGACGACCCGGTCACCCGGGCCGCCGTGACCGCCGAGCGTGCCCTGCTCGCCGCCCTGGAGGCCGGTTGCTCCGCACCTGTGGGTGCGCTGGCCGACCTCCTGGTCGACGGACAGGCTGTCACCGAACTGCGCCTGCGCGGTGTCGTCGGTTCCACCGACGGTTCCTCGCTGGTACAGATGTCCACCACCGGTCCCGTTCCCACGTCGCACGACGACGCGGCGGCGCTCGGTCGCGAACTCGCGGCCGAGATGCTCGCCAAGGGCGCGGCCGGTCTTATGGGGGAGCGAGCACTTTGAGCCCCACCGGCCCCGCCGCATCCGACTTTCCGGCCGTGTCCGCTTCAGGGCACGTCACCTTCCTGGGCGCCGGTCCCGGCGATCCGGGACTGCTGACCCTGCGCGCTGTCGAGGCGCTTGCGAGCGCGGACGTCCTTGTTGCCGAGCCGGACGTCCTCGGCGTCGTTCGCTGCCATGCCCGGGCAGGTGTGAGCACACCCGAGCTGACGGTTGTTGACGCACAGTCAACAGCCGCCGGGGTCCCCGTTCTCAGGGATGCGGGCAATCTTGTCATGGAGGCAGCGAAGGGCGGCAGGCGGGTCGTCCGTGCGGTCTCCGGCGACCCGGGGCTGGACGGTGACGCCGGTGCCGAGATGCTCGCCTGCGCCGCCGCCGGTATCCCCTTCGAGGTCGTGCCGGGTGTCGCCAACGTCGTGGGTGTGCCCGCGTACGCCGGTGTGCCGCTGCGTGACACGCAGGGCACCGACGTCCGGTTCGTCGACGCGCGTACCGCCTCGGACCGCTGCTGGACCGAGGTGGGCGCGAGCGATGCCACGGTCGTGGTCTCGACGACGCTGGAGTCGGTGGCCGCCGCCTCCGGCGAGCTGGTCTCGGCGGGCCGTAAGCCCGACACCCCGCTGACCGTGACGGTGGCCGGCACGACGACCCGGCAGCGCACCTGGACGGCGACCCTCGGGACGATCGCCCAGGTCCTGAAGCAGGCGAAGGTCCTTCCGTCGCCGGAGGGCCACCGCCCCGTCATAGCCGTGGTCGGTGAGCGCAGTTCCGCCGCCCAGCGCGATCAGCTCGCGTGGTTCGAGTCCAAGCCGATGTTCGGCTGGAAGGTGCTCGTCCCGCGGACCAAGGAGCAGGCGGCGTCGCTCTCCGACCAGCTTCGTTCCTACGGCGCCGTCCCGCACGAGGTCCCGACGATCGCCGTCGAGCCGCCGCGCACCCCGCAGCAGATGGAGCGTGCGGTCAAGGGCCTGGTCACGGGCCGTTACGAGTGGATCGCGTTCACCAGCGTCAACGCGGTGAAGGCGGTCCGGGAGAAGTTCGAGGAGTACGGGCTCGACGCCCGTGCCTTCGCCGGGATCAAGGTCGCGGCCGTCGGTGAGCAGACCGCCGCCGCGCTCGTCGACTTCGGCGTGAAGCCGGACCTGGTGCCGTCCGGTGAGCAGTCCGCCGCCGGGCTGCTGGAGGACTGGCCGCCGTACGACCCGGTCTTCGACCCGATCGACCGGGTGTTCCTGCCGCGCGCCGACATCGCCACCGAGACGCTGGTTGCCGGGCTCATCGAGCTGGGCTGGGAGGTCGACGACGTCACCGCGTACCGCACGGTCCGCGCTTCGCCGCCGCCGGCCGAGACCCGCGAGGCGATCAAGGGCGGCGGGTTCGACGCGGTGCTCTTCACCTCGTCGTCGACGGTCCGGAACCTCGTCGGCATCGCGGGCAAGCCGCACAACGTGACGGTGATCGCGTGTATCGGCCCGGCGACGGCGAAGACCGCGGAGGAGCACGGGCTGCGCGTCGACGTGCTGTCGCCGGAACCCTCGGTGCACAAGCTCGCCGAGGCCCTCGCCGAGTTCGGTGCGCGGCGCCGGGACGCGGCGAAGGAGGCCGGTGACCCGGTGACCCGGCCGAGCGAGCGGCGTCCGGGGGCGCGGAGGCGTCGTTCGACGACGTGATCCGCCCGCGAGGCGAATGAGGGGTCCGGTTGCTTCGGGGAGCCCGTCGGCCGACAGTGTCCCTGTCGGCCGACGGTGGCCTCCGGCAGCCGGGCCTCTGTCCGTTTCGCTCGGTTTTTCCGGCACCGGTGTCGGTAAGTCGGTGATGTGTACGGGTCTAGTCTCGAAGCATGACTGTGTACGGAAACTTCCCCGGCTCCCGCCCCCGGCGGCTGCGGACGACCCCGGCGATGCGGCGCATGGTCGCCGAGACACGGCTCGACGCGGCGAACCTGATCCTGCCCGCGTTCGTACGCGAGGGCGTCGACGCCCCCGTGCCCATCTCGGCCATGCCCGGCGTCCACCAGCACACCCTGGACACGCTGCGGAAGGCCGCCGTCGAGGCGGTGTCGGCGGGGGTCTCCGGGATCATGCTCTTCGGCGTTCCCGAGGACGAGAAGAAGGACGCCCGGGGCACGGCGGGCACCGACCCGGACGGAATCCTCCAGGCCGGTCTGCGCGCGGTGCGCGAGGAGGTCGGCGACGACCTCGTCATCATGTCGGACCTGTGCCTGGACGAGTACACCGACCACGGCCACTGCGGCGTGCTGACCGCCGACGGCCGGGTCGACAACGACGCCACGCTGGAGCGGTACGCCGAGATGGCCCAGGTCCAGGCCGACGCGGGCGCCCATGTGGTCGGCCCGAGCGGCATGATGGACGGCCAGGTCGGGGTGATCCGGGACGCGCTGGACCAGACGGGCCATGAGGACGTGTCGATCCTCGCGTACGTCGTGAAGTACTCCTCGGCGTTCTACGGGCCGTTCCGCGAGGCGGTCGGATCGTCGCTCAAGGGCGACCGCAAGACGTACCAGCAGGACCCGGCGAACGCCCGTGAGTCGCTGCGCGAGCTGGCGCTCGACCTCGAAGAGGGCGCGGACATGGTCATGGTCAAGCCGGCCGGACCGTACCTGGACATTCTCGCGAAGGTCGCCGACGTGGCGGACGTGCCGGTCGCGGCGTACCAGATCAGCGGTGAGTACGCGATGATCGAGGCCGCCGCCGAGAAGGGCTGGATCGACCGTGACGCGGCGATCCTGGAGAGCCTGACGGGCATCCGTCGGGCCGGTGCGCAGATGATCCTGACCTACTGGGCGACCGAGGTCGCGCAGCGGCTGGGCGGTCGCTGAGCGCGGCCCCGGTACGGGACGGCTCTTCGGGGCTGTCCCGGTGCCGTACTTCGGCCAGAACCCGGACGGGGGCGGCGCAGGTGGAGTGGACATGCGAGGCATGCGGGCAGCCTGTGGAACAGGCCGAGGGGATGACGGCCGCCGCCGCGGTACGGGCTCACGCCCGGCAAACAGGCCACGATGAGGCGGGTGTGCGGCGTGAGTTGCCCTCGGGCACGGTGCAGCGTTGGCGTACCGAGGCCGAGCGGGAGCGGCAGCGGGCCGAGGAACGTGCGCTGCGGAGCGAGGAACAACGCCGTCGGGCGATGTCGCGGACGGACGGACAGGGCGATTGGGGCGACCGGAGCGCGTCCGCGAGGGGCTTGGTCCTGCCGGAGTTCCGGATGCCCGCGCCCGAGTGGCCCGCGCTGGGCGGTCTGGGCGCGATTGTTCTGGGGTCCCTGTTGCAGGGGGTGGGCTACGAGGTCGACTGGTGCGCGAAAAACCCGGAGAGCGGCGGGTACAACATGCGCGTGTCGGGGTCGTGCGTCGACATCCTGGCGGATGCCTCCGCGTTCGAGGTCTTCGCGGGTCACGTGTGGTTCTGGATGCAGCTCGCGGGGGTCGTGTCCCTGGTCACGGCGGCGGTGCTGTGGGTACGGGTCCACCTCGCGCCGAGGGGCTGAACGCCGAGGGGCTGAACGTTGAGGGGTTGAACGTTGAGGGGGGCGACGACGGTTCGGCCGTTCCGCGGTGTCGGCGGTGGCGCCGTCTCAGGCCGTGGGTCCTGGCGTGTTCCCCCAGGCGGTGAGGACGCGGGTCGCCGCGCGGCCGAGTTCGGGGTCGGGGGCGAGGGCGCGCAGGATGTCGGCGCGGGCGTCGTCCGGTCCCGCGCTCTCGATGGCGGCAAGGGCGTTGTGACGGACCAGGGGGTCTTCGTCCTCATCCTTGTCCTCATCCTCGTCGTACTCCCCTTCGCTCTTCGGCGCGTTCAGCACCAGGGAGGCCAGGGCATCATGCACGGCCGGGTCGTCGGCGTAGGGGCCGAGCGCGGCGGCGGCGTACTGGCGGACCAGGTCCTCGTCACGGTCGTCGAGCGCGGTCAGCAGGGCTCGGGCCGCCGTACGGGCGGTGGCGGGGTCGGACGGGGGCCACAGGCGCAGGATCGTGGCGGCCTCGACCCGGGCCAGGTCGTAGGCGTGCGGGTCGGCGACGACGGAGGCGAGGAAGGGCGCCGCGTCGTCGGCGGTGTCGTCGGTGCCGAGTTCCGCGACGATCGCGCGCCTGCGGTCGTCGTCGGCGGGCAGGGCGTGGAACTCCGCGACGAGGCGGTGGAGATCGTTCGGGGGCTGCGGCATGGACGGTTTCCTTCTCCGGGGCTGCTGAGGCTTCTGTCAGGGCCAGTCGACCATGCCCATGAACAGCAACGCGGCGAGGACCACGATTCCGGGGGCGAGCACGGCCAGCCCGAGGCCGACGGGTGGCCTGCGCCGCCACAATGACCAGCTCGCCACCAGGGCGACCAGCGCCAGCACCAGGCCGCAGTTGAGCACCGTCCAGGCGGGCTCGAAGCTCGCGTCGAAGCGGTGGGCCGCGGCTTCCATGCAGGAGTCGCAGGCCATGGGCGAGAGCCCGGCGAAGAACAGCGTGAGGCACGCCAGCGGAAGCGTCACGATCGTGGAGATCAGCGAGGCGATCCAGGTGCGCGGTGTACGGGCGGGGGCGTCCGTGGGGGCGGTGCTTCCGGTGAGGGCATCGGTCATGCGTACGAGTCAACGCGGCCTGTCTGCCGGGCACATGAGTGCGCGTACCTATCGCTCGGCCGGTGGCCGGACGGGGAGCGAAGGGTTAGGCGGAGAGAGCTTGCACCTCGACGGGGTGAGCACTGCGATGGGCCGATAGGTTGACGATTCAGGTCGGCAGGGGGAAACGATGACTGGACCGGTACCGGACTTCAAGTTCATCGCGGAAGGCATGATCCGCGGTTCCATGGGACTTCTCGACACGATGCGGGGAGCTCGTGACACGGCCATCGCCTTGAGCCGTGAGTTGGGACGGCAACACGGGATGGCTGGGGACGACGACGCAGGCCGGGCGTTTGCCAAGGTGTACGTATCGGCGGCCTCCGCCGCACTCGACAAGATGGGCTTCAGCTCCTACGTCCTGGGCGAGACGAGTAAAGGGCTTATGCGCAACGCCCGCGAGTTCATGGCCGAGGAGAGCCGATTGGTCGCAGCTTTCCTGGGGCGGCAGGCCGATCTCACTACAGGTATGGGAGACCCAGGGGCCGACTGCACGGAGAACTACCTTGGACTCGGTCAGGAACTCCCCGAAGTAGTTGGGGAGACCGCATGGTACGACCAATACGCCCCCATGGGACGCGGCGATCGGTTTCGTGGCTCACCGGAGAAGATCCGGGACGTCGCCGGCTCCTGGCGTCATGCAGGCGTTCTCATGCAGCGTTTCCTGGAAGATGCCCAGGCCTACGCTCTGACGGCTAGTAAGGCACACTCAGGTCAGGCATCCAACGCTTTTCAGCAGTACGTCAAGTACTCCGTCGGTCTCACGTGCCCTCCGGCGAAGGCTCAGGAGGATGAGCCGCTGGTGACCAACCTCGTGGCCGCCTGTACGCAGCTCGCCAAGGCCTGTGACCGGTACGCCGACCACGTGTCGGAGGCGAAGGAGAAGATCACTCAGCACAAGACCGACCTCTTCGCAGTTGACGTGCCCTGGGATCAGCCGATGTTCGGGGGCAACGGATACGACGGCGGACTGCTCGATGCCGTGCTCGGCGACTCCTGGATCAGGGACCTCGGCTCCGTGGGGCATGCGCTGGACTCCTCCGTCGCTCGCACCAAGCTCCCCAACGCCGATGAGTCGCCGCCCGTCCTCCCGGGGTTGCCACTTCTGCCGCCTCTCGTACCCGTGCCTGCGCCCATACCGGTTCCCGTCGTACTCGCGTCCTACGCAGGGCGGGCACCGGCACTGGCGCCGATGATCAACCCGGTTGATTCGACCATTCCCTTTGCCGACCCCATTCCGCCAGTTCCGGGTACGACCCATCTGCTCACGGCTCCGGAGCAGCGGCAGTTCCGTTCGTGGATGAACAGCCTTCGGCCCGGTGGCCTTGCGGGCGGCGGTGGTCCGGGGGCCCCGGACAATGCATATCAGCTCCGAGTCGCCGGCTATCCCGAGAGGGAAGTGCCCTTGCTCGGGAGTAAGCGTGGACTGATGGTGGACGGCATACGCCCCCTCGACGGACACCTCGTCGAGGCCAAGCACGTGCGGGATCCGGATTGCACCAAGAAGAGCTTCCGCACTCTCGACCGCGTTGAGGAGACGCTGGCCAAGCCCGTCAAGATCAACAAACAGGGGGCGATCTCGTGGGACCCTGTCGTCGACTCCATGTACGCGGGAGACGAGAAGGAACTCGTTCGCTACAAGCAGGCCATGGCCAACCCCATGAACAGCGAGATCAGAGGACTGGAGATCGCGACTAACGGCAGGGACAACGCCGCCTATTGGCAGTCCATGATGGCGATGACGGGTACGCCTGGCTCGACACGCTATGTCCCTTGAGAGCGAGGAAGCGCGTGGCCACTGAACGTAATATCCGGACGAATTTTGCTTTCTACCCCCCCGAGGGTGACGGCGGATCCTGGCACGCCACGCTTGAGTCCCTGGAAAGGGCTCTGCGAGGGGCGTTCCCCGAGCCGACCATCGGGTACCGGAGATCCGGCATCCACGGGATGGACGTGCTCGACTTCGAGATCGAATTGGCGCCAGATGTCTGGGTGGATGGGACTGCGGCGTTCACTGGCCCCGGCTATGCCTACATCACCCTCACCGACGTGACCGCCGACGAGGCCGCCGTCTTCGCGCTCTGGCTCCGCGATTCCTTCGTTCCGGCGCCACACGTCGTGCGCTTCGCGAGCAGCCTTGCCATGGCTAACGGGGAGGACACCCCTTCGTTGCTTCCCGTCGATGGCGGTCGCGAGGCCGTCAGCGGTCTGCTGCACCGACACCTTGCCGCCTTCGACCACTGACCGGTGCCCCCTTCGGCCGGGCGGATCCGGTCGGCCGGAGGGGGCAGAACGGGGTGGGCCCGGCGGGAGTCAGTCCCACCAGAAGGACCAGGTGGTCTGGTCGAGGATGGACTTCTCGGCGTAGTCGTCGAGGTCGTAGGGCGGGCTCTGGTTGATGTTGTCCGGGCAGAACGCGAAGTGTTCGGCGGCGAGCGCCCGTGCTTCGTCCATGGTGGTGGGCGGGCGGCCGACGGAGACCGTGAGGGTGTCGAAGCCCAGCATCAGGACGCGTATGCCGTAGCGGTCCTCCCAGGAGCGGAGGACGGCGCTGAGCTTGGCGGTGTCGTTCTCGTAGTTGAGCGGGCCGGACCAGCCGATGGCCGCCGGGATGTCCGCGCTGCGGCGGGCCGGGACGAGCGCCGCACGGAGGGTGGGGAAGAAGCCCTCCGGGCCGGTGAACAGGGCGGCGAGTTCGGCGGCCTCGGCGTCGGGTGCGAGGGCGGAGTCGGTCTCGGCGACGGCCGGGGCCAGGCCGGGCCAGGCGGCGTGGGCGGCGTCGAGCTCCTCGGGGGCGCAATCGGCCCAGTACTTGGCGAGGACCTCCTCGACGTCGTGGTCGCCCGGGTAGGACATGTCCTCGGGGATGAGGTCCCAGTCGTCGGGCCACTGGTCGCGTCGCCCGCCGTCGATCAGCACGGGCAGCAGCCCGAGGGGTCGCCCTGCCGTGCGGAGCTGGTTCCAGGCGCCTGAGGTGACGGGGCCGTCGGTGTACCAGAGCAGGGGTTCGTGCCAGGTGCCGTCGATGGTGGTGTCCACCAGGGAGCCGGGCGGGAGCTGGAGCCCTGAAGTGGCCAGGGACGGGAGCGGGTTCGGGAGCGTCGCCATGGTGGTGAGCGTACGGGCGGCCACTGACACCCGGGCCGTGGAAGAGGGGAGGGGGCGGTGGACCGGTCCCGTGGGCGGGTGGGGCCCGTGGGACCGGCTGCGCCGTTCAGTTGCCGACGTGGGTGGCGAAGGCCGTCCAGGTGGTGGGGGTGACGGTGAGGACGGGGCCGTCGGGGTTCTTGGAGTCGCGGATGTGGATGGCGGCGGGGTGGGCGGCGACCTCGACGCAGGCCCCGCCCTCGCTGCCGCTGTGGCTCGACTTGTGCCAGTCGTAGGCGACTTCGAGGCACTGCCCGCCGTCGCTGCCGCTGTAGCTGGACTTGAACCACTCAAGTGTGCTGCTCATTGCTCTCCCAGCAGACGGTCCAACAGGCCCACGGTGTCTTCGGGGTTGAGGGCCTGGGCTCGCAGCATCGCATACCTCTGGGTGAGGATGCTCACCTCGTCGGGGTCGGCGATGAGCTGGCTGCCGCGCTGGGACTCGGAGTAGGCGAGGTGCTGGAAGTCCGGGGTCTCCAGGAGGGTGAAGGAGCCGTCGAGGCCCGCGTGGGTGCGGCTGTTCAGCGGGAGGACCTGGAGGCAGAGGCCGGGGAGTTCGGCGCAGGCGCGCAGGTGGCGCAGTTGTTCGCGGTGCTGCTCGGCGTCGAGGAGTTGGAGGGTGAGTACCGGTTCCCAGATGACGAAGCTGGTGGTCGGGGGCGAGGGGCGGTGCAGGATCTCCTGGCGCTGGACGCGGCTCGCGGTCTGGACCGCGATCTCCTCCTCGCTGTAGGCGGGGATGCGGTTGCGGAAGACGGCCTCGGCGTAGGGGGCGGTCTGGAGGAGCCCGGGGAGCACCTGGTTGTCGTACCAGGAGAGGGCGAGGGCCTCCTGTTCCAGGTCCAGGTAGCGCTCGACCCACGCCGGGATGAGGTCGATCTCCGGCATGTTGTCCACCGCGGTCTCCAACGCGCCCTGGGTGTGGAGGAGTTCGTCCAGGCGCTGGGCCAGATCGGGTTTCAGGGGGCGTCGGCCCTGTTCGATGGAGGCGATGGTCTCCACCTGGTAGCCCACGAGTTGGGCGAGTTGGAGCTGAGTCAGTCCGTTCGCGATGCGGAACAGGGCGACCAACTTGCCCACGAGCTTCATTGCGGAGGCGTTCTTGCGCCTGCGCTTACCGGTCCTGGGGTGCATACGAATCGAACTCCCACCGATGCGCGCACGTCACGCGCGTATGACCCGTACAAGAGAACTGTACGGGTCACGGGCGCAGTTGGTGTGTCGCGTCGTTCAGCGGTCGATCGTCCATGACGTGTCCGGGGGCGGGGTGCCGTGGGCGAGGAGGTGGCGGACGATCCGGAACGCCTCGTCGAGCGGGACCGTGTCCTCGTCGGGGTACTCGTCGTCCTGGCCGTTCTCCAGGACGAAGCCGTCGCTCCAGACCTCGGCCCCGGGGTCCGTCGCGTGCTCACCGGGGTCGCCCACGCCGTCGAGCAGCATCACCATCGCCCGTTCGGTGTTCGTGACGACGGCGAGGCGTCGGCCCGTCGAACTCGTCAGCCACGATTCGAGCTTTCCGGCGGCGATCCTGCTGCCGAGTTCGTCCACGGCTTCGTCGGCCGTCACCGGCGCGGTGCCCTCGATGAAGGCCCAGGTCTCGATCACGGACACGACCTTTACAGCTTCTTGCCGCACAGGAGGCGGTCGGCCTTCGAGATGTTGGTGTCGAACATCGACCTCTCGGTGAACACCGCATCGGCCTTGTAGTCGCAGGGGTCGTCGAAACCGCCGATCCTCTGGTCCTTGAGGATCAGGAAAATCCGGTGGGTGGCACCGCCTTTCTGCCCCTTCGTCCGGCAGGCGACCTCACCGACCGCGGCGCCGTTCTCCTTCGAGTCGCTGTGCACGCAGTCGCCGACCTGGATGCGGGGGCCGCCGCCACCGCCGGGGTCGCCGGGGTGCGGCGGCTTCAGGTTGCGCATGCAGGCGTAGCCCTCGCCGTGCGGCTGGGTGTTCTCCAAGAGGGCGAGGCTGACCGGGACGTCGATGACGAAGTCGGTGTTCTCGGCGCAGACCGTGGCCGAGAAGGGGGTGGCGTTGCCGCTCTCCAGTCGGAGGGTGACCTGTGCGACGGCCTCGGGGCTCTTGCACGGGACCTCGCGGTACACGTCCTTCTTGCCCTTCTCGGGGGCCGCGCACTCGTTGTCGTCCAGGTACAGCGCGCCGTAGGACGGGTTCACGCTCGGGCTGGGCGGGGCGGCGGTCGGGCTGCCGGATTCCCCGCCCGTGGCGTCGCTGTGGCTCCCGGTCGCCTTGCCGCAGCCGGTGAGGAGCGCCAGGGCGAGAACCACCACGGTGGCGGCGGCGCCCGCCCCGGTGATGCGCGCACGTGGTGCCATCGGTCTGCCGTTCGTTCTCGTATGCACGCCGTTCCCCCTCGGGTCTCGATCCTCAAATCTTAGGATCTACTGCCCTTGGGGGAACGGTGAGTTGTCATCCGGCCGGGCTTCTCGGTCTCCGGCCGGGCTTCTCGGTCTCCGGCCGGGCCTCTCGGCCGGTCCGGTGCGCGAGGGGTGCTCGGCAGTTTCGGCTGCTTCGGCAGGTTCAGTAGGTGAGGGCGACGTCCATCTCGGTCTGCCAGTAGGTGACGAAGCCGTTGTTGCCCCAGACGGTGTCGGCCGGGAGCTTCAGCTTCGCCGAGGAGCCCGTGGAGCCGGAGTTGCTCTTCCCGGTGAAGAACACCTCCAGGTGCGTGCTCTTGTTCAGGTCCGTGCCGTCGGTCTCACCGAACAGGCTGATCCCGGCGTACGCGGACTGGCCCGGCTCAAGGGTGACCACGGCCTGCGGGATGCTGTCACGGAGGACCGGGAACGCGGCCTGGGCGTCGTCGAAGCGGAGCGCCGGTGCGTGGTACGCGTAGCAGGGGCGGTTGCCCGTGTTGGTCGCGGTGAGCAGCAGGTGGTTGATCGGGCGGCTCACCTTGCTGACGGTGACCTTGGTGTTGTCGCCGGTGCAGGTGACGGGGGTCCGGTCGGTGCTGCCCTTGCCGCCGCTGCTCGCGCCGGCGTTGCCCGTTCCGGAGCCGGAGCCGGAGCCGGAGCCGGAGCCGGAGCCGGAGCCGGAGTCGGAGTCGGAGCCCTTGGAGGTGCCTGCGGTGTTTTCGGCGGGGGTGTTGGACTTGCCGCCGGTGTCCTTCGCGTCGTCGCCGTTGCCCGTGGTCGCGGACTGCTGGGCGCTGCTGTTCGCGGCCGGAGCGGTTCCGGCTGCGGCGGCGTCCTCGTCACCGTTGCAGGCACTGAGGGACAGGGCGGCCAGGAGGGCGGTGGCGGCGAGGGCGGTGGTGCGGATGCGGTTGCTGCGCATGGTGAAGGTACTCCCCGTGAAGTGATGTCGAGCGGTGTCGAGCAGAGTCGAGCTGAGGTCTGTGTGCGGGTTGAGGCCATCTGCGGTGCGGTGGTGAGGCCGCTCAGTGACGGCAGCTCAGGTGCACCACGATCGCGGTGGTCACGACCAGGACGCAGATGGCCAGGGCATCGATGGGTTCGATGCGGAAGCGGGTTCGCATTGCGTCGTCCCGGTGGTTTCTGCGGTGTGGTCACAGATTGCGGGACATCGGATTCCGGCCGCAACGCCGAACGGGCCATTGGGGAAGCTGGAATGCCTGCGCGTACCCTGACCTGGGCAGATTCCACGTCCCTGGAACGGTGTTCTGGGACGGACCAGGAGGGGGAACGCCGCAGTGGCGACGTCGGAGGCCGAGGATTTCGCGGCCCTGCTGAAGGAACTGAAGGGACGGTCGGGGCTCAGCTACGGGGTGCTCGCCGGAAGACTGCACGTCAGCACCTCGACGCTGCACCGGTACTGCAATGGGGACGCCGTACCGAACGAGTACGCCCCGGTGGAGCGGCTCGGGCGGCTGTGCGGCGCGAAGCCCGACGAACTGGTGGAGTTGCACCGGCGGTGGATCGTGGCGGACGCGGCGAGACGGCGCCCGGCGTCGACAGCGGTGGCCGAGGCCGCTCCTGCTCCCGCCGCTGCTTCCGCTCCCGCTGTTGCTTCCGCTTCCGCCTCTGCCCCCGTGCCCGTCTCCGGCCCCGGATCGGTGGACGGTTCGGAAGGCGGTGCTCCGGATCGTGCCCCGGATCGTGGCCCGGCGTCGGCCGAAGGGCCGGGCGCGGAGCCCACCGGGACCGGTGAGGGGGACGCCAAGGGGGCGGGGGACGGCGGGAACGACGTCACCGCGACCGGGCCGACGCCCTCCGGCACCGTCTCCGACACCGTCGCCGTCCCTGCCTCGGTTCCTGCCTCCGGCTCCGGTGCCGTGACCGCAGACGCGACCGGTGCCGGCACGGCGGACGCCCGGCGTCGGCGGTTCCGGGCCTCGCCGCGCATGCGCGTGCTGCTGGCGGCGGCGGCCGTCGTCGCGCTGACCGTGCCGACCACGATCGTCGTCGGCAAGCTCTCCGACAGGGGCGACCAGACGTGGTCCAACGCGCCCATGGTGGACGGGGTGCCGAACGACGATGCGCCCGCCCGGCCCGGGGCGGCGGACGGGAAGCGGACCGCGTCACCGGGTACGCCGAGTGCGTCGGTCACGTCCGGGGCTCCGGGGAGCCCGTCCCCGGGGACCGGGCGGACGCCCTCCAATTCCGCGTCGGCCGGGAGCGGCAAGGGCGGCGGGTCGGGTTCCGGCGGGCGGACGAGCAGCGGGGTGCCGGTGAGCGCCACCATCAGCTCGTACAACTGGGACGAGCCCTGCGGCAAGTACTACGTCCTGGACCAGAAGCCGGAGGACGTGCCGCCGCCCCCCACACCCCAGGTCACCCGGGGCTGGGCCAGGGCGCTCGGCGGGGTGGACGGCAAGAACCTGCTGCTCGAAGTGACCGTGCAGGGGAAGTCGGACGAGGCCGTCGTGCTGAACGGAATACACGTGCGGGAGGTGTCCCGGAAGGCGCCGCTGCCCTGGACGGCGTACTCGATGGGGGATGGCTGCGGCAGCGGCATCGTCCCGCAGTCCTTCGACGTCGACCTCGACGACGTCACTCCGGTCCTGAAGCCCGTCGCGGGGCAGCAGGGGGACGAGCGGGTGCCGCCGAAGGACTTCCCGTTCCGGGTGTCGAGTACCGATGTGGAGGTGCTCGACCTGAACGTCCATGTCGAGGGCCACGACGTCAGCTGGTTCCTGGAACTGGAGTGGAGCAGCGGCGGGCGCACCGGGACGCTGCCCATCTACGACGGCGGGAAGCCGTTCCGTACGAGCGCCATCTCGGCACTGCCCCTGTACACGTACCGGTACGACACGGCTCAATGGGTGCCCCACGAGTGATGCCCGGTGGGCGACCGGCGACCGGCAGCCGGCCACCGACGGAGCACGGCCGCCCACCGGATCGGTGGGCGGCCGTGGAGGCTGCGGGGCTCGGTGGCCCTGCCGGGTGGACCGTCAGAGGCGCTCGGGCGTCCTGATGCCGAGCAGCTCCATGCCCCGGCGCAGGGTGCGGGCGGTCAGGTCCGAGAGGAAGAGGCGGTTCTCCGCCACGTCCTGCGGGACGTCGGACTTCAGCACCGGGCACTGGTCGTAGAACGTCGTGAACAGTGACGACAGCTGGTAGAGGTACGCGGCGAGCCGGTGCGGCTCGTACGCGGCGGCGACCTCGGACACGACCTCGCCGAACTGGTCCAGGTGCAGGCCCAGCGCGCGCTCGGCCGGGGCCAGCTCCAGCTCCGGGTGCGGCTGCGCCTTCAGCTCGCCGGCCTTGCGCCGGATGGAGCAGGAGCGGGCGTGGGCGTACTGGATGTACACGCTGGTGTCACCGTTCAGCGACACCATCTGGTCCAGGTCGAACTTGTAGTCGCGGGCCGCCGACGTCGACAGGTCCGCGTACTTCACCGCGCCGATGCCGACCTGCGTGGCGCGCTCGGTGATCTCCTCGTCCGTGAGGTCCTGCGCCTTTTCGCGCACGACGGCGGAGGCCCGGTCGATCGCCTCGTCGAGCAGGTCCGCCAGCCGGACCGTCTCGCCCTCACGGGTCTTGAACGGCTTGCCGTCCTTTCCGAGCACCGTGCCGAAGGCCAGCTGCACCGCCTTGACGTCCTCGTTCAGCCAGCCCGCCCGGCGGGCCGTCTCGAAGACCATCTTGAAGTGCAGGGCCTGCCGTGCGTCCACCACATAGAGCAGGGTGGACGCCTTGAGGTTCTGCACCCGGTCGCGGATCGCGGAGAGGTCGGTGGCCGCGTAGCCGAAACCGCCGTTGGACTTCTGCACGATCAGCGGCACCGGGTTGCCGTCCGGGCCCTTCACGTCGTCGAAGAACACGCAGAGCGCGCCCTCGGAGCGGACGGCGACGCCCGACTCCTCCAGCAGATGGCAGGTCTCGGTCAGCATGTCGTTGTAGCCGGACTCGCCGACGATGTCGGCGTCACGGATCTTCATGTCGAGCTTGTTGAAGACCGAGTAGAAGTAGATCTTCGACTCGTCGACGAAGCGCTGCCACATGGCGAGGGTCTCCTCGTCACCGGCCTGGAGCGCGACGACCCGGTCCCGGGAGCGGGCCTTGAACTCCTCGTCCGCGTCGAAGAGCGCCCGGGACGCCTTGTAGAGCCGGTTCAGGGAGGACATGGCGGCCTCGCCCTCGCCCTCGCCACCCTCGTGGTTCAGCTGGTCCGGGTGCTCGATCAGGTACTGGATGAGCATGCCGAACTGGGTGCCCCAGTCGCCGATGTGGTGCCTGCGGACCACGGTCTCGCCGGTGAACTCCAGGATCTGCGCCATCGCGTCGCCGATCACCGCCGAGCGGAGGTGGCCGACGTGCATCTCCTTGGCCACGTTCGGCTGGGCGTAGTCGATGACCGTGGTGCCCGCGGCGGCGTTGTGCGGCACGCCGAGCCGGTCCTCGTCGTCCGCGTCCCGCGCGGCGAGGGTCTCGATGATGGACCGGTCGCTGAGCGTGATGTTCAGGAAGCCGGGGCCGGAGACCTCGATCTCCTTGATCGGCCCGCCCGCCGGGATCGCGGCGGTGACCTGGGCGGCCAGCTCGCGCGGGTTGCCCTTGAGCTTCTTGGCCAGGGCGAGGATGCCGTTGGCCTGGAAGTCGGCCCGGTCGCTTCGTCGCAGCAGCGGGTCCGCGGCGCCTGCATCCGGCAGTGCTGCCGTCAGGGCGTCCGCGAGCTGCTGCTGGAGCGTGGAAGCGAGGGAATTGACCGAGGCCATGGGCTGGCTGCCGTTTCCGTAGGGGTACAGGGGCACGATGACGCAGCGTGGAGGCTGCGAAGGATCACAGCCAGTATTCCACGGTGAGTAAAGCCGTTTTCGCGCTGCCGGTGGGACCTGGGAGAATGGGGGAGCCCGTTCGCCGGTGGAGGGGGAACGCCCCGCACCGGTTCAGGAGGGCTCCGAAAGATCCCGACCGGGGCTGTCGCAGAGGTCCCGACCGGGATCCCGCCGGAGGTCCCGACCGGGTTCCCGCTTGGTTCCAACAGGGGTTTTCGCCCTACGAGTCCTACAAGAGAGAAGGACGTGCAGACCGTGGCTCAGAGTCAGAGCAGCACCGAGGCCGACTGGGTCTCCCGCTTCGCGGACGACGTGATCGCCGAGTCGGAGCGTCGTGCGCCTGGCAAACCGGTCGTCGTCGCGTCCGGCCTCTCCCCGTCGGGGCCGATCCACCTCGGCAACCTCCGCGAGGTCATGACCCCGCACTTGGTCGCCGACGAGATCCGCCGCCGCGGACACGCCGTCCGGCACCTGATCTCCTGGGACGACTACGACCGCTACCGCAAGGTGCCGAACGGTGTCCCCGGTATCGACGAGTCCTGGGCCGAGCACATCGGCAAGCCGCTGACGTCGGTGCCCGCCCCGGCCGGGTCCGCGTACCCGAACTGGGCCGAGCACTTCAAGGCCGCCATGGTCGAGGCGCTGGGCGAGCTGGGCGTCGAGTTCGACGGCATCAGCCAGACCGAGCAGTACACCTCGGGCGCCTACCGCGAGCAGATCCTGCACGCCATGAAGCACCGGGCCGACATCGACGCCGTGCTCGACCGGTACCGGACGAAGAAGGACCCGGCGGGTGCGGCGGGAGCCCAGGGCGCCAAGGGCGGCAAGAAGCCGCAGCAGCAGAAGAAGGTCGACGAGGCGGAGCTGGAGGCCGAGGAGGGTTCCGGCGCGGCCTCCGAGGACGACGGCAGCGGCGGTTCGGCCGGCTACTTCCCGTACAAGCCCTACTGCGGCAACTGCGAGAAGGACCTCACCACCGTCACGTCGTACGACGACGACAGCACCGAGCTGAACTACACCTGCACGGCCTGCGGCTTCGCCGAGACCGTCCGGTTGAACGAGTTCAACCGCGGCAAGCTGGTCTGGAAGGTCGACTGGCCGATGCGCTGGGCCTACGAGGGCGTGATCTTCGAGCCGAGCGGCGTCGACCACTCCTCCCCGGGCTCCTCGTTCGTCGTCGGCGGACAGATCGTCCGCGAGGTCTTCGACGGCGTGCAGCCGATCGGCCCGATGTACGCCTTCGTCGGCATCTCCGGCATGGCGAAGATGTCCTCCAGCAAGGGCGGCGTGCCGACCCCGGCCGACGCGCTGAAGATCATGGAGGCGCCGCTGCTGCGCTGGCTGTACGCGCGACGCAGGCCGAACCAGTCCTTCAAGATCGCCTTCGACCAGGAGATCCAGCGGCTGTACGACGAGTGGGACTCGCTGGCCCGTAAGGTGGCCGACGGCTCGGTGCTGCCGGCCGACGCCGCCGCGTACGCGCGGGCCGTCGGCACGGCGGCCGGTGAGCTGCCGCGCACCCCGCGCCCGCTGCCGTACCGCACGCTCGCGTCGGTCGTCGACATCACCGGCGGGCACGACGAGCAGACGCTGCGCATCCTGAGCGAGCTGGACCCGGAGAACCCGCTGACCTCGCTGGACGAGGCCCGGCCGCGGCTCGATCGGGCCGAGAACTGGATCACCACCCAGGTCCCGGCCGAGGCCCGCACCATCGTCCGCGACGAGCCGGACAAGGAACTCCTCGGCTCGCTGGACGACCAGGGTCGCGAGTCGCTGCGGCTGCTGCTGGAGGGGCTGGACTCGCACTGGTCGCTGGACGGGCTCACCACGCTCGTCTACGGCGTGCCGAAGATCCTTGCGGGCCTGGAGCCGGACGCCAAGCCGACGCCCGAGCTGAAGGTCGCGCAGCGGTCGTTCTTCGCGCTGCTGTACCGGCTGCTCGTCGGCCGGGACACCGGGCCGCGGCTGCCCACGCTGCTGCTGGCCGTGGGTGCGGAGCGGGTGCGGAGGCTGCTGGGGGCGTAGGGCCCCGGGCATTCTCGAACGGCGGTTCTTGAACGGCGGTTCTTGAATGGCGGTTCTTGAACGACGGCGATCGCCGGGTGGACTGTGGTTCGGTCCGCCCGGCGATCGCCGTTTTCGGTGGAGTTCCGGCCTGCGCGGCTGTGCGTCGCATGCCGGGGATGTCCACGGCGTCCGTGATGGCGTCCGTGACGGTGCCCCGTGACGGCGTGCGTCAGGCGATGTGGTTCTCCGCCATCTCGTTGTCGAAGCGCTGCTTGAAGCCGGGCAGCATGCGGCGGAGCAGGGCCGCGCTGCGGGGGTGGCTGACGTTGTGGACGTCGGAGAGGTGTATGTCGAGGACCTCCGCGCTCGGGTGGGCCTGGTGCGCGTGGGTGTACTCGGCGAAGACCTGATAGGCGATCGTGCCGAACTCGGCCTCGGCCTCGGCCCATTCGGACGCGTCGGCCTCCTGCTGCCGTGCCGGGCGGGGGGCCGCCTCGGACACGGGCTCGGGTTCGGGGGCCGGTTCGGGGGCCGGTTCGGCTTCGGCCTCGGGTCGGGGCTGGGGCTCCGGTTGGGGCTGGGGGTGTGCTTGTTCCTGCTGAGGGTGCGGCTGGGTGTGCTGCTGCGGTTCCGTCCGGGGCTCCGCGGCGCGCGTGCCCGGAATCGTACCGATCGTGCCCACGTTGCCCAGCGGGCGGGTCCGGCCGCCCGGCCCCAGCGGCACCATGACCGGCGTGGGCTCCAGCCCCTCTATGTACGTCGGGTCGTACGCGCTCTCGTACGCGTCGTTCGGCACCTGGGGCGCCGCGAACCAGGGGCTCTCGTGCGAGCCGGGGCCCTCCTGGGGCCACTGCTGCATCGCCGCCGGGTCGGTGGGGTGCTCGTGCTGCGGCCCCTGGGCGTGCGGGTGCTGCTGCTGTGCCTGGCCCTGCGGGTTCTGCTGGTCCTGCGGGTCCTGTTGGTGCTGCTGGCTGTGCGGGTGCTGCGGGTTGTACTGGTCCTGCGGGTCCTGCGGGTCCTGCGGGTGCTGCTGGTTCTGCTGGGGGTTTTTCTGCGGGGCGGAGTCGGCGTGCGGCAGCTGGGGCGGGAAGCCGTCCGTCTCCGCGGCGGACAGCGCGGGGGCCGGAGGCAGCAGGACCGGCTCGACGCCCGCGGCGGCGAGGCCGGCCCCGGCGGTCTCGGCCAGCGGGACACCGTACTTCGCGAGGCGCAGCGGCATCAGGGCCTCGACGGGGGCCTTGCGGCGCCAGGCGCGGCCGAAGCGGGCCTGGAGCCGGGCCTGGTAGACCAGACGGTCCTGTTCGAGCTTGATGACCTGTTCGTAGGAACGGAGTTCCCAGAGCTTCATCCGCCGCCAGAGCCGGAACGTCGGCACCGGTGAGAGCAGCCAGCGGGTGAGCCGCACGCCCTCCATGTGCTTGTCGGCAGTGATGTCGGCGATCCGTCCCACGGCGTGCCGGGCGGCCTCGACGGAGACCACGAACAGCACCGGGATGACCGCGTGCATGCCGACGCCGAGCGGGTCGGGCCAGGCGGCGGCGCCGTTGAAGGCGATCGTCGCGGCGGTCAGCAGCCAGGCCGTCTGGCGCAGCAGCGGGAACGGTATGCGCAGCCAGGTCAGCAGCAGGTCCAGGGCGAGCAGGACGCAGATTCCCGCGTCGATGCCGATCGGGAAGACCAGCGAGAAGTTCCCGAAGCCCTTCTGCTCGGCGAGTTCGCGCACCGCCGCGTACGAACCCGCGAAACCGATCGCGGCGATGAGCACCGCACCGGCGACCACGAGCCCGATGAGTACTCGGTGGGTGCGTGTCAGCTGCATCGCGGCCACCCGCGTTCCCCTCCCGTTTCACGTGTCCGACGCCTCGTCCGGCGTCCCGTTGCGGCGTCGTGTTCGGCGTGCTGTGCCGACTTCCGGCCGGGCACAGCCTGGCACATGGGGGTGCGGGGTGTTGCGTGGGGAGGGGCGGAAGCCCGGTACTCGGGGGAGTACCGGGCTTCGTGAAACGGCCGTACGGCAGGGACGACCGGGTGGAATCCGTGCCCGTGCCGGGTGGGGAGGGCGGGGCCGTCCGTCGCTGTCCGTCGCCGTCCGGCCGGGTCCGGCGGGCTACTTCTTGTCGTCCGCGGCGGTCGTCTTGTCCGGTGCCGTCGTCTTGTCGGGCGCGGTGGTTCCGGCGGGCTTGGTGGGCTCGCCCGCCGGGTCCTGCTGCGTGCCGCCCGAGGCCACCGAGGCGACGGCCTCCTTGACCGCCTTCTCGGCGCCCTTCAGGATGTCGTCGGCGGAGGGCGTCTTCGCGCCCGCGTAACCCGCGCCGTTGTAGGTGAGGGTGACGACGACGTTCGCCGTGCGGGTCACGATCGTCGCGTACTTGAAGTCCTCGCTCGTCTTGGTGAGGTCGTACGTGATCGTGGTGGCCTGATCGCCGATGCCCGTGAGGGACGTTTCGGCGATCTTCTTCGCGCCCTCGGCCGCCTTGGCCTTGGTGACCTGCTTCGCGAAGTCCTGCTGGGCGCGCTCGGCGCCGCTGCCCAGCGCCTGGTCCGAGTCGAAGCGGGTGAACCCGACATCGAGCCAGCGGTACTGGGAGCCCTTCACGCCCTTGTCGTCGAGGCCGTTCCAGGAGCAGCCGGCGCGGGCGCTGGTGTCGCTGGACTTGGCCGGTGTACCGGCCTTGGTCTTCGTCTTGGGAACCAGGGCGGTGACCGTCTTGGCGCCGATCGTCTTGCACGGGTCGGGCAGCTGGGTGAACTTCGCCGGCTCGACACTCGCCTTCGTCTCCTTCGCGTCCGGCGCGGTGGACGACGAGGACGAGGCGGAGTCCTTCTTGCCCTCGTCGCCGGAGTCCGACGAGCAGCCGGCGACGACGAGCATCACCGGAACGGCGGCGCAGGCGAGTATGCGGGTGAGTCGCGGGGCTGAACGGTGCATGGTTCCTTCACTCGGGTGGCGCGGCGGGCGGGCAGGCTGCCGGGGCTCGGCCTGGTCCGCCGGGTGGCCGGGCGCGTTCGGTCGGCGGTGCCGGACGGGGCCCGGCGGGTGGTACGGAGGGCCACGGTACGACGGACGGGGCTCGGGCGTTGCCCGGGACGGGCACCCTGGGAGCGCGGGGACGGTCGGCCCGGGGCCCGGCGGTTGCGCCTATTCGGCGAACTTCTCGACCAGCTTCCGGGCCAGGGACCGGGCTCTGTCCTGCAGTTCCTTGCTGTCGGGAACGGCGGTGGGGACGGCCGGCTGCTCGGTGTACTCGATGGTGACGATGACGTTCGATGTGCGAAATACCACGCTCACCGTGCGGTTCTGCGCGGCCGAACCGGCGCGGACGAGCCGATCGTTCAAGAACGCGTTGTCGCCGAGGCCGTCGAGGGTGCGCGGCAGGAGGCTCTCGTCGGAGTCGGCATCGCCGTTTCCGTCGGTGTCGGTGTCGGTGTCGGTGTCGGTGTCGGTGCTGGTGCCGGTGTCTGTGCTGCTGTTCGACGCCGTGCCTCCCGCCGTGCTCGCGCTCTCGGCGGGAGGCGAGCCGGGCAGGGCGGAGCCCGACGGAGGGGGTGCCTGATTCTTCGTACTGCCGGGCGTGGGGGCGGAGGAGGGGAGGCCGGCGGCGGTCTGCTTCTTCGTGTAGACCTCGCGGGCGCGGTCGTCGTCGCTCACCGAGGGGTCGTAGGACACGACGCGTTCGAAGTCGATGAAGAGGGCGTGCGAGGTGCCGGGGGTCTCCGCCTTCCAGCGGCAGCCGACCCGGCGGTCGGTGTCGTAGGTGACGGCGGCCGTGCCCCTGTACACCTTCTTCTGCTGGTCCTCGGGGAGTTCGGCCGCGCCCGGGAGCAGGTCCTTCAGCGCGGCCGAGGGGACGGCGCGGCAGGCGTCGAGAAGGGTGCGGTACTTGCCCGGGGCCGCCGTGGTGGCGGTCGTTCCACCGGGCTTGCTGTCGGCGGCGGAGCCACCGGTTCCGGTGTCTGCGCTGCATCCGACCACCAGCGCTGCCAGCAGTGCGGTGCCGGGTACGTACGCCATTCGCCGCACGATCCTGGGCTCCCTTCGTGCGAAAAGCGGTTGCCGCTCGACGGCGACCGGTGGAGACAATGTGTATCGCACGCGCCGCTGTGAATGCCGGTCGGCCGACTCATTCGCCGACCTTGGCACCGGTTTTGCGCTTTCAGGTTTTTCGGGGGGAATAGAGGAGTTATGTCGTATGTAGAGGTGCCGGGCGCCAAGGTCCCGATCCGGATGTGGGCCGACCCGGCCTCGGTCGAGGACGCGGCGATGCAGCAGCTGCGCAATGTGGCCACTCTGCCCTGGATCAAGGGGCTCGCCGTCATGCCGGACGTTCACTTCGGCAAGGGGGCGACGGTCGGTTCGGTGATCGCGATGCACGGTGCGGTCTGCCCGGCCGCGGTGGGCGTGGACATAGGCTGCGGGATGTCCGCGGTGAAGACCTCCCTCACTGCCAATGACCTGCCGGGTGACCTGTCCCGGCTGCGTTCGAAGATCGAGCAGGCCATTCCGGTGGGCCGCGGGATGCATGACGATGCAGTGGATCCGGACGGGCTGTACGGCTTCCGTGCGCCGGGCTGGGACGACTTCTGGGAGCGGTTCGGCGGGGTTGCCGAAGCGGTCCGGTTCCGTCAGGAACGCGCCACGAAGCAGATGGGGACGCTCGGATCGGGCAACCACTTCATCGAGTTCTGCCTCGACGAGTCGGGTTCGGTCTGGCTGATGCTGCACTCGGGGTCGCGGAACATCGGCAAGGAACTTGCCGACTTCCACATCGGCCAGGCGCAGAAGCTGCCGCACAATCAGGACCTGATCGACCGCGACCTTGCGGTGTTCATCGCCGACACCCCGCAGATGGCGGCCTACCGGAACGACCTGTTCTGGGCACAGGAGTACGCGAAGTACAACCGCGCCATCATGATGGCCCTCTTCCAGAACGTGGTCCGCAAGGAGTTCAAGAAGGCCAAGGTGACCTTCGAACCCGTCATCTCCTGCCACCACAACTATGTGGCGGAGGAGCGGTACGAGGGCATGGACCTGCTGGTCACCCGGAAGGGCGCCATTCGTGCGGGCTCCGGGGACTTCGGGATCATCCCGGGGTCGATGGGGACGGGTTCGTACATCGTGAAGGGTCTCGGGAACGAGAAGTCCTTCAACTCGGCTTCGCACGGCGCCGGACGGAGGATGAGCCGGAACGCCGCGAAGCGGCGCTTCTCGGCGCAGGACCTGGCGGACCAGACACGGGGCGTGGAGTGCCGCAAGGATTCGGGCGTCGTGGACGAGATCCCGGCGGCGTACAAGCCGATCGAGCAGGTCATCGAGCAGCAGCAGGACCTGGTGCAGGTCGTCGCCAAGCTCAAGCAGGTGGTGTGCGTGAAGGGCTGAGCCCGGCACCGCGGGCCCACCCGGCCGGGACGGGGGTACGGCCGGGTGGGGGTACGGCCGCGGTGTGGTGGTGCGGTCGGGCCGCGGTGGTGCGGTCACCGCGGTGGAGCGGAGGCATGGCGGCGGCGTGATGGTGTGGTCGAACGGAGGGGCTCCGGACGGGGTGGTGTGTTCCCGGGGCTCCTCCGTGGTGTTGTCCGGGGTCAGGCGGTGCGGTGGACCTTGGTGTTGGACGCCTGGGCGCGGGGGCGGACTACCAGGAGGTCGATGTTGACGTGGCTGGGGCGGGTGACGGCCCAGGTGATGGTGTCGGCCACGTCGTCGGCGGTGAGCGGGGCCTCGACGCCCGCGTACACCTTGGCCGCCTTCTCGGTGTCACCGCGGAAGCGGGTGGTGGCGAACTCCTCCGTCTTGACCATGCCGGGGGCCACCTCGATGACGCGGACCGGGGTGCCGACGATCTCCAGGCGGAGGGTCTCGGCAAGGACGTGCTCGCCGTGCTTGGCGGCCACGTATCCGCCGCCGCCCTCGTAGGTGGAGTGGCCCGCGGTGGAGGAGAGGATGACGATCGTGCCGTCGCCGCTCCGGGTGAGGGCGGGAAGCAGGGCCTGGGTGACGTTGAGCGTGCCGATGACGTTCGTCTCGTACATCTGACGCCAGTCGGCGGGGTCACCGGTGGCGACGGGGTCGGCGCCGAGTGCGCCGCCCGCGTTGTTGATGAGGACGGCGAGGCTGCGGAACGCCGTGGCGAACTCCTCCACGGCGACGCGGTCGGTCACGTCCAGGGCGTAGGCCGTCGCCTGGTGCCCCGCCTCGTTGATCTCGGCGGCGAGTGCCTCGATGCGGTCCTTGCGGCGGGCGGTCAGGACCACGCGGTAGCCGGCGGCGGCCAGCTGCCGGGCGGTCGCGGCACCGATGCCACTGCTCGCTCCGGTGACGACGGCGATCGGGGTGGCGGCCATGACGGGGCTCCTCGGGCAGCTGGTCGGTACCGGGTCAGGATAGGCAGGCGCGCCGTCAGTGGTTTCGCGGGGCGTACATGATCACGGCCATTCCGGCCAGGCAGATCAGCGCGCCGATCACGTCCCATCGGTCGGGGCGGTAGCCGTCGGCGACCATGCCCCAGGCGAGCGAGCCCGCGACGAAGACGCCTCCGTACGCGGCGAGGATGCGGCCGAACTCGGCATCGGGCTGGAGCGTGGCGGCGAAGCCGTAGGCGCCGAGCGCGATGATGCCGGCGCCGATCCAGATCCAGCCGCGGTGCTCACGTACCCCCTGCCAGACGAGCCAGGCACCGCCGATCTCGAAGAGCGCGGCGACGACGAACAGGGCGATGGAGCGAGCGACAACCATGCCCGCAGCGTGCCATGGCGGCGCGTGGGACGGATGTGGGGGTGTGCGGAGGGGCGGGTGGGGGTGAGGCCGGGGAGGTGAGGGAGGAGGCGCGCCGAACTGATGGATGAATATGGATAATTCGGGGCAATCTGTATCTTCGGTGCATGGTGCTGACGCGTAGAGCTGTGCCCGTGGTGTTCTCTGCGGCAACGGTCGTGGCCATGACCGCGGCTGTGGTCGTGGCACTGGGGGCGGGGGGAGCGGCTGGGGTCGCGAGCCGGTCCGTGACGGGGACGAGGCCGGAGGCGGAGGCGGAGTCGGGGCTGGGGGCGGAGCCGGGGTCGGGGCTGGTGGGGCGGTCGCCTGCGGTGAAGCCGGTGACCGGGACGGGGAGCGGGATGCCGGCCGGGAGAATCGCGCCGGAGGCCGATGTGTCGCATCACGGGCATGCCTCGCTCTGGGGGACGGGGCTCGGGGTCTGGGTGCGGAGCCGGAACCACGGCCCCTCGAATCTCGATGGCGTCACCGTGCGGGTGCATACCTCGGTACGCCTTTCCGGGCGGCAGGAACTGTCGGAGGGCTGCGTGCAGGCCGACGCGCAGACCGTGCTGTGCCGGACGGGTGCTTTGCGCGCGGACGACGACGAGGGGCGGCAATTCGCTCTCGAACTACAGGTGGCGGGACGGCCGGACGAGGTCGTCGTGCGGGTCGACACGCGATGGAACGGTGGAGCGACCGACCGGAACCCGAAGAACAACGAACACGATGTCCTGGTTCTGGCCACGGGGGACGAGTACGTCTTCTGACCCATCCCCTGGTCGGTTTTCCGGGCGGTCATTCGGACGGGGTTCCGGTCGGGGTCCTGGTCGGGGTTCCGGTCGGCCTTCTCGGCAGTGTTGGCAGCGGCAGCGGCAGCGGCAGCGGCAGTGGTGTTGGCGGCGGTGTGCGGTGCGTGCGTGTTCATCGTGCGAGTGCGGCCCGCAGGGCCGCCGGGTCGGGGTGGTCGCTCGCCCAGGCGATGTAGCCGTCGGGGCGGACGAGCAGGGCGGTGCTGCGGTCGCTCTTCCAGTGGGCGTGCACCAATGGGGCGGAGGATGCCGGAGTGTCGGTGCCGACCGGGGTGATGAGGACGAACGTGCCATCACCGAGCAGTGCATGGAGTCGACCCTCGCGAAGGCTCAGATCGGGGGCGCGTTTCGCCGTCAGGGGGTGGGCGCCGCGCGGGGCCCTGTAGGCGATCGAGAGCCCGGAGACCATGCCGATCGCCTTGTCGGAGACGGGGCGGAGTGTGGACAACACCGAGGCGGTGAGTACCCGGGCCGTCCGTTGCAGCGGCGTACGCGCCATGGCGAGGCGGACGAGCACGCCGCTGGTGCGAAGCACCTGTGTGCCGACCGGGTGGCGTTCCGCCTGGTAGCTGTCGAGCAGTGCCTCCGGGTCGGCCGTGTGCCCGTGCAGGACCGCTGCCAGCTTCCAGGAGAGGTTGGCAGCGTCCTGAAGGCCCGTGTTCATGCCTTGCCCGCCCGCGGGCGAGTGGACATGGGCGGCGTCCCCGGCGAGGAAGACCCGCCCCGTGCGATAGGACGACACCTGACGTTCGTCGCTGTGGAAGCGGGAGATCCAGCGTGCGTCGTGCATGCCGTAGTCGGTGCCGAGGGCTCGGCGGGTGATCCCGCGCAGCTCGGCGAGGTCGACGGGGTCGCTGTCGGCGTGCTGGTGCTTGCGGTCCCAGCCCATGACGCGGTACCAGCCGTCGCCGAAGGGGGCGATGAAGACGAAGGAGTTCTTTGTGCCGCTGATGGCCAGGAGGGCGGGGGGTTCCTCGGTGAGCCGGACGTCCGCGAGGACGATCGAACGGATGACGGACACACCGGGGAAAGGGAGGCCGAGCGCCTCCCGGACCTGGCTGTGCACGCCGTCGGCGCCGATGAGGAAGCGTGCGGTGACCGAGCTCGTACTGCCGTCCGCCTCGCACAGTTCGGCGGTGACATCGCCCGGCGCGGCGTTCTGACGGAGATCGTCCGGCGCGGCGTTCTGATGGAGCGAGGCCAGCCGGGTCCCGTACCGAAAGTGGACGCCCGCGGCGCGTGCACGGCGTTCCAGCAGGCGTTCCACCTCGTACTGGGGAGTGATCAGCACGAAGGGGAAGCGGGTGCGCATCCCGGAGAGGTCGAGCGCGAGCTTGCCGAAGAAGCGCAGGGACACAAGAGGGGTGCCCGTCGCGATGAGATCGTCGGCGAGGCCGCGGGAGTCGAGCAGTTCGAGTGTGCGGGCGTGTACGGCGAAGGCCCGTGTCAGGTTGCTGATTTCGTGCGGTCGGCGCTCCACGAGGGTGACCGAGAGGCCCTGTGCGGCCAGGTCGCCCGCGAGTAGCAGGCCGGTGGGGCCGGCACCCACGACGAGTGCGTCGACGGTGTCGGGTGCGGTGCTCGGGGTGGTGGTCATGTCTGCCTCCTGGACCCGTTCGTGAGCGGTGGCCTCGGCGACGCCTGCTGATCAACGCCTGTGGGCCAACAACTGTTGGTCAACGCTTGTTGGCAACAATAACTCCGTACGGATTGGCATGTCAACAAGTGTTGGCCTACAGTTGTTGGCGTGAATGTGAAGCCCGCCGCTCCCCGCCGCTCGGATGCCACCAAGGCCGCGATTCTCGAAGCCGCCCGTGAGAGGTTCGCCGCCGACGGCTATGAGCGCGCCACCATCCGGGCCATCGCCCGCGACGCGAACATCGATCCGTCGATGGTCATGCGCTACTACGGCAACAAGGAGGGGCTGTTCGTCGCCGCTTCCGCGATCGAGCTGCGGTTGCCCGAGCTGGGAGCGCTGCCGGGCAAGCACATCGGGGCCGTGCTCGTCGAGCACTTCCTGGACCGGTGGGAGGGCGACGAGGTGCTCATGGCCATGCTCAGGGTCGGGGTGACCAACAACGCCGGAGCCGAGCGGATGAGGGACGTCTTCACCGCTCAGATCGAGACGATAACCGTCGGTGTCTGTCCGGATCCGGCCGACGCCCCGCGCCGGGCGGCTCTCGTCGCCTCACAGATACTGGGCATGGCCCTCGCGCGCTACGTCCTGCGGTTCGAACCCGCCGTCTCGATGCCGCGCGAGGAGGTGGTGGCGTGGCTGGCGCCCACCGTTCAGCGCTATCTGACCGCAGAGCGGCCGTAGCGGGCCGCCGCCGTAGAGACGGGGCCCGTCAGGGCCCGTCAGCCGCCGAACCCGGGGGTTCCGGACGGGCTCGACGGGGCCGCGTCGTCGCCGTTCTCCCGGTCGTCGTCCGGGGGCGCGGCAGGCGTGAAGTCGCGCAGGGCCTGCGCGACGATCGCGTCCAGGCGGGAGTGGTGGGCGCCCCGCCAGTAGACGCGGTCGCACTCCGTGCATTGCGCGAAGACGTCGTACGAACGCCGGGTGCCGTGTTCCAGCAGGCCGCTGACGGAGTCCTTGTCGGCGGGCTTCAGCGGCCCGTTGCAGGCGGTGCACCGCGTCCAGGGCGCCAGGTGCGGGGCGAACCGTTCCAGCACGTCGCGCAGTTGGTCCTCCGGACGGTCGCTGTAGACGTACGCCCCGGCCCAGATCTCCCGCCGGTGCAGGAGCCCGCGGTCCCGGGAGAGCAGCACCCGGCGCTCGTCAGCCGACCGGGCGGCCAGCGCGGCGTCACCGATGTCCTCGCTCTCGTACGCCGCGTCGACTCCGAGGAGCCGCAGCCGCCGGGCGAGCGTGCCGAGGTGGACATCGAGCAGGAAGCGCAGAGGGGCACCGGGTACCCGTTGCGGGCGTTCCACGGCGCGTACCTGGACCAGTTCGTCGGCGCCCGGGATGTGCGAGACGGACGCGGGCCGACCGTCGACCAGGAGCTGTCCGGCCTCGGTGAGCGGGATTCCGAGCGACTCCACGACGTGACCGAGGGTGGAGGAGCCATCGGTGGTCACGGCCGAACGCCCCCGGCGACGTTCATGGGCGACGAAGATGCGCAGCTCAGGGGCGACTTCGAATTGGATCTCGGGTCCGTTCACCTCGTCAGCATGTCACCGGGCGGGGCGGGTCGGCCAGGCAATTCGGCGTCGGTGTGCGGGGTGCGCGGCCCCGTTCGGCCCCGCGGGGAGTGCGCCGAGTGCGCCGAGTGCGGGGAGTGCGCGGGGTGTGCCGAGTGCGCGGGGTGCGCGGGGTGCGCGGGACATGTCCTTTCGTACGGCGAGGCGATCATGGTCTCTCGCCGGTCCGAACGCGGCTCGGCTTGTCATAGGCACGTGCGACCCTGCGAGACAGCAGGAGAGTGATGCCGACGTACGGCGAAGTGGAGTGGAACGTGGGATTCATGGGCGAGACCTGGCTCGTGCGGCGCGAGCAGGAGTTGGTCGGGGAGATATCGGTCGACGAGACCGACTTCCCGTGGTTGTCGGGACGGTTCGCCCCCGGTCCCGCGTTCGCCGTGGTCCAGCCCCTGTTCGCCCGCGATCTCGAACTGATGGAGTTCAACGACGACGAGCACTGGGACGAGTGGGAGAAGGTCTACGACGAGATCCGACAGGCCGTCTCACTGACGTCGCCCTCCGGCCCCGTTCCGGAGTTCCTGCTGCACATCGACGGAGACAGGGCGTGGTTCCGCTGGAGCGACACGCCGTTCGAGAGCAACGATTGACAGCGCAGGTTGTCCGCGCCGGTGTCCCGGCATCCCGGTGTTCGGGATCTCGGTGTCCCGGCATCCTGATGTCCCAGCATCCTGATGTCCCGGCATCCTGATGTCCGGTTTCCCGGTTGCTGGGGTGACGGTGCGGCGGCCCGCGGGCTTGCCGTCAGTGCGGGGCGAGGACCGTGGGGGAGACACCGACGGTCGCGGTGAAATCCCTGATCAGGTGGGCCTGGTCGCTGTATCCGAGCTCGGCGGCGAGCGCTGCCCAGTTCACTTCCGGGTCCGCCTCGGCGCGCTCCAGCGCTTCGTGGATGCGGTAGCGGAGGATGACCCACTTGGGGCCCACACCGACGTACGCGGCGAAGAGTCGTTGCAGCGAGCGGGGTGACAGCCCTTCCGCGCGGGCGAGTTCGTCGACCCGGCGCAGCGTACGGTCCGTGCGCACGAGGTCGACCAGGGCCATCGCGCGGTCCGCCTGCGGGTCCGGGTCCGGGCGGAGTGCCAGGAGATACGCGTCCAGCGCCGCGACCCGGGCGTCCTCGTCGGCCGGGTCCAGGACGGCCGACGGCGAGGCGGGCGGGGAGAACACCTCGTCGGCGGGGAGCCGCCGTCCGGTCCAGGCGGAGACCGGACGGTCCGGCGCGAACGGACGGAAGCCGCCGGGCCGGAACTGCACGCCGCAGACCCGGCCCCGGCCCTCCAGCTTCTGCGTGAAGAGTTCCAGGCCGATGCCCGAGACCTCGGCGAATCCGGTGCCGCGCGTGGGCACCGAAGACGCCTCGTACCGTTGGAAGACCAGGTTCACGGACGGGTGCGGGACCAGGTGGGAGGCGTACGGCTGTGTGAGGTCCCAGTCGATGAGCCAGTAGTGCTCCAGATACGGCCGCAGTGCGGGGGCGGGCTCGCGGCGGCGGAAACGCACCTGTGCGAAGAGTTCCGAGGCGTCGACGATGCCCTTCGTGTCGCGTCGGGGGCCTGCCGTGCCGGCCGCAGGACAGGGCGGGCGCGATGCCCGGGGCCGGGCGGCTTCGCACCCGTCGTGGCTGTCGTGTTTTGTGTGGCTGTCGAGTCTCGTGTGGCTGGCGTGTCCTGTGCGCTCGGGCAGGGCGCGCAAGGTCGGCACGGAGGGCTCTGAGGCATTGGAGAGCTCGCAGGGGGCGGAGGGCTTGGAGGGGGTGTCCCCCGAGGCGTCCGCCCGCAGTCCGATCACCGGCTCCAGACGTGCAGGGTGTCGCCGGTCTCCGACACCGTGTACCAGGTGCCGTCACCGACAGCGGTGACCCGGCCGGATATCGGGAACGGATACGTGATCCGTGCGGCCACCCGCATCCGGGCCCCGTCCGTGGTCAGCAGCCAGTGACGCTGCTCGCCGTACTCCTCGTCCGCTTCCGACGTGCCCGCCACGACGGTTCTTTCGTCGAGGAAGCCGCACGCGTCGTCCCAGGCCGTCGCGTCGGCGTCGAGATCGTCGGGGTCGGCACCGGGATGGCGTGGAACGACGTTCTCGGTGCTGAGCTCGCACAGCACGGAGCCGTCCTCGACCCGGTGCACGCCGAGCCGGTCCTGGTCGTGTCCGGCCGTCAGGAACCACTTCCCGGAGGGGCTCACCGACATCAGGATGCGGTCGTCGTCGCAGAACTGCTCGACGGAGAGCTTCTCGCCGTCCCACCGGCCCCACCGCATCGGTGCCCCGTCCTGGCCCTCGCCGATGCTCAGCCCCATTCGGGCGGGGTCCGGGTGCGGGACATGGATCGAGCCCGCCGCCGCGGTCTCCGTATCGGAACGGTCCAGTACCCGGCCGTCGGCGGCGTCGATCACCAGCCATTCGTCCACCGACTCCGGGGCTGGGCCCGCTGCCGGGACCGGACCGCGCACGTGGGCCCACACGAGGCTTCCGTCCGGCGAGAACCCGGCCGAGCCGCTGTCGGCGTACTGGTGCGAACGGTCGGACGCGTACTCCTCGTACGTGCTGTGGAGCGTGCGGCAGCTGTCGTCCCAGCAGCCGTGCCGGACCTCCCAGCGGACGGCGCCCGTCGAGTCCACGGCGCGCAACGCGTGTACTCCGGCGAAGATCGCCGTATTGCCGTTCGGAGCCACCGTGCAGGTGCCGAAGCGGCGGGGCCAGGGCGCGGGGAACCGGACCGGCGGGGTGCCCTCTGCGTCCAGGTCGACGACAGCCGTCTCGGAGTCGCCGCGTTGGACGAGCAGGCGTCTGCCGGGCCGATGAAGGAGCGCCGGAGCATCGACCGTCCTCTGCCCACGATGACCCAGCGGTGCGGCGAGCGTGGTGACAAGACGTGCGGCGACATCGGCCACGGGCCGGCCCTCCCCTCGTGCGTACGGCTGTGCATACGGCTGTGCGTCGTCGGTACGAGAGCAACCGTACGACCGGGCTCTGACACTCGCCGTTCTGACGGGCGGTCATGAGGTCCGGGCGGGGCGTTCGGGGATCAGGTGCCGTACGTGTCGGGGACGACGGCGACCGGGCAGGACGCGTAGTGCAGCATCGCGTGGTTCACCGGGCCGAGGTGGTGGCCGTGTCGTCCATGGCGCCGACCGGTACCGACGACGAGGAGGTCGGCGCCCGCGGCGGCCTCGATCAACTTCTGATGCGTCGGCCCGCGCACGACGGATCGGTGGATCACGACTCCGCAGGAGCCGTTCCGGTCCAGTCGGGTCAGTACGTCTTCGAGGTGCTCCTCGGCCTGCCGGTGGTGGGACGCCGTGGGCGACCCGGCGAGCAGCGGATGGCTCATGGCCTCGTGGGCGGGGCAGCGCCAGACCCGTACGGCGACCAGCTCACCGTGTCGGGCCGCCGCCTGGTCGAGCGCGAAGACGACGGCCGGCGTCGGAGTCGCGGCATCGCTGATCCCGACGACGACGCGGCCGGACCGCGGTGGTGTACCGGACATCCGGGCCGGTACCACGACGATCGGGCAGTGGGACCGGTTGGCGAGCGCCAGGCTGACGGACCCCACGAGCATTCCGGCGATCCGGCCGTGGCCGCGGGAGCCGACGACCACCATGGCCGCCTCGTGGCTCTCCCCGACGAGCGCGGCCACCGGATCCTCGGGCTGCACGTCGGCAGTCACGGTCAGCCCGGGGCCGAGCCCGCGCGCGCGTTCCCGGGCGTCGGCGACGAGGCGCTCGGCCAGGATCTCCTCGGTGGGGCGCTCGGCGTCGAGGGCGGGGTGCAGGCCCTCGTAGCGCTCCCACAGCGAGGCGTGCACGATGCGCAGGGGCAGCCCGGAGCGTGCCGCTTCCGCCGCGGCCCAGTCCAGGGCGTGGAGGCTTCCCTCCGAACCGTCCACCCCGACGACTACGGGGAGCCGCATCGCTCCCACCACCTTCCGTGTCCTTTCCTCTTCCTCTGCCCCGGTCCCTTCATCTGCCGTGCCCCTGCCTCCTGTCTCCTGTCTCCTGCCTCTGTCCGGTCTCGGCCGGTATGTATCGGGATGTCCGGGGGCGGGGTTCTACGGCTCGATCGTCAGTACTTGGCTCATGGGGCGGCGGGGCGTGTGCGGCCCCGTGGGCCCGTATCCCAGACGGACGATCATCTGCGCGTGCCCCGAGCCGAAGACCGGGTCGCGCAGGAGCCAGCGCAGATCCGGCCATTCGACGGGCTGCGTCGAGAAGGACGTGGACACGTTGTGGAGCGTGGCCACGAGCAGCACGCGTTCCAGAGCCTGACCGGCACGCAGCCAGTCGAGGGAATGGTCGCCCGGTGTGGTCAGCAGGGCCAGTTGCGGCCGTTCCTCGAACGCGACGCGTGCCCGGCCGGGCAGTACGCCGGTCCCCGCGAAGTCACGGTTGGTCCCTCGCTCCGAGGCGTCCCGGGGACCGAGGGCGTAGTCCGGGATGCCGTCGACGGGCGACTCGGTCTTCGTGTCCCGGACCCAGCGGTGCTGTTCCGCCTCCCGTCCCGGGTCTCTGCGGTCATAGCCCTCGGCGTCCCGGATCAGGCCCAGCACGGTCTCCAGATGCGGTGAGGACAGGAACGTGAAGTCCGCACCCTCGACGCGGGCGGCCTCGCCGAGGAGCGCGCGGACGTCGTTGGGGATCAGCTGGTCGTCGAACGGGTAGCGGCTGGTGTGCCGTTCCCGGATCGAGGGGTGGAGAGCGGCGAGCCCTTCGTTCTCATGGGCTTCGTTCCTGCGGCCGTCGTGCTCGTGGCTTTCGTTCCCGTGGCCGTCGTTCCCATGGCCGTCGTGCTTCTGCGCATCGTTTTCCCGCGCTTCGTTTCCAGGAGCGGGAGCGGGAGCGGAAGCCGGGGTCGGAGCCGGGCGTGCGCCGGCTTGGACGCCGAGCCGGACGATGGCCAGTACCGCGGGCGTGGACGGTTCGGGCAGGAGCGTGGTGACCGTGTCCAGGCCGTGGTGGGCGGCGGACACCCGCAGGTTGAGCAGGGCCGCGCCGCAGCCCACGTGCAGCGCGCGGGTGGCCGGGTCGGCCTCGGGCATCGCGCGGTCGAGGTCCGCGAGGAGAGTGAGGGTCCGGCCCGCGCGGGTGTAGCGGAACTGCCACGGCTGGGCGTTGTGCATGGACGGGGCGGCAGTGGCATCGGCGACGAGGTCGGTCAGTGTCGTGTCGTCGAGTGACCTGGGCATCGGGACTCCCGGACATCCGGAACGGTCGCTGGTCTTTTCGGCAGGGAACACATGCGGAGTGGGTGATATGGGCATTTTGCCCGTTCCTCTGCTTTGCACTCTGCCACGCCCCGGGCGCTTCCACGCCCCCAGCGCTGCTTCGCCCCGGGCGCTTCCACGCTCCGGAACCTTTTCCGCCCGGACCTTTTCGGGTCCGGTCCCTCCAGGCGCACGCCGCGGGGTCCGGTCCCTCCCGGCACACGCCGCGCCCGCGGGCCGGAACCGTGGTGCCATGGGAGCAGCCCCTGACGAAGGGATCAGTCCCGCCCATGGCAGCCGTTCCGTCCCCGACGCCGGGCCTGCGCTCCGTACGGGCCGTCGTTCTCGACACCGACGGAGTGATCACCGACTCCGCCGGGAGCCACGCCGCTGCCTGGAAGAAGGCGTTCGACGCATGCCTGTCGGGTATCGAGGGGCAGCGGCCGTTCGACGCCGTGGACGACTACCTGCGCCATGTCGACGGCCGGTCGCGGCGGGACGGTGCCGCGGCGTTCCTGGCGTCGCGGGGCCTGGATCTGCCGGAGGGAAGCCCCGACGACCCGCCGGGCACCAGGACGGTGTGGGCGATCGCCGCCCGCAAGGACGAACTGTTCACGCAGGCGTTGCGCACCGAACCGGTCCGCGTCTGGCCGGGCACGGTCCGGCTGCTCGACGCGCTGCGCGGGCGACGGACGCCCTGCGCCGCCGTCTCGGCGTCCCGGCACGCGACGGAACTGCTGACGAGGGCGGGGCTCATCGACCGGTTCGACGTCGTCGTCGACGGGAACGAGGCGGGTCGGCTGCGGCTGGCCGGAAAGCCGGACCCGGCGCTCTTCGTCGAAGCGGCGCGGCGGTTGCGGACCCCGGTCCGGGACACGGCCGTGGTGGAGGACGCGCTGGCCGGGGTCGAGGCGGGTCGGCGCGGCGGCTTCGGGCTCGTGGTCGGCGTGAACCGGGCGGGCGGCCCCGACAGCGCCGCCGCCCTGCGCCGGCACGGCGCCGACCTCGTGGTGTCCGACCCCGGGGAACTGCTGGCGACCGTTCGCACATCCCCCGGAGACGAGTGATGAACCGCCTCTGGACCTGGTCGTACGAGGGGTACGACCCGCGGGAGGAACGGCGCCGCGAGGCGCTGTGCACACTCGGCAACGGGTACTTCGCCACCCGCGGCGCCGCGCCCGAGGCGTCCGAGGGCCCGTCGCACTACCCCGGCACCTACCTGGCGGGCTGCTACAACCGGCTGACATCGACCGTGCGGGGCCGCACGGTCGAGAACGAGGACCTGGTCAACCTGCCCAACTGGTTGCCGCTGCGCTACCGGATCCGCCCCGAGGGCGCCGAGCCGGGGCCCTGGCTCGCCCCGGACCACGAGCAACTCGTCGAGTACGGCCAGACCCTCGACCTGCGCGGCGGCACACTGACCCGCAGATCCGTCTACGAGGACGGGGCGGGCAGGTGGCTGGGGGTGGAGGAATGCCGTCTGGTGCACATGGGCGAGCCGCACCTCGCCGCCCTGCGCACCGTGTTCCGGGCGCGGGGATGGACCGGGGAGATCGAGGTGGAGGCCGGGATCGACGGCGACATCCGCAACTCGGGGGTTGCACGGTACCGGGATCTCGCCGACCGGCACCTCACCGGCTGGGTGACGGACACGGCGGAGGACGGTGTGGTGTCGCTGAGGTGTCACACGGTGGAGTCGGAGATCGGCATCGCGCTGGCGGTCCGCATCCTGTCCGGGTCCGGGCGAACCCGCACGCGCAACGGGTCCGGCCGACCCCGCGTCCGCAACGGATCCGGACAGGGCCGCACGCGGAACGGATCCGGACAGGTCCGCGCGCGCAACGGGCAGGGGGAGACGGACGACGGCACCCCCTCCGCAAGGACGGCCCCGCCCGGACCTGCCGCCCCCGCCTCGCCGTCCGCTCCGGACCCTGCCTCGCCGTCCGCTCCGGACCCTGCCGCGCCGCCCACCTCGTCCGCTCCGGACGCCGCCGCCCCGAGCGCTCCGGACGCCGCCTCGTCCGCTGCTGCCCCCGCCCCGCCGGCCGCCTCGTCCGTTGCCTCCCTCGTCCCGCCGACCGCCCCGCGGTTCCGGCGGACGGCGAAGGCGGTCTGCCGACGGCTGACACTGCCGCTGGGCCCGGGGGCCGATGCCGTCGTCGACAAGACGGTGGCCCTCCACACCACACGCGACCTCGCGATCGGCAGCCCGTTGTTGGCGGCGACGGCCGAGGTCCGCAGGGCCCCGGGCTTTCCGCAACTGCTGGACTCGCACCGGCGGGCCTGGGCCGAGCTGTGGGGGCAGGTCAGGCTGGAGGTGGCCGGCGAGGCGGGGCGCATCCTGCGACTGCACCTCTTCCACCTGCTCCAGACGCTCTCCCCGCACACCGCCCAACTCGATGTGGGGGTTCCGGCGAGAGGGCTGCACGGCGAGGCGTACCGGGGCCACGTCTTCTGGGACGAGCTGTTCGTGCTGCCGTTCCTGAACCTGCACCTCCCGGAGGTCTCCCGGGGCCTGCTCGACTACCGCCACCGGCGGCTGCCCGCCGCCTGCCTGGCAGCGCGCGAGGCGGGCCGGGACGGGGCGATGTATCCCTGGCAGAGCGCCGACACGGGGCGCGAGGAGACGCAGGAACTCCATCTCAACCCGCACTCCGGGCGCTGGCTCCCCGACCGCTCCCGGCTCCAGCACCACGTCGGCTCGGCCGTCGCGTACAACGTGTGGCAGTACTGCCAGGCCACCGGCGACACGGAGTACCTGCACTCCAGCGGTGCGGAGATGCTGATGCAGATCGCCAGGTTCTGGGCGTCCTGCGCCACCTGGGACGACGGGCTCGCCCGGTACCGCATCCGCGGCGTCGTCGGCCCGGACGAGTACCACGACGCCTACCCGGGCAGCACGACGGCGGGCCTCGACGACAACACGTACACGAACGTGACGGCGGCCTGGACCCTGGCGCGTTCGACGGAGCTGTACCGCGAACTCTCCGCGGGCCGCCGCAGCCGACTGCTCGACCGGATCGGGCTCGAAGGCGACGAACCGGAACGCTGGGAGGACATCTCCCGCCGTCTGTACGTGCCGTATCACCAGGGCATCATCAGCCAGTTCGCCGGATACGGGGAGCTGGCCGAACTGGACTGGGAGGGGTACCGGAGGCGGTACCGGGACATTCGGCGGCTGGACCGGATCCTGGAGACGGAGGGCGACACCGTCAACCGGTACCAGGCGTCCAAGCAGGCCGACGTGCTCATGCTCGGCTTCCTCTTCTCGCCCCAGGAGCTCGCCGGACTGTTCCGGCGGCTGGGGCACCACCTGGACGACGACCTCTGGCGGGCCACCGTCGACTACTACCTCGCGCGCACCAGCCACGGATCCACGCTCAGCTCACTGGTCCACGCCTGGGTGCTGGCCCGGACCCGCCGCGAGGAGGCATGGGCGTACTGCGAGGAGGCACTCCTCGGGGACGTCGCCGACATCCAGGGCGGCACCACCGAGGAGGGCATCCATCTGGGGGCCATGGCCGGCACCCTCGATTTCGTGCAGCGCGGCATGACCGGGCTGGAGACCCGGGACGACGCCCTGTGGCTCGATCCCGCCCCGCTGCCCCAGCTCTCGAAGTTCGGGGTACGCGTCCGGTTCCGCCGCCACTGGGACGTGGAGCTGCGCATTCGTGTGGGGTGCATCCGGATCGCCGTACCGGACTCGCACCATACGGCGGTGCGGGTCGTCCTGGGCGGCCACACCCACGTGGTCGCCCCCGGGACCGCCCGGTGGCTGGACCTTCTCACCGGCTCCCGCGTGCCGCGGGCCGGTCGGCGGCACGGGCCCGGTGGTGTTCCCGGCCGCGGCCGCGAACGCGCTTCCGGCCGCGGGGTCAGGGCCACACCAGGCAGTACGCCTGATGCCCCGCGTCATGCAGGCGGTGGCTGAAGTCCTGCCACTCGTGCAGCAGCCGGTAGACGTTGAACGCGTCGCGCGGGCCGCCCCGGTCGGGGACCGTCGACCAGATGAAGGCCGCGGCGCCCACCGACTCCTCGCCGACGCCGCGCAGCGGGTCGACGACCGTCATCGGGAGCTTGACCACCGCGTAGTCGGGGTGGAGCACCACGAGTTCCAGCGGGGGGACCCGGTGCAGGGGTATGCCCTGGATGCCGGTGAGGACCATCGCCGCCACCGTCTCCGGCTTGATCTTGGTGAACATGCCGCCCATGCCCAGCTCGTCGCCCCCGAGCTCCTCGGGACGCATCGAGATCGGCACGCGCGCCGCCGTCGCCCCGTCCGGGGCGCCGAAGTACTTGTAGGTCACCCCCACCCGGCCACCACTCCTGCTCCCGGCTCCGTCGGCCTGTGCGCCCTCGGGCCGCACGCCGCGGCCGCGCCTCTCCTCACGCCGCCGGTGCCGACCCCGCCGGGCAGGCTCGGGCCCCAGGTCGTCGGTCCCTTCGCCCACTCCGCCACCGCGATGCATATCTCATCCACCCGACTACTACTTGGGAGACACAGCCCCGCCGTGCAACCCGATCATCGTGTCAGTGACCTCCCCCGCGGGCGTGTGGTGAAACACCTGTCCGCAAGACCGTCCGCGCCTCTGACACCATGGCTTGTGTGAGCTTTCCCCATCACGCCCCAGTTTCGCAGACGCGAGGGGGCTGAGCCCTTCCCTCACACGAGGAGAACACGTTCCCCGCTCACCGCGGCCAAGATTTCCGGCCCGGCCCGCCGACCCCCGAATCGCAGATCAGGACCAAAGTGGCGTATTCATATCAAGCCCCCGTTTCGCAGACGCTCTTCGACCGCGCGTCCCTCGTGACGCCCGGTGGCGTGAACTCTCCCGTGCGTGCCTTCCGGGCCGTGGGCGGTACGCCCCGTTTCATGGTGTCCGGCAGCGGTCCGTACCTCACGGATGCCGACGGTCGTGAGTATGTCGACCTCGTGTGCTCGTGGGGGCCGATGATTCTCGGCCACTCCCACCCCGAGGTGATCGCCGCGGTGCAGGAGGCCGTCGCGCGCGGCACCTCGTTCGGTACGCCCGGTGAGGGCGAGGTCGCGCTCGCCGAGGAGATCGTGGCCCGGGTCGAGCCCGTGGAGCAGGTGCGGCTGGTGTCCTCCGGCACCGAGGCGACCATGTCCGCGATCCGGCTCGCCCGCGGCTTCACCGGTCGCGCCAAGGTGGTGAAGTTCGCCGGCTGCTACCACGGCCACGTCGACGCGCTGCTCGCCGCCGCCGGTTCCGGGGTCGCGACCTTCGGGCTCCCGGACACCCCGGGCGTCACCGGTGCGCAGGCCGGCGACACGATCGTGCTGCCGTACAACGACCTGGACGCGGTGCGGGCGGCGTTCGCCGCGCACCCCGGCGAGATCGCCTGTGTGATCACCGAGGCGTCGCCGGGCAACATGGGCGTCGTGCCGCCGCTGGACGGCTTCAACGCCGGGCTCAAGGAGATCTGCGCGGCGGGCGGCGCCCTCTATATCTCCGACGAGGTCATGACCGGTTTCCGTACCTCGAAAGCGGGCTGGTACGGCGTCGACGGGGTGCGGCCCGACCTGATGACGTTCGGCAAGGTCATGGGCGGCGGCTTCCCGGCCGCGGCCTTCGGCGGCCGGGCGGACGTGATGGCCCACCTCGCGCCCTCCGGACCCGTGTACCAGGCGGGCACCCTCTCCGGGAACCCGATCGCCACCGCCGCCGGGCTGGCCCAGCTCCGGCTGCTCGACGACGCCGCGTACGCGAAGGTGGACGCGGTCTCCGCGGAGATCCGCGGCCTGGTCGGCGACGCGCTCACCAAGGAGGGCGTCGCACACACCGTGCAGGCCGCGAGCAACATGTTCTCCGTCTTCTTCACCGACCGGCCGGTGCGGAACTACGAGGACGCCAAGCAGCAGGAAGCCTTCCGCTTCACCGCCTTCTTCCACTCGTTGCTGTCGCAGGGCGTCTACCTGCCGCCGTCCGCCTTCGAGTCGTGGTTCGTCTCCACCGCCCACGACACGCAGGCCGTCGAGCGCATCGCCGCCGCCCTGCCCGCCGCCGCCCGCGCCGCATCGGAGGCCACCGCATGAGCGAGCAGAACCGGAACGAGTCGGTCCGGCCCGGGTCGGACCAGAGCCGCGGGGACGGGCGGGGACAGGACGTCACCGTCGTCCACCTGATGCGGCACGGCGAGGTGCACAACCCCGAGGGCGTGCTGTACGGACGCCGCCCCGGCTACCACCTGTCCGAACTCGGCCGGGAGATGGCCGACCGGGTCGCCGGGCACCTCAAGGGCCGCGACATCACGTACGTCGTCGCCTCCCCGCTGGAGCGCGCCCAGGAGACGGCCACGCCGATCGCCGCCGCGCACGGCCTGGAGCTGGCCACCGACGAGCGGCTCATCGAGGCCGCCAACGTATTCGAGGGCAAGACCTTCGGCGTCGGTGACGGGGCGCTGCGCAAGCCGGACAACTGGAAGCACCTGACGAATCCGTTCCGGCCGTCGTGGGGCGAACCGTACATCGAGCAGGTCGTGCGGATGATGCGCGCCCTGGACGCCGCGCGGGACGCGGCGCGCGGGCACGAGGCGGTGTGCGTCAGCCACCAGCTGCCGATCTGGATCGTGCGGAGCTTCGTGGAGCGGCGGCGGCTGTGGCACGACCCGCGCAAGCGCCAGTGCACCCTCGCGTCGCTGACCAGCTTCACCTACCAGGGCGACAAGATCGTGTCGGTCGGGTACTCGGAGCCGGCACGGGACCTGGTGCCGGCGCACCTGCGGGCCGGGGCGAAGCCGGTGAAGGGGAAGGCGAAGGCGTTCGGCGCCTGAGCCGGACACGGTCCGGCGCGGGGGCGGACGGGGGCGGGACCGGAGCCGGCGGGCTCGGGTCCCGCCCCCGTCGCGTGGCACGCCCCGTCGCGTGGCACGCCCCGTCGCGTGGTCCGCTCCGTTCAGTCCTGCGGTCGAGGTCCCGTCCTCGTCACGTCGCGCGGCCCGGGTCGCGGCGCGCCGCGTGGGCCCGTCGCGCGGCCGTCCCGCCCCATCGTGTGGTGGAGCGAACCGTTTGAGATGTCCCGGACAGGGCACCCGCAGCGGTGCACCGGGATTCGGTCATGAGTTCACCCGCATCCTGGGCCTGGCAGTCCCTGGAACTTTGTGCTAAATCGCGGAACCCCTGTGTTGATTCCGCCATCTAAGCCTTCGCCAGTTTGTATGGACTTGAGGTAAAACGATCGCAGATGGGGCACACATGCGCGAGATCAGCCGGAGGGGTTTGCTCGGAGCCGGGCTCGGGGCCGCGGCGGCGATCGGCCTGGCGGGGTGCAGTACCTCCGGCGCGGACCGGCCGGGGGCGGACGGCGGGGAGAAGGGCGCCGACGGACGCACCCGGGGGACCGGGCCCGCGAAGAAAGACGTCCGACTGATCGGGGACGGTTCCACCGCCGACACGGGGAAGCAGCCGCGTCAGCCGCAGGCGCCGGTCCCGCTCGAACCCGGGCAGACGCCGCCGCAGTTCGTGATCTTTTCCTGGGACGGGGCGGGCGAGGTCGGCAACGGGCTCTTTCCGCGCTTTCTGGAACTCGCCAAGAACCATGACGCGGCGATGACCTTCTTCCTCTCCGGCCTCTATCTGCTCCCCGAGTCGAAGAAATCCAAGTACCGGCCGCCGAACAACCCGGTCGGCGCCTCCGACATCGGATACCTCACCGATGAGCACATCAAGGACACGATGAAGAACGTCCGTCAGGCGTGGTTCGACGGACATGAGATCGGCACCCACTTCAACGGGCATTTCTGTGCCGGCTCCGGATCGGTCGCGAACTGGACCTCCGCCCAGTGGCAGAGCGAAATCGACCAGGCGATCTCCTTCGTCACCGAATGGCGCACCAACAGCGGCTGGACCGATATAGATCCGCTGCCCTTCGACTACCGGAAGGAGCTGGTCGGCGGGCGCACTCCCTGCCTGCTCGGCCAGGGCAACCTGCTCCCCACGGCCAAGAAGATGGGGTGGCGCTACGACGCCAGTTCGCCCGGCGGGACCCAGGTGTGGCCGCAGAAGCGGCAGGGGGTCTGGGATCTGCCGTTGCAGGCCATGCCCTTCCCCGGGCACAGCTTCGAGGTCCTCTCGATGGACTACAACATCCTCGCCAACCAGTCGCAGAATTCGACCAAGGGAATGCCCTCGCGCTACCCGGGATGGCGTGAACAGGCGACCCAGTCGTACCTTGCCGGATTCGACCGGGCGTACACGACCAATCGCGCTCCGTTCTATATCGGGAACCACTTCGAGGAGTGGAACGGCGGCATCTACATGGATGCGGTCGAGGCGACGCTCAAGAAAATCGCCGGGAAGCCGGATGTGCGGCTCGTCTCCTTCAAGCAGTTCGTCGACTGGCTCGACGTCCAGACCCCGGCCGTCCTCGACAAGCTCCGCTCGCTGGGGGTCGGACAGGCGCCCGCGGGCGGCTGGAACGCCTTCTTTAAACAAGCCTGACAAGGGGCGATACGGGCACGGAGGGGGGTGCCCGAGATCGCCCGAGGGGCCATGCGAAACTTTTCACATGAGCTATGGCCGGGTACCTCGACGCCGTTTCACCCTGCTCGCCGCCCCCGCCGCGACTGTCGCGCTCGCACTTGCGCTGAGCGCGTGCGGCGGGAGTGACGACAAGGTCGGCGGTGGTGGCAACACCAACTTCGTCACGGGAAGTGACGGCATCACCACCGTGGACAAGGCGGACCGCAAGGCCGCACCCAAGCTCGACGGGGAGACCCTCGACGGCAAGCAGCTCGACGTCTCCGAATTCAAGGGCAAGGTCGTCGTGCTGAACGCATGGGGATCGTGGTGCGGTCCCTGCCGACTGGAGGCCCAGTACTTCTCCAGGGTGGCGAAGGAGACGAAGGACAAGGGCGTCCAGTTCGTCGGGATCAACACGCGGGACCCCAAGAAGGGCCCCGCGATCAGCTTCGAGAAGGACTACGGCGTCCCGTACCCGAGCTTCTACGACCCGGCCGGCAAGCTGATGCTCCGCTTCCCGAAGGGCACGCTGCGCCCGCAGACCATCCCGTCGACCGTGGTCCTGGACCGCGAGGGGAAGATCGCCGCGCGTTCGATGACCGCGCTCGACTCCGACAAGCTGCACAAGATGATCGACCCGTTGATCGCGGAGAAGTGACTCCGTGTTCACCCTCGCCGCACTGACCGGGCAGAACGAGACCGTGATGAGCGGGGCGCTGCTCGTCGCCCTGCCCATCGCGGTGCTCGGCGGGCTCGTCTCGTTCTTCTCGCCGTGCGTCCTGCCGCTGGTGCCCGGCTACCTCTCGTACGTCACCGGCGTCAGCGGCACCGACCTGGCCCAGGCCCGGCGCGGGCGCATGGTCACGGGCGCCTCGCTGTTCGTCCTCGGCTTCACCGCCGTGTTCGTGTCCGGCGGGGCTCTCTTCGGCTACTTCGGGCAGAACCTCCAGGAGTACAGCGGGGTCCTCTCCAAGGTCCTCGGCGGGATCATGGTCCTGATGGGGATCTTCTTCATGGGCCTGATGCCCTGGATGACCCAGCGGGAATTCCGCATCCACAAGCGGCCGGTGAGCGGACTGGCCGGGGCGCCGGTGCTGGGTGCCCTCTTCGGCATCGGCTGGACGCCCTGTCTCGGCCCGACGCTCTCCTCCGTCAGCGCGCTCGCCTTCGAACAGGGGACCGCCGGGCGGGGAGCAATTCTGTCCGTCGCGTACTGCCTCGGGCTGGGGCTGCCCTTCGTGCTCGCCGCCGTCGCCTTCCGCAAGGCGCTCGGCGCGTTCGGCTGGGTCAAGCGCCACTACGCATGGGTCATGCGGATCGGTGGCGCGATGATGATCGTGACCGGTCTTCTCCTGCTGACCGGTCTGTGGGACAGCATCATGCAGGAGATGCAGAGCTGGTCCGCCGGTTTCACGGTGGGGATCTGAGGTTCCATGAGCAACACCACGACCAATGCCGCCGACGAGCGCGCGGAGGAGAGCCACGGCGGTGGCCCGCCCGAGGAGGCCGGTGAACTCGGCGCGGCCGGTGCGCAGCTCTCCACCGCTCCCCGCGAGGAGAGCCCGGCGAGCCTGCCGGCCATGGGCGTCATCGGCTGGGCCCGCTGGTTCTGGCGGCAGCTCACCTCGATGCGGGTCGCGCTGATCCTGCTCTTCCTGCTGTCGCTCGGCGCCATCCCCGGCTCGCTGATCCCGCAGAACAGCGTGGACGAGCTGAAGGTGCAGACCTTCAAGGACGCCCACACCACCGTCTCGCCGATCTACGAGAAGCTCCAGTTCTTCGACGTCTACAGCTCGGTGTGGTTCTCCGCGATCTACATCCTGCTGTTCATCTCGCTCATCGGCTGCATCGTGCCGCGCACCGGCCAGTTCATCGGCCAGCTGCGCAGCCGCCCGCCGGGTGCCCCCAGGCGGCTGACCCGGCTGCCCGTGTACACCACCTGGCGCACGGACGCCGAGCCCGAGCAGGTCCGCGAGGCCGCACTCGCCCTGATGCGCGGGCGCCGCTACCGCGCGCACATCGCCGGGGACGCGGTCGCCGCGGAGAAGGGCTATCTGCGCGAGGCAGGGAACCTGATCTTCCACATCGCGCTGATCGTGATGCTGGTGGCGTTCGCCTTCGGGCAGCTCTTCAAGTCCGAGGGCGGCAAGCTGATCGTCCAGGGCGACGGCTTCTCCAACACGCTGATCCAGTACGACGACTTCAAGTCCGGTTCGCTCTTCGACTACGACTCGCTGGCCCCGTTCAGCTTCACCCTCGACAAGTTCGTCGGCACGTACGAGCGCAGCGGCCCCCAGCGCGGAACGGCCCGGACGTACGAGGCCCACGTGACGTACGAGAAGGGTGCGTACGGCAAACCGCAGAAGTCCGTCATCCGGGTCAACGAGCCCCTCGTCGTCGACGGCACCAAGGTCTATCTGAACGCGCACGGCTACGCGCCGGTCGTCTCCGTCAAGGACGCCTCCGGCAAGGAGGTCTACCGCAACGCGGTGCCGCTGCTGCCCATCGACAACAACGTCACCTCGACCGGCGCCATCAAGGTCCTTGACGGCTACCGCGACAAGAACGGGAAGAAGACCCAGCTGGGCTTCCAGGCGTTCTTCGTGCCGACCTTCGCGGGCAGCGGCAAGGGCACGATGTTCTCCCAGTTCCCGGCCGCCGAGATGCCGGTGCTCGCCCTCAACGGCTTCCACGGCTACCTCGGGCCCGACTCCGGACTGGGACAGAACGTGTACCAGCTGGACAAGACCAAGATGAAGCCGTTCATGGACGGCAAGGAACCGCTCAAGCAGCGCCTTGCCGTCGGCGACACGATGAAGCTGCCGGACGGGGCCGCCTCGATCACCTTCGAGGGCGTCGAGGAGTGGGCGAGCTTCCAGATCTCCGAGCAGCCCGCCAGCGGCTGGGCGCTCGGTGGCTCGGTCGCCGCGATCGCCGGGCTCGCGGGTTCGCTGTTCATCCAGCGGCGCCGGGTCTGGGTGCGGGCCGTGCGCGGCGACGACGGTGTCACCGTCGTCGAGATGGCGGGCCTCGGCCGCAGCGAGTCCGCGAAGCTCCCGGAGGAACTGGCCGACCTCGCGGCCACGCTCCACGGCCTGGCGCCCACCGCGCCCGACCACCCGGAGAACGGGACCGGGACGGACCCCGGCACCGACCCCGCCCCCGGTTCCGGCACGGACGCCGGGACGGACACGGGCACCGGACGGAGGAGCGGCACCGGTTCGGACAGCGGTTCCGACACCCGCTCCGACACCGTCGAGGACACCTCCGAAGAACCTGCCGAAGGGGCTGAGAAGTGAATCTCGCCGCCGCAACCAACGAGAACCTGGCGCACACCAGCAATGTGCTGATCTATTCGGCGATGGCCGTCTACACCCTTGCCTTCTTCGCGCACATCGCGGAATGGGTGTTCGGCAGCCGCAGCAAGGTCGGCCGCACCGCCGCCGCCCTGAGCGAGACCGCGAGCACCCGTCCCGCGGTGCAGGTGCGGTCCGCCCAGCAGGGCGGCGGCACCGCCGTGCTGGACCGCCCGAAGATCATCACGCGTGCCGCCGCGGGCGCCCGCGACGTCCCGGACGGGCCGGGCGCGGCGGGCGGGACGTTCAAGGGCGACCTCTACGGACGGATCGCGGTCTCGCTGACCGTGGTCGCCTTCCTCGTGGAGGCGGGCGGTGTCCTCACCCGTGCGCTGTCCGTGCAGCGCGCCCCCTGGGGAAACATGTACGAGTTCTCCATCACCTTCTCCACGGTGGCGGTCGGCACGTACCTGGTCCTCCTCGCGCTGAAGAAGAACGTCCGCTGGATGGGGCTGCTCCTGGTCACCACCGTCCTGCTGGACCTCGGCATCGCGACCACGGTGCTCTACACCGCGAGCGACCAGCTGGTGCCCGCGCTGCACTCGTACTGGCTGTGGATCCACGTCTCCACCGCCATCCTCTGCGGTGCCGTCTTCTACCTCGGCGCGGTCGCCACCCTGCTCTACCTCTTCCGCGACAGCTACGAGAGCAAGCTCGCGGCCGGTGGGACGCCCGGGGCGTTCGCCCGGTCCGTGCTCTCCCGGCTGCCCGCCGCCTCGTCGCTCGACAAGTTCTCGTACCGCGTCAACGCGGCGGTCTTCCCGCTGTGGACGTTCACGATCATCGCGGGCGCCATCTGGGCCGGCGACGCGTGGGGCCGCTACTGGGGCTGGGACCCCAAGGAGGTCTGGTCCTTCATCACCTGGGTCGCCTACGCCTGCTACCTGCACGCCCGCGCCACCGCGGGATGGAAGGGCCGCAAGGCCGCCTACCTGGCCCTGATCGCCTTCGGCTGCTGGCTCTTCAACTACTACGGCGTGAACATCTTCGTCACCGGCAAGCACTCCTACGCCGGCGTCTGACCACCACCGGTCACCCCCCGCGGCCCGTGTCCGTCCCGCTACGGACACGGGCCGCGGTGCACCCGTACGGGTGCGGGCCGGGCGCCACCGGGCCACGCTGGAACCATGAACGACGCGACGACCCCCGTCATCGAGCACGGCACCAGCGAGTCCCACGGCGACCGGCACGTCCTGCGATTCACCCTGCGGCTGCCGCATCCCGTCCCCCGGGTGTGGGCGGCCGTCGCCAGTGCCGAGGGGCTGCCCGGCTGGCTCGCCGCCGCCGACCCGTTCGAACCACGCGTCGGCGGCGCCGTCACACTGCGCTGGCTGAACACCGACCGGGACGGGAACGCCACGGTCGCCCCCGGCGCCGTCACCGCCTGGGACGTCGAGCGGGTCGCCGAATACACCCTCGAAGGGGTCCACGGCCGGATCCGCTTCCATCTGGAGCCCCCGCGCGGCGACCACGTGCTGCTGCGCTTCACCAACGAGATCCGGGGCGACGACGCGTTGCGCCTGGACTGCCTCGCCGGCTGGCACGACCACTTTCTCCACCTCGTCGACGCGCTCGACGGCTACCCCGCCGACTGGTCGAAATGGACCCCGGTGCGGTGGGCGGCCCTGCGCGAGGAGTACGCGGCCGGCACCCGGCCATGACGCGGCGAGCCGCGACCCGCCGGGTTGGGCGGGTCGCCCGTCGCCGCGGCGCCCCGGGAACCGACGGTCGCCAGCACCGGGCCGAGCGCCTGGAGGTCCCGTTGTGCCCGGGTCTCGTCCTCCCGGGTCCAGGAGATCGAGGCGACGGCGACGAGCCCCAGGCTCAGCCGGGGGAACTGCACCGGCCGGGCGGCCCGCACCCGCGTCGTCAGCTGGGTGGCGAGCTCCGGCAGCGCACCGGTGACCGGGGTCCAACCGGGCCCCGGGTCCGCGGGCGGCACGAGCGCCTCGCAGTCGACGAGGGCGGTCGGGGTGATCTCCCGGTACACGTGACGCAGCTGCTTCGGCACGGCCGTCTTGCCCATGCCGCGCCCGCCGGTCAGCACGACGACCGGCGGGTCGTCGTGGTGCTCGTAGGGGATCCGGGCGGAGCCGTGGGGGGTGAGACCGGTCAGGCGCGCGGCGAGTCCGTCGGCACCGAAGATCGCCTCGCGCCCGTAAAGCTCCCTTTCCACAGCACCCCCAGTGGTGACGTCCTCCGACCTGTCGCTCCGTCAAATCAAGGACATCTGCCGGTAGTTGGGGGAGGGAGAGGATTTTCGAACGGGCGAGCGGGAGCATGGACGCGGCACGGACCGGGCGGGGTGCGTGAACGGCGACGGCCGCCGCGCGTCGGACGACGTGCGGCGGCCGTGTGGTGGTGGGGGGAACGTGCGAGTGGTCCGCGGGCGGAGACCGTCCCGGCCGGTCGTCGCGTGGGGGGATGCGCGGCGGCCGGGGCGGTCTCCCGCGGTCAGGACGCGGGGGGCGTCGACCCCTCCGGGCCGGACTCGCGCTCGCGGCGCTTGAGCTCCTCCTCGCGGCGGCGCAGGTCCGCCTCCCAGTCCTTGAGGAGCGACTCGTCCTTCTTGTTCTCCTCGCGCAGGGCGTTCAGGAACTCCGGGTTGTCGTCCGGGGCCACCCACTGCGAGCGGTGGTTGCGGTGCCATTCGGACGGGGTCCGGCCCCCGGCGGGTGCCGTGCGCATCCTGCCCGCGGCCAGCCAGACGATCGGGCCCACGATCCAGAACAGCAGGATGATGAAGACCCAGGCGATCTTCGGGAGGTGCTTGGCCTCGTCCTCGGGGGTGTTCAGGCAGTCGATGAACGCGTAGATCGTCAGCGCCAGAGGCACGAGATAGATCAAGGCCCGGAACATGATGGAAAGGTCCCCCTGGGGAGAGTTGGCAGGGCTTGTCCGCCCGGTGTGGGCCCAGGGTAGCCGGTGCCGGTGACAGCCCACGGCGAGCAGCTGGGAACAGCCGGTGAGCGGGGCGGGGTGGGCCACCCCGGGGGATCGGCGACGGTGATGACAGACTGGACGGCATGGCTTACGACGATCTTCGTTCCCTCCTGCGGGCCCTGGAGCGCGAGGGCGACCTCAAGCGGATCAAGGCAGAGGTCGACCCCTACCTGGAGATCGGCGAGATCGTCGACCGGGTGAACAAGGCGGGCGGGCCGGCCCTGCTCTTCGAGAACGTCAAGGGCTCGTCGATGCCCCTGGCCATGAACGTCTTCGGGACCGACCGCCGACTGCTCAAGGCGCTCGGCCTGAAGTCGTACGCCGACATCGGGGACCGGATCGGCGGCCTGCTCAAGCCGGAGCTGCCACACGGCTTCGTCGGGGTGCGGGAGGCATTCGGGAAGCTCGGCTCGATGGTGCACGTGCCGCCGAAGAAGGTGAAGGCGGAGAGCGCCCCGGTGCAGGAGGTCGTGCTGACCGGGGACGACGTGGACCTGGACCGGCTGCCCGCGCTGTTCACCTGGCCCGGGGACGGCGGCTCGTTCTTCAACCTGGGGCTCACCCACACCAAGCACCCGGAGACCGGGGTGCGGAACCTGGGCCTGTACCGGCTCCAGCGCCACGACCGGCGCACCATCGGCATGCACTGGCAGATCCACAAGGACAGTCGCAACCACTACCAGGTCGCCGCCCGGCGCGGCGAGCGACTGCCGGTCGCCATCGCGTTCGGGGCGCCGCCCGCGGTGACGTACGCCTCCACCGCGCCGCTGCCGGGGGACATCGACGAGTACCTGTTCGCCGGTTTCGTCCAGGGCAAGCGGATCGAGATGGTCGACTGCAAGACCGTGCCGTTGCAGGTCCCGGCGCAGGCCGAGGTCGTCGTCGAGGGGTGGCTGGAGCCCGGGAAGATGCTCCCGGAGGGGCCGTTCGGCGACCACACCGGCTTCTACACCCCGCAGGAACCGTTCCCCGCACTGACCATCGACTGCGTGACCATGCGGAAGCGTCCGCTGCTCCAGTCGATCGTGGTCGGCCGCCCGCCGACCGAGGACGGGCCGCTGGGGCGGGCCACCGAGCGGTTCTTCCTGCCGCTCCTCAAGATCATCGTGCCCGACATCGTGGACTACCACCTGCCGGAGGCGGGCGGTTTCCACAACTGCGCGATCGTCTCGATCGACAAGAAGTACCCGAAGCACGCCCAGAAGGTGATGAGTGCCATCTGGGGCGCGCACATGATGTCGCTGACCAAGCTGATCGTGGTGGTGGACTCCGACTGCGACGTCCACGATCTGCACGAGGTGGCGTGGCGGGCGCTCGGGAACACGGACTACGCGCGCGACCTGACGGTCACCGAGGGGCCGGTCGACCATCTCGACCACGCCTCCTACCAGCAGTTCTGGGGTGGCAAGGCGGGCATCGACGCGACGAGGAAGTGGCCCGAGGAGGGCTACACCCGGGACGGGGGCTGGCCGGAGATGGTCGAGTCGGACCCCGAGACGGCGGCGAAGGTCGACCGCCGGTGGAAGGAATACGGACTGTGAGCGCCGCCGAAGCAGCACTGGGTTCGGGGCCGGTACGGCCGAACGGCAAGGTCAAGGCGTTCCTGCGGCTCGTGATGATCGAGCACTCGGTCTTCGCGCTGCCCTTCGCCTACATCGCCGCGCTGACCGCGATGTTCCGGGACGACGCGTCCGTGCACTGGCTCACGCTGCTGCTCGTCACCGTCGCGATGGTCGGGCTGCGGACGTTCGCCATGGCCTGCAACCGGATCATCGACCGGGAGATCGACGCCCGCAACCCGCGCACCGCGAGCCGGGAGCTGGTCACCGGCGCGGTGTCGGTGAAGTCGGCGTGGACCGGGGCGATCGTCGCCGTCGTCCTCTTCCTCGGCGCGGCGGCGCTGCTGAACCCGCTCTGCCTGGCGCTCGCGCCGATCGCCGTCGTGCCGATGGTGGTCTATCCGTACGGGAAGCGGTTCACCCACTACCCGCACGCGATCCTCGGCATCGCCCAGGCCATGGGGCCGGTCGGCGCCTGGCTGGCGGTGACCGGCAGCTGGTCGTGGGAGGCGGTGATCCTCGGACTCGCCGTCGGCATCTGGATCGGTGGCTTCGACCTGATCTTCGCCTGCCAGGACGTGCAGGCGGACCGCGCGCACGGGGTGCTGTCGTTTCCGGCCCGGTTCGGCGTCCCGGCCGCGCTGTGGGGAGCGCGGGTCTGCCATGTGGTGACGACCGGACTGCTGGTCTGGTTCGGGCTGGCCACGCAGGCGGGGGTCCTCTACTGGATCGGCATGGCGATCGTCGCCGTCGCCTTCGTCTACGAGCACCGGGTGGTGCGCCCGCACGATCTGTCCCGGCTGAACCGGGCCTTCTTCTCGGTCAACGGCTTCATCGGGATAGCACTGTTCGTGTGCGCGCTGCTGGACCTGGTGGTGCGCGGTCTGACGGTGTAGGCGCGCTCCGGCTCCCCATGGCGGGGGCGCGGGCGGGGCGCCGGTGCGGCCTCGGCGCGGGCCGGGGCGCGAGGCCCCGGTCGGCCGGGGCCGCGGATCACGGCAGGAACGGGGACTTCGGCGGGAACGGGGCGCCCGCCCGGGTGCCGTCGCGGTCGGTGCGGCGGCGGAAGACGAAGGCCGCGACCACTCCGGCGAGCAGACCGAACAGGTGGCCCTGCCAGCTGACCGAGGTGTTGGCGGGGGATATCCCGAACAGGATCGACGAGCCCCATATCGCGCCGATCACCAGGCCGATGCCGATGTCGAGCGGTCTGCGGTCGACGAACCCGCGGACCAGCAGGTAGCCGAAGAGGCCGAAGACGAGCCCGGAGGCGCCGGCGGTGTTGGAGTGGGCGGGCGAGACCAGCCAGACGCCGAGGCCGTCCACCACGACGATCAGCGCGGCGACGGCGAGGAAGCGGCGTATGCCGCGCAGTGCGGCGAGGAAGCCGAAGACCAGCAGGGGCACGCTGTTGGACGCGACGTGGCCGAAGCCGAAGTGGATGAAGGACGCGGGCACGATGTCCAGCAGTTCGCCGGCCCGGCGCGGCTCGATGCCGTAGGCGTCCAGCGCGTGGCCCGTCGCCGTGTCGACGGCCTCGATGATCCACAGCAGCGCCACCCAGCCCAGCATCAGCTTGGCGGCGGCCCCGGCCCGGCCCGCCGTGCCCCGGGCGGGGGCCGACATGCGGCCCGGCGTGATCCCGCCGTTCGCCCATGTGGTCATGGTGGCCCCCCGCGTTCCGTGTCGGTGGCGTTCCCGTCCGTCTTCGGCGAGGACGTCGGCTTTCATCCGTCACAACGTCCGACGCCCCTTACTCGGTTCCGGAGCCGTGCGGACGGATAGGCTCGGGGGCGTGGAATCCGGGACTTCAGTGAGTCAACAGCAGCGACAGCCTTGGATTGTCGGGGTTTCCGGCGCTTCGGGCACCCCATTCGCCGCAGCGGTGCTGCGCGGCCTGCTGGCCGCGGGGGAGAGCGTGGACCTGGTGGTGAGCCGGGCATCGCGGCTGACGCTGCTGGACGAGACCGGGATCGCGTTCCGGGACGGCCACTGGCAGGAGGACCTGCGGGCCTGGCTGGCACGCGGGGCGGACGGGAAGCCGCGCACCTTCGACGTGGACGTGTCCGGGGTGCGGTACTGGGCGGCCGGTGATCTCGGCGCGGGGCCGTCCTCGGGGTCGTACCCGGCGAAGGGGATGCTGATCGTGCCGGCCTCGACGGCGTGCGTGGCCGGGGTGGCGCTCGGACTCTCGAAGGATCTGCTCCAGCGGACCGCGAGCGTGACGCTCAAGGAGCGGCGGAAACTTGTCGTCGCGGTGCGGGAGACACCGTTGAACGGGCAGACGCTGAAGCATCTGGTGAGCCTGGACGAGGCGGGCGCCGTGGTGCTGCCCGCCTCTCCGGGGTTCTACGCGGGGGCGACGCACATCCAGGACCTGGTGGACTTCGTCGCCGGGCGGGTGCTCGACGCCGCACAGGTGCCGCACGAGCTGTACCGCAGGTGGGAGGGAGAGCTCGGTGGAGGCTCCCGGGGCTCCTCGGACTGACGTCGTGGTCAGCGCTTCTTCGGGGCGCGCGCGGTGCGGGTCCGGTCGACCCGGCGAGCGGCGGCCGGCTGGTGGGCACGCGAGCGGTTGGCCAGGTCCTGCAGCTCGCGCATACGGGCGTAGGCCATCTCGATCGAGTACACGGTGTCCTCACTCCTGAAGATTCGAAAGCGTTTTTTGGATGTTCGAGAAGTTTTGCAGGCGATGAAGCCTGCATGCCTTAGATTCTACACATAGACTCGCGATACTGCTGAACAATGGAAGGTTTCAGTCATATGGACGCGGTGGACAGGCAGCTCATCCAGGCCCTCAGGGAGAACGGCAGGGCCTCGTACGCCGAGCTGGGGCGGCTGGTGGGCCTCTCCGGACCGAGCGTCACCGACCGCATCAACCGGCTGGAGTCCGCCGGTGTCATCACCGGGTACCGCGCCACCGTCGATGCCGCGGCCCTGGGTCTCGGGGTCACGGCCCTGATCGGCATCTCGCTCTCCGACGCCGCCGACCACGAGGACGTGGCGCGACGGCTGAAGGACCTCGCGGAGATCGAGGACGCCTGGTTCATCGCGGGCGACGACTCGTACATGCTCAAGGTGCGGGTCGGCGACGTGGACGGGCTGGAGCGGACCATCCGGCGGCTCAGCGGCACGAAGGGCGTCTCGCGCACCCGTACCACGATCGTGCTCTCCACCAAGTGGGAGAACCGGGTCGGGGAACTCCCCGAGGAGGTGTAGGCGTACCGTGGTGGAACCCCCGGCCCGCCGGGGGTTTCGCCCGGTAGGCGCCGGGACGAGGCACGGAACGTCGACACCTGGGAGGCAGCCGCATGGACGTCGGGCTCAAGCGCGAACTGGAGGAGAAGGTCCGCGCGGGGGAGCGGCTGACCCGCGAGGACGGCATCGCCCTCTACGAGTCGGACGACCTTGCCTGGCTCGGCGGCCTCGCCCACGAGGTGCGCACCCGCAAGAACGGTGACGTGGTGCACTTCAACGTCAACCGGCACCTCAACATGACCAACGTGTGCACCGCCTCGTGCGCGTACTGCTCGTTCCAGCGCAAGCCCGGCGAGAAGGACGCGTACACCATGCGCATCGAGGAGGCCGTCCGCCTCGCGAAGGCGATGGAGGGCGAGAACCTCACCGAACTGCACATCGTCAACGGACTCCACCCCACCCTGCCGTGGCGCTACTACCCGCGCTCGCTCAGCGCGCTGAAGGAGGCCCTGCCGCAGGTCTCCCTCAAGGCGTTCACCGCCACCGAGATCCACCACTTCGAGACCATCTCGGGCCTCTCCGCCTCCGAGATCCTCGACGAGCTGATCGAGGCCGGGCTGGAGTCGCTGACCGGGGGCGGCGCCGAGATCTTCGACTGGGAGGTCCGGCAGCACATCGTCGACCACGACACCCACTGGGAGGACTGGTCGCGCATCCACCGCCTGGCGCACGAGAAGGGGCTCAAGACCCCGGCGACGATGCTCTACGGCCACATCGAGGAGCCCCGGCACCGCGTCGACCACGTGCTGCGGCTGCGCGAGCTCCAGGACGAGACCGGCGGCTTCCAGGTCTTCATCCCGCTGCGCTACCAGCACGACTTCGTGGACATGAAGGACGGCAAGGTCCGCAACAAGCTCCAGGCGCGCACCACGATGGCGACCGGGGCCGAGGCGCTGAAGACCTTCGCGGTCTCGCGGCTGCTGTTCGACAACGTCCCGCACGTCAAGGTCTTCTGGGTGATGCACGGTGTGCAGACCGCCCAGCTCGCGCTCCAGCACGGCGCCGACGACATGGACGGCTCGGTCGTCGAGTACAAGATCACGCACGACGCGGACAACTACGGCACGCCGAACAAGCTCGGCCGTGAGGACCTGCTCGACCTGATCCGCGACGCGGGCTTCCGGCCCGTCGAGCGCAATACCCGGTACGAGATCATCCGCGAGTACCCCGGCCCGGACGCCGAGCGGCGCGAGTCGCCGCAGCCGATGCGCGTCTGACGCCCGTCGCGACTGCGCGGTCCCGGCCCAGCTCTCGCCGGAAGGGCCCCGGCCTCTGGATTCGTCCAGGGGGCCGGGGCCCTTCCGTATTCCGGAACGCGTTTGAGGCGAAGAATCTGTAATGGTTAATCTTCGTTCATGGCGCTTACCTTTGAGCTGGATCCCACGTTCGACCGCACCTTGCGCGACGGCTTGGCCGAGCTCTGGACCGATGTCTCCAACGCGGGCGGGGCGGTCGGCTTCGTCCCGCCGGTCACCGTCGACGACGTCCGGCCGGAACTGGTCAAGCACCTCGTCGCCATGGCCGAGGGGCGCACCCGGCTGCTGGTCGGCCGCGACGAGGACGGCGCAGTGGCCGCCACGGCCTTCCTCACCCTCAACACGCACCGGTTGATGACGCACTGGCTCTGGCTCTACACCGTCATGGTCCACCCGCGCCACCAGGGCAGGGGGTACGGCCGCGAGCTGATGGCCGCCGCCGCGGAGGCCGCCCGCGGGATCGAGGGGATCGAGGCGATCCGGCTCACCTGCCGCGGCGGCACCGGCGCCGACCGGTTCTACGCGGCGTGCGGATACAAGGAGGTCGGCCGGGTGCCCGACGCGATCCGGGTCGCCGACGGGGACGACCGCGACGACGTCATCATGCTGCTGCCGCTCGGCTGACGGCGCGCCGCGTCGCCCAGTCGCCCGCCCGTGGTGCCCTGTTGCCGGCCCGCGGTGCGCCGTTGTCGGCCGGGCGGCGCCGACGGGCGCCGTGCGTCCGGGCCCGCGGCGCCGCGCGCCCTCGTTTGACGCAGCCCTCCGAAGTGCTCGATTCCGGGGCATGCTTCACTGGTCGGGCAGGATCGCACGACTGTCATACGTCGAGAGAGGGGCCAACTGTGTCCGCTGCCAGGCCGAGCGCGACCATTCGGTACACCGCGATGCGCCTCAGCATCTTCGTCGGCTGCTTCGTCGTCGCAGCCGTGGCCGTTCACTTCGGCCTGGTTCCGTCCGGGGCGCGCGGTTCCAACGTCGTGTGGGTGGTCCTCTTCGCCCTGGTCCTCTCCGCTCCGCTCAGCTACGTGCTGCTGCGCAAGCAGCGCGACGAGATGTCCGAGCAGATCGTGATCAAGGTCGAGCGCGCCAAGGAGCGCCTGGAGGAGCACCGGACCCGCGAGGACCACGTCACCCTCTGAACCTCCGGGGACGCGGAGGTCTCACGGCCCCGTGAACCACCGGACCCGCGACGGCCTCGTCGCCGCGTGAGCCACCCGCCCGCGTGACGGGCTCGTGGCGCCGTGGGCCACCTGGCCGTGCGACGGCCTCCCGGTCGCGGCGGCGGGCGTAAGGTTCCTCACATCTCGTCCTCGTACCTCGGCACGTCTTCCCGCGGAACCCCGGTGCCGGAGCAGTCGCTCCGGCACCGGGGTTCCGCCGTTCCCGCCCTCGCGCCCGGTGTCCGGGGTGCGTGGGGCGGCTCCGGTCCTCCGTGCACGCGCCGCGGAAGACCCACCCGCCCAAAGAAGTCCTTTGAGAACCTCAAAGTTCAAGTGTTAACGTGTTCGCCATGAAGTCAGCAGTGCGCCCCCACCACGCCACGAGCGTCCCGCTCGTGGAGCGCCTGCATGTCGATCTCTGCCGCTGTATGTCCGCGGTCTGTCGCCGCGACGCCATGTCCGCGGTCCGTCGCCGCGACGTCTGAACAACGTTCTCACCGGCACCATGCAGCGGCGCCGCCCCCGACGCGGGCGCCGCACCCACCCCGTCCCCGTACCACGTCCCCTCGCGCAGTGTCCCCGTGCGCCCCGATGCGTCACATCTGGAGTGTGTCCGTGTCCGCGAACCCCGCGTCCGCCGCCGCGACCGACAGCCCGTCCGGCTCCGGTTCCGGCTTCCGCATACCCAAGGTCCCGTTCTGGGCCCAGATCGTCGCCGGTCTCGTCCTCGGCGTCGTCCTCGGGTGGCTCGCCCGCAGCTACGACATCAACTGGCTGCACACCACGCTCGACAAGGTCGGCCACATCTTCATCCAGCTGCTGAAGCTGGCCGTCGCACCGCTCGTCTTCTTCGCGATCCTGGTGTCGATCACCAACCTCCGCAAGGTCAACAACGCCGCCCGGCTGGCCACCCGCACCCTGCTCTGGTTCATGATCACCTCACTGATCGCGGTCGCCATCGGCCTCGTGATCGGCCTGGTCACCAACCCGGGCTCCGGAACCGGCCTCACGCCGAAGGACGGCAAGCTGCCGCAGCACGCCGGCTCCTGGCTCGACTTCCTCACCGGCATCGTCCCGAGCGACGTGATCACCCCGTTCACCGAGCTGAACGTGCTCCAGATCGTCTTCATGGCCGCCGTCGCCGGCATCGCCGCCCTGAAGCTCGGCGAGAAGGCCCAGCCCATCCTCACCCTCAGCGAGTCGGTCCTGGAGCTGCTCCAGAAGGCCCTGTGGTGGGTCATCCGCCTCGCCCCGATCGGCACCATCGGCCTCATCGGCTACGCGATCGCCGACTACGGCTGGGACCTGATCGGCAAGTACGCGACGTTCACCGCCGACGTCTACATCGGCTGTGCCCTGGTCCTGTTCGGTGTGTACCCGCTGCTGCTCGCCACCGTCGCCAAGCTCAGCCCGGTGCAGTTCTTCAAGGGCGCCTGGCCGGCCATCCAGCTTGCCTTCGTCTCCCGCTCCTCGGTCGGCACGATGCCGGTCACCCAGAAGGTCACCGAGCGCCTCGGCGTCCCGAAGGAGTACGCCTCCTTCTCCGTCCCGTTCGGTGCGACCACCAAGATGGACGGCTGCGCCGCGATCTACCCGGCGCTCGCGGCGATCTTCATCGCGCAGATCTTCGACGTCCAGCTGAACGTCGGTGACTACGTCCTGATCGCGTTCGTCTCGGTCATCGGCTCGGCGGCCACCGCCGGCCTCACCGGCGCCACCGTGATGCTCACCCTGACGCTGTCGACGCTGGGCCTCCCGCTGGAGGGCGTCGGTCTGCTCATGGCCATCGACCCGATCCTGGACATGATGCGGACGGCGACGAACGTCGCGGGCCAGGCCCTCGTCCCGGTGATCGTCGCGGCCCGCGAGAACATCCTCGACCACGAGGCGTACGCCTCGGCCTCCGCCTCCCCGGTCGACGCCGACGCCGACGCCCGCGAGTCCGAGCCGCAGGGCGTGCCCGTCACGGCGTAGCCGCGACAGGTCCGCACAGCGCGGCGCCCCCGGACCCCCGTCCGGGGGCGCCGCTGCGTGTTCCGGGGCGCTCCGCCGACGTTGCGTGTGCGGGTGGGTCAGGGGTGGTGGAAGACGACTTCGGGGTTGGCGGAGGTGGGGCCGTCCAGGAGCGGCTGAGGCCGTCCCTTCAGATGCAGGTCGAGGAAGGCGGCGACGTAGTCACGGGTGATCCGGATCGATCGCTCGCCCGGGAGCGGGGCCTCGGGGTCCACCGGCAGTCCCAGCTGTTCGCCGAGCAAGGGGACGTCGGTGAAGGTGAAGTGCCCGGATTCCTCGACGGTCAGCCAGCGCTTCCAGCCGCCCAGGCGCGGCCAGTCCTCGTTCCAGGACACGTCCTGGCCGCCGGGGCGGTGGAACGAGTCGGTGCCGAGCAGCATGAACGGGCGGTCGCCGAGACCTGCGGCGGGGATGCGCTCCTGGAACGAGCCGTCCATGTTGATCCCGGCGTCGAAGCGCCGGTCGGCCAGGAGCGCGGAGGCGGCGGCGCTCCCGCCGATGGAGTGGCCGGCGACGGCGACCCGCGAGGCGTCGATCATCCGGGAGTGGCGCCAGGCGGAGTGGCGGCCGGTCAGCCGGTCGAGCACGAAGGAGAGGTCGGCGGCCCGCCCGGTGGAGACGGCGGTGAGCAGCTTCCGCTGGGCCTCCTGGTCCGGTGCGTCCTCAAGCAGTCGGCAGGCCGCGCAGGTGAGCACGCGTCCGCCGGGGAAGGAGGTGCCGCTCGTCTCGTAGGCGTGGTCGACGGTCGCCACGACGTAGCCGCGGCCCGCCAGGTCCTCGGCGAGCGAGGTCAGGGTGGCCCGCGGGGTGCCGAAGCCGGGGGAGAGCAGCACCAGGGGAAAGCGGCCCCGCGCGGCGGGGGCGTGGGTGCGGGCGTGGGTGCGGGTGGAGCTGACGGTGGTCGCCGGGACGACGTCCTCCAGCCCGCGTCCGGCCAGCATCAGGCGGGCCTCTTCGGTGGTCATGTACGGCGCGGGTCCGTTGCCGCCGGGGCGGGCGGGGTGGTGGACCGACACCATGAGTTCCCGGGGGCCGCCGTCGGGGGCCCAGGGGTCGGTGCGGTCGTGGTCGGTGAGGTGCAGGATCTCTGTTCCGACGGCGTACGGGCCGGTCGGGCGGGGCAGTTCGGGGATACCGGCCGGGGTGGTGGTGGCCGCGGTGGCGACTGCCGCGGGGGGCGGGGTGCCCGGTAAGGCATGGGCGGCGGTGGCGGGCGCGGCCAGGAGGGCGGCGGCGAGGGCGACGGCGGCCGTCCGGCCGCGGAATCCGATCGTCATGGGACCCGACGCTAGGTGGCGGGGCGGTCCCGGACGTCGTGCCCAGGGGGGATCCGGTGTGCGACCCGGGGCCGACGGCCGGGACACCGCATGGGACGGTGGTTGTACGAAGTCCTGCGGGCGATCACCCGGTGCAAGCCGTCGGGGCGTCTGCCGCGGCCTCCGGGCCGTCGGGGCCCGAAGGGGCGGCGGTCCTTGCCGGAGCCGGGCGGGGCGGGCGCGCTCGGGCGGATGCCCCGGGGGGCATGGCGTACGTGCCTCGCGCCGTACTCTTGCCGGAGTACGGCGGCGTCGGCGGGAGGAAGTCCGAGTGAGCGCGGCGAAGGGCATCCCGGAGAGTGCGGCGAAGGGCGCCTCGGCGAGTACGAGCAAGGACATCCCGGCGAGTGCGGCGAAGGGCAGGCGCATGCCGCGCGCCGTGCGGGAGCGGCAGATGATGGACGCCGCGGTGCGGACCTTCGGGCAGCGCGGCTACCGGGCCGCCTCGATGGACGAGATCGCGGAGCTGGCCGGGGTGTCCAAGCCGCTGGTCTACCTGTATCTGCACTCCAAGGAGGAGCTGTTCACCGCGTGCATCAAGCGCGAGGCGAAGGCCCTGGTCGAGGCGGTGCAGGCGGGGGTGGAGCCGGGGTTGCCGGCGGACCGGCAGCTGTGGGCCGGGCTGCACGCGTTCTTCGCGCACACGGCGGAGCACCCGGACGGCTGGGCCGTGCTGCACCGCCAGGCCCGGACGCACGGGGAGCCGTTCGCCGCCGAGGTCACGGCGATGCGGGACGAACTCGCCGCGTTCGTGACGGGTCTGATCGGGGCCGCGGCCCGGGAGGCGCACCGTGATCCCGAGCTCCCCGACCGGGACGTGACGGGATTGGCGCAGGCGCTGGTGGGGGCCGCGGAGTCGCTCGCCGGGTGGGCGAACGAGACGCCCGGGGTCTCGGCGAACGAGGCCGCGGCCACACTGATGAACTTTTCCTGGGCGGGGCTGGAGAACCTCATGGAGGGCCGCCGCTGGCAGCCCCCGACCCCGGAGGCGGACCGGGGGCGCTGACGGCTGTGGTCGTCCGGGTGGTGGTCAGCCGTCCGGCGTCCCGGGGGTGTTGACCACCGTGCCGGTGAGGTGGACGCGACCGGTGGCGCCGCGCAGTTGGAAGCCGGTGGGGCCGGCCGCGTAGGTGACGGTGGACGGCAGCGGTACGGGCGCCTTGAAGTCGGCCCGTACCCGGCGGACCGCGTCCGGCTCCGGGACCTCGGCAAGACACCGGGCGATGCTCCACATGCCGTGCGCGATGGGCCGGGGGAAGCCGAACAGGCGGGCCGTGAGCGGGTACAGGTGGATGGGGTTCCGGTCACCCGACGCGGCACCGTAGCGGCGTCCCAGACCGGCGGGCAACCGCCACTCGGCGACGACGGGCAGCTCCTCGGGGGGCCGCGCCGACATCCGCGGTGTCGTGAGGTCCTGCGGTGCCGTCGGGTCCTGCGGTGCCGCGGTGTGACCGGCCGACGGTGTCCGGGGCGTGTGGCGGGAGAGGTAGCCGCTGCGCGACTCCCAGATCAGCTCGCCCGCGAGCCGTGCCTCGGTCGCCATCGTGACCTCGGTTCCGCGCCGGTGCGCCGTCAGGCCGGCCGCGTACACGGTGAGTTGGAGCGCGTCGCCGGGACGGACCGTCCGGTGGCAGGTGATCTCGATCCAGGTGTGGACCAGCCCCAGGACCGGAAGCGGGAAGCGCCGGGCGGTCATCAGCCGCATGGCCGACGGGAAGCCCCGCACGTGCGGGTAGGTGAGCGGCAGGGCGGCCGGGTCGGTGAAGCCGCAGAGCTCGCGGTACGCGGCGAGCGGTCGTGGTGCCGCCGGGGCGGGCGGGAGGACCAACCGGTCGGCGGGCAGCACGGCGCCGGGGTGTCCCGCCCGTTTGAACGGGGAGGTGACGGCGCCCCGCAGCAGGGAGAGGCTCAGGCCGGTCATCGCCCGGCCCTCCGGAGGGGAGTGGCCGGGAAGGCGTTCGGGCCGGTCATGACTCAGGCCCCCAACAGGCTCTGGCCGCAGACCCGTACGACTTGGCCGTTGACGGCGGTCGAGGCGGGCTGGGCGAACCAGGCGGTGGTCTCGGCGACGTCGATCGGGAGCCCGCCCTGGGACAGGGAGTTCATCCGGCGGCCCGCCTCCCGGATGAAGAAGGGGACGGCGGCGGTCATCTTCGTCTCGATGAAGCCGGGGGCGACCGCGTTGACCGTGACGCCGTGGTCGGCGGCGGTGCGCGGGGCCAGCGAGCGGACCAGGCCGATGATGCCCGCCTTGGAGGCCGCGTAGTTGGTCTGGCCGTTGTTGCCCGCGATGCCCGCGATGGACGCGGTGGCGACGATCCGGCCGCCGCGGTTGACGGTGCCGGACGTCAGGAGGGCGTCCGTGGTGCGCAGGACGCTGCCGAGATTGACCTCGATGACCTGGGCCCAGCGTTCGGCGGGCATGTTGGCGAGCCGCCGGTCGCGGGTGATGCCCGCGTTGTGGACGAGGATGTCCAGGCCGTCGGGGACGGCGTCCGCGATCTGCTGTGCCGCGTCGGGTGCGGTGATGTCCAGCGGCAGGGCGCTGCCGCCCAGCTCGTCCGCCATGCGGCTCAGCTCCTCCCCGGCCTGCGGGACGTCCAAGCAGATCACCCGGGCGCCGTCCCGCGCCAGGACGGCGGCGACCGAGGCGCCGATGCCGCGGGCCGCCCCGGTGACCAGGGCGGTGCGTGCGGCGAGCGGGGCCGTCCAGTCGGCGACCGGGTCGGGGGTGGCGTCGGTGAGTTCGACGACCTGGCCGCTGACGTACGCGGACCGGGGGGACAGCAGGAAACGCAGGGTCGACTCCGCCGGGGCGGCGGACCCCGGGACGACCCGCAGCAACTGCGCGGTGGCGCCCCGGCCGATCTCCTTGCCGAGGGAGCGCACGAAGCCTTCGAGCGCCTGTTGGGCGGCGGCCCGGTGGTGGTCGTCGGCCGAGGGCGGCGTACCGAGGACGACGATCCGGCCGCAGACCGCCAGCGACCGTACGACGGGGTGCAGCCGGGCGTGCACCTCGGCGAGCCCGGCCGCCGTGGCGACGCCCGTCGCGTCCACGACGATCCCCGCCGGGCGGTCGGCCCGGCCGGTCACTTCCTGGCCGGTCGCCGCGAGGACCGGACCCAGAGTGTCCCCGAGGGCCGAATCCCCGGCGGTGAGGTGCAGCAACGGGCCGTCGAGCGAGGGGGTCCGGGGCGTGAGGCGGCGCAGCCGAGCCGGTTGCGGCAGGCCGAGCCGCCGGGTCAGGAAACGGCCGGGGGCCGTGCCGGAGAAGTGCAGATAGCGATCGGCCATTGTCCAGACTCCCTGCTCGGTCGTAGATTTACTCCAGAGTAAGGTTACTCAAGAGTCAGGAGCTGGTCGAGATGATCCCCCTCGCACTCCCGCAGCTCCGCAGGGTCGCGGTCATCGGCGGCAGCCGCATCCCGTTCGCCCGCTCCGACGGCTGCCGCCCGCGTCGTCGAGAGCGCGGACCAGGGACGGCCGGTCGGCCGGGAACGCAAGAACCTCGGCGGCCTCGTCCACCTGCGGCAGTTCGACACGGGCGCGCTCGGCCGGCCGCAGACGCGCCGGACGGACGATGCCGACAGGTCCGCACAGCCCCGTCGGGCCCGGTTCCGAGGCCACTTCGGCCCCTCCCGGACCCGGTCCGGCCCCTCCTGGACCCGTCCGGCCCCTCCTGGACCCGTCCGGCCCCTCCTGGACCCGGTCCGGCCCCTCCTGGACCCGTCCGGCCCCTCCCGGACCCTTCCCGGGCCCTTCCTGGGCCCGTTCTGGGCCCGTTCTGGGCCCAGTCCTGGGCCCGGTGGGTCTACTGCGGAACCATCACGTCCGGCACGCTTACGACCGTTCCATCGCACCGCGCCACCCCCCACCTCGGCGTATCCCGAACCCTCGTATCCCGAACTCCCGTATCGGAGGATGACCGCGCATGCGCACGCGCTCGATCCGTATCGCCCTGCTGGGCCTGGTGGCCATGGTCGCGGGCCTGCTCACGGCGACCCCGGCCGCCGCGGCCCCCAACTTCAAGGCGCCCTTCCCCTGCGGCCAGACCTGGACCTACGGTCACCACTCCGCCGAGGTCAGATCCGCCCTCGACTTCGTCCGCACCGACGGCGGCGCCACCGCCGGGTCCCCCGTCCTCGCCTCGTCGGGCGGGACCGCCCACCGCTACTCCCAGCCCGGCGGGGCGGGGAACTACATCACCATCGACCACGGGGGCGGCTGGCAGACGTACTACTTCCACCTCTCCGCGTACTCCGTCGCCGACGGCGCCTCGGTCTCCCAGGGGCAGCAGATCGGCCTCACCGGCTCCACCGGCAACAGCAGCGGCGCCCACATCCACTACGAGCAGCTGTACAACGGGGTCGGGCAGGCCATCGCGATCAACGGCCAGTCCCTCGCGCCCTACCCCGGCTCCTACTACAGCAAGTACCTGACCAGCGACAACGGCTGCGGCGGCGGTGGCGGGGGCGGTGGAAAGTACTGGGTGGACACCTACTCCAACGCCACGGGCTACGCGACCGCCAACACAGGTGATGCGCAGGGCGTCCTCAATGCGGGCACCAACTACGTCTACTGCAAGGTGTGGGGCGCCCAGGTCGGTTCCGGTTCCAGCTTCAACCACTGGTGGCTGAAGACGGACCTGGACACGGTGTACGCGGGCAAGAACGGCCGCGGCGCGTACGTCTCGGCGTACTACCTGTCCCGCTGGGGCAACGACGAGGCCCGCGACAACAACGGCACGGTGATTCCGAACTGCTGATCCGGTGCCTGCCGCGGTACGGCACACCGGTCGTGCGTCCGAGGGTTGTCCCGGCGGGTGACAACACGTCGCCGAAATGGGCGCCGGGACGATCGCCAACGCACGGCGTACGCTCCCCACATGGGTGAATCGGTGGACAACTTCCCCGGTGGGGACGCGACACGCGCCTGGGTGGAGAAGAACCTCGCGCCCGGGGAGCGCATCGAGCGAATGGAGCGTTTGCGCGGAGGATGGAGTTCGCGGATGCGCCGGTTGGATATCACCGGGCCGGGGCGTGCGCGGGAGCTCGTGCTCAGATCCTTCGTCAAACCCTTCTTCGTGCGACATGCGCCGGGTCTGCTCACCCGGGAGGCGGACGTGCTGCGTCTGCTGGCCGACGGCACGGGTGTGCCGGCCGCGCGGTTCGTGGCCGTCGACGCCCGTGCCGAACACTGCGATCACCCCTCGCTGCTGATGACGCTGTTGCCCGGACGGGTCAGGGTGGACGAGACCGGCGTGGCGGAACGCATCGCGCTGCTGGCCCGGCAGTTGGCCGACATCCACGCCGTGCGGGTGACGGACGCGACCCGGCCGCGGGAGTACGAGGCGTGGACCGCGCCGGACCGGGTGCGGGTACCGGATTCGACCCGGCGGGCGGGGCTCTGGCGGCGGGCGGTCGACGTCATCCGCCACGAGCCGCCTCCGTACGAACCGTGCTTCCTGCACCGCGACTTCCATCCGGGCAATGTCCTGTTCACGGGCGACGACGACCGTGACGATCTCCGGATCGGCGGCGTCGTCGACTGGGTCGAGACCTCATGGGGACCCGCCGACCTGGATGTCGCCCACTGCTCGACGGCGCTGGCGCTGCTGCACGGCGTCCCGGCCGGAATGAGCTTCGCCGAGGCGTACACACGTGCGGGCGGACGGCTGGCGGGCAGCGACGCGGAGCATCTGCACTGGCGGCTGCTGGACGCGCTCGCCTACGCGCCGGACGCGGAGAAACTCGCCGTCCCCTGGCGGGAACTGGGGCGGACCGACCTCACTCCCACCGTGCTCGCCGCACGATTGGAGGAATACGTGAGGTGTCTGCTCGACCGCTTCGGCTGACCGGCGGCCAACCCGTCGGCGTACCGTCCAACACCACTGACTCCTGGGGGAGTCGGCGGCCCCGGGGCCCTTTCCTTCGGATCGTTCGAGGGGGAGGGCCCCGGTTGCGTGACGTCGTCAACCGGATGCCGGTGCGTACCCGCGAGTGTCGTACACCAGGCAAAGGGCGGCGTGTCCCTAGGTAAAGACAGAGTCATGTCTGTATAGGTATACGCGTCCTCGTAAGGGGGCAGAAGACGCGTCCCGTGCGGTCCGAGTGCCGCCCGCCGCCTCCGCGAGCCGGAGAAGCGCGCGGTGCCGTCGCACTCTCCGCACCGGTCGATTGCAGAACCGCTCACAAGCGCGAGCCCCGATTCGTCTCCGTGCGATTCGACGGCTCCCGGCCCATCACGTCGTTCCACCGAAGCCCTGCCGTCCTGGTCCGGCGGCGACCGGCGACCGGTGTCATCCCACCCGAAGGAATCAACGAGCGCCGGACCGGCGGGCCGGGTTCCTGCGCCGGTCGCCGATCGACGCGTCAACCACGTCAACACGTCAACCACGTCAATCACGTCAACCAGGTCGATCACGTCGATCAGGTCAATGACGTCGACCACGTCAACAGAGCATGGAAGAGGAGCAGTTGTGCGTTACGGAAGTGCGCTGAGGGAAGAAGTCCGGGCCCCCGGGACGACCCCGCTCATCGGGATCTACGACATGTACTCGGCATCCGTCGTGGCCCCGCACTACAACGGATTCTTCGTCTCCGGATTCGGATTCGCGGCATCCCACTACGGGTTGCCGGACATCGGCTTCATCGCCTGGCCGGACATGGTGGCGTTCGTGGAGCGGCTGCGGCTGGCCTTCCCCTCCCACCACCTGCTGGTCGACATCGACGACGGCTACGTGGACCCCGAGGTGGCCTGTCATGTGGTGCAGCGACTGGAGCGATCCGGTGCCTCCGGCGTGATCCTGGAGGACCAGAAGCGCCCCCGCAGATGCGGACACGCGGACGGCAAGCAGGTGCTGCCGCTGGAGGAGTACCTGGAGAAGCTCAACCTGGTCCTGGAGAGCCGGCGGGACCTGGTGGTCGTCGCCCGCACGGACGCCACGGAGGAGGACGAGATCCTGCGCCGGGCGGAGGCGCTGGCGGAGACGGACGCCGATGTCGTCCTGGTCGACGGGGTGCGCAGCACCGGATGGATCAAGCGCGTCCGCAAGGTGATCGGCGACAAACCGCTGCTGTTCAACCAGATCGCGGGCGGCAAGTCGCCCCGGTTGTCGCTCACCGAACTCACCGAGCTGGAATGCCAGGTGGCCATCTACAGCACCCCCTGCCTCTTCGCCGCGCATGCCGCCGTGGACTCCGCGATGACGGAGCTCAAGAAGTCGGACGGGCGGCTTCCGGAGTTCCACCCGACCCAGGGGATCGGGGTGCGGCGTTCGACGGAACTGCTGGAGAGGAACATCAGCAGGCACCACGGCGTCCGCGAGCCCATGCCGGTCTGAGAGCACCGATTCCGCCCTCCACCGGGTGCGCCGGGGCGCGGCGCGCGGCCCGACGAGCGGTGCTGTGCCGCGGTATGCCGTGCCGCCGGTGCCCCGGCGTACCCGAACCATGACCGAAGAGGAACGAGGAAACGTGCCATGGGATTCACCCGGAAAAGAACGAGTGCGGCTCTGGTGGTCGTTCTCGGAGCGTTCTGCCAGGGCCAGTTGGCGGCCGGGACCGCCTGGGCCGACGCCCCTGACGGCGGTATGGAGACGCATCACGGCCCTTCTCTGATCACCATTGACAACTCCAACGCCGACTCCTGGCTCGAAGTTGACCGGACGGCCAACGTGTTGGCCCCCCTGAGCAAGGGGACGGCAGGCAGCGACCACGACGGCGGCGGGGGCGCGATCGACCAGAACGTGTCGTCCTCGCAGGGCGTGGGCGTCCAGGCGGCCCCGGACGAGAACGAGGACGAGGACGGCGAGGAGGCCGAGGGAGCGGGTGCGGCCCCCGAGAGCGCCGCGACCGGAGGGGACGACGACGAGGGCGACGCGGACACGGAACGCGACGTGGGCCCCGAACGCGGAGCCCGGTCCGCCAGGGGTGGTTCGCCGTCACCGGACGCCTCCGCCCCGTCCGAGCCCTGACGGCACACCCCGGGCCGTACGGTCCGGAGCCGTACGGCCCGGAACCGCAGAGTTCGAGATCGCAGAGTTCGAGATCGCAGGGTTCGAGATCGCAGGGTTCAGAATCGCGAGGTTCAAAATCGCAGGGCGGCCACCAGCCGACGCGCGGTTCTCGCGTCGATGGCGCCCAGCTCCAGTACCGGTTCGGCGTCGGGCCCCTCGTGCCGTACCTGTACGTCGAGCGGCCTCCCGCCCATGGCCGACGCGAAGGCGAGCCGGAGCCGCTCACTGACCTGGGATGCCGCGTCGACGGGCGTGGGGCGGGGCGCGCAGGGGTCGGGTGGTGTGGCGCCGAGAAGCCGCGCAAGACGTTCGGCGGTGGCCGGTGAGACGCTGCCGAGCGCGATGAGGCCGCCCCTGACCCGGATCCCCGGCAGGTCGAGACGGTAGGCGTCGACGATGTCGCGTAACGCCCGTGCGGCCTTGAGGGTGCGCTTCGCCCCGGTACGGATCAGCCGCGCCAGATGGCTCGCGTCGGCGGGGGAGAGGGGCCCAGCTCGACGTGGTCCGGCTGCCGGGCGGTGGTCTGCTCCGCGGCCGGGACCTGGAGCCCCGCTTCCCGCAGGGCCGAGGCGTGTTCGGCCGCGGCGTGACGCGGGTCCGGGCTCGGCCGGTGGGTGAGGGCATGGGTGGAGGCGGAGGTGGAGGTCATCCTGTGCTCCTGATGCCGACGCCGCGAGGGGCGTCCGAAGTCGGGCCGGTACGGGGACGGGGCGCGCGTTCCACCCGTGGGCGACTCACGCGACGGCCGTCCGTCGCGTGCAGCGCAGCTCCGCCCAGACGTCCTTGCCGTACGGCGTCGGCTCGGACCCCCACGCGGCGGCGAGCCCACCGACGAGCGCGAGCCCGCGCCCGCTCTCGGCCAACCAGTCCGGGACGCGCGGTGTGGGCGGTGTCGGGCTGGAATCGCCGACGGTGATGCGTACGCCGTCGGTGCGGCGCCGGAGCGTGAGGGTGCAGCGCGGTGAGGGCGTGTGACGGCCGACGTTGGTCAGCAGTTCGTGGGCGCAGAGCGTGGCGGTGTCCGTCAACTCCCGGAAGTCCCACAGGTCCACCAGGCAGGCGACGATGCGGCGCATCTGGGCGAGTGACTGCGGCTGGACGTACAACTCGTGCCGGTAGTGCGGTGGTTCTGGTTCGGTCGTGACGTTCATGGCTCCTCCTGCGTGAGGTGAGGGCGTGCCAATCGATCAATGCACAGTGGTGGACCGACGGCTCTCGGTCATGCGGAGGATGGTGCCGCGAGAACCATCCTGTAGGCAACTATTCCTTAAGTGATTCATCCGTAAGGGGGTAACCTGCCGGTGGCAGTTGTGCGCCATTGAAGGGCGCGACCATCATGTGGCCATGGCTCAGAGCGACATGCCCACCATGCGTAGCCGTCGACTCGGCGGCGAACTTCGTCGACTTCGTCTGGAAGCCGGTCTCAAGGTGCAGGATGCTTCCGACGCCTTGGAGTGCGGGCAGCCCAAGATCAGTCAGATCGAGAACGGCAAGCGGGGTATCCGTCCGCTCGACCTGACCACCCTGCTCAACCTGTACGGAGTCGAGGACGAGCGGCAGCGGGCGAATCTGAAGCGCCTGGCGAAGGAGATCCACAAGGTCGACTGGTGGAGCGGGCACGGCCCACTTCTTCACGACGAGCTCAAGGACTATCTGACGTTGGAGGCGGATTCGCAGGCGGTGCGCACGTTCGAGCCGGTGCTCGTGCCGGGTCTTCTGCAGACCGAGGCGTACATGCGGCGCCTGTTCGGAGCCGCGTCTCCCGAGGACCAGATCGAGGCTCTGGTCCAGACACGCATGAAGCGCAAGGAACTCCTCGACAACACCACGGGGTTCCGGCTTCGCGCCGTGATCGACGCACCGGCTCTCCACCGGATCGGAGGAGGGGTCGACATCGTCCAGGAACAGTTGCGGCATCTGCTGAGCGCGGGCTCCCGATCGAACATCACCATCCAGGTTCTTCCGCTGAATTCCGTCCTGCCCATGGAGCAGTACGTGTCGTTCGCCGCGCTCAGTCTGCTGCCGGAACCCCCGGTCGAAGTGGTGTGGTTGGAGCACATCACCGGTGGTACGTTGCTTGAGCAGCGGGCGGATGTTCAGAGGTATGCGAAGGCGTGGGACGAATTGACCGCCGCCGCACTGTCCCCGACCGCGTCCCGGCGGTACATTCGCGACCTCATCGAGGAAAGCGGATCATGACCGAAGAACTGATTGTCCTGGCCGGCGAGCTGGAGTCCGCTGTCTGGCACACGAGTACCTACAGTGGCTCGAACAACAACTGCGTCGAGCACGCCGCTCTGATATCCGGCCGCCAGGCCGTGCGTGACAGCAAGGACCGTGACCGGGGTGCCCACACCTTCGGTCCGGTCCCGTGGCAGACGTTCGTGGCCGCCGTGCGGAACGGCGCGGTTTGAGAGCCTGTCGGGCCGGGGCCGTCCGCGTGTACGGGGGCGCGGGCCCGGCCTCCGAGGCGCACGGTCGGCTGCCGAACCAGCCCAGGCCCACGTCGACGCTGTCGAGGTGGGGGAATGCCTCGGGCAGGCCGAGGTGTTCGGAGCCACCGACGGTCAGCGCCGTACGGGTGATGCCCGCGTAGCGGAACGACAGCAGGCGGGCGCCGGTGTGTTCGTCGGTGAGGCGGGCGGGGCCGCCGGTGTGCGGGCGCCGGTAGGCGAAGGTGTCCTCGACGGCGGTGCCGACGAGTGAGGCGCGGGTGCCGCCGGTGGTGAGCGTGAAGGCGTCGCGCAGTGTGCTGCGGTAGTGCACCTCGTCGCCGTGGCCGGAGCGGGTGAGGAAGTAGCCGATCTCGACGCGACGTGCCTGCTCGCCGGCCTGGGTGAGGGCGAGGGCGCCGGCCAGGTTGCCCGGGACGTAGTCGTAGCCGAACGCCGGGACGATGCTCGTGCCTCGGGCGGTGGTGACGGCGTCCAGGGCGGAGGCTTGCCGGATGAAGCGGGTTCCCCGGTGGAGTCGAGGTAGTGGGCTCCGGCCCGAGCGGCGGCGGTGACCGTGGGCAGGCCGAGCTGCGCGAACGTCCGACGGTGGAGACGACGACGTCGGACGACGCGCGGCAGGCCGCCACCGTCCGTCTCTCCTTCACCGGGGGCCTGGAGGACGATCTGCGCGACGCCGACGCCGACGCCGTGCGCCGCGAACTCGCCACCGGTATGCAGATGGTCACCCGCGGGGCATTCGCCCGCTCCGCGTCCACCTCGGCCCGACCCCACGCGGTCACCGCGTCCACCGCTACCGCTGCCGCAACCCCGACACGAAGGCCAAGGCCGTCCTCCGCCACGGGGTCGGCACCAACGGAATGATGGGGCGATGCGACGGGCGTGGGCCGCGCGGAGGGCGTGGGTGGCGAGGAGGGGTGCGATGAGCGAGCGTTCGACGGAGGCGGAGCGGGCCGGGGGTGGGTTCGTCCTGCACCGGTTCAACGGGGACGAGGTGTACCGCCTGAAGTCCGCCGTGATGTGGGTCTGCGCGGGGGCGGAAAGTGGGGCGCCGGTCACGCTCTGGTTCGAGGCGGAGGCCGATTCCGGCGGCGCCCTGCGGTGCGAGGACACGGCGGATCTGGGGATGGCGCCGAACGCGGAGGTCGGTGTCGAGCTGCCCGGGGTCGACGCGGACGCGTTGGTGGGGCGGGAGTTCGTGGTGCCGGGGGTGCCGGACGACGAGGACTCGTGCATGTCGCTGCTCTATTACTGCGAGCACCAGGCGCTGCGCGACAACCGGATCTCCGTCGTCTCCCGCGACGGCGACCGGTTCCGGCTGCGGTGGACGGCGGTGACGGGGGACGTGAACCACTACGACGGGAGCAGGGCCCCCACCCGGGTCGAGATCGAGGGCGATTTCCTGTTCCGGGGGCCGAGCGCCTGACGCCGCCCGGGACCGGCGGCCGATGCGGCCCGGGTCCGGGGTGCCGGGCACGGGGCGCGGCGGCCGGAGGGCACGGCGGCCGGGGTGGGGGTCGGGTGCCGCGGCGGCCCGGGTCCGGAGTCGCGCGTGGAATGAGGGCCGGGTCCGGGGCCGGGGTTGGTGCGGGTGGGTGGACGGTGTCGAGGGCCGAGGCGCCCACACCCCTTGTCTGATGTGCCGTCAGGCATGACGATGGCCCCGCACTCGTCGTGTGACGGTGCGTCAGATTCCTTCGGTGTCATGGAAGGAGGGCTGCCCGATGCCGATCGCGACCACCGGGCCGCTGTCGTATGGAATGCAGCTCCCGATCCAGTCGCAGAGCGCGATCTTCGCGGAGGAGTGGGAGGCCGCGGCCGGTCCCGCCGATCTTGTGGAGATCGCCCGTACCGCCGACCGGGCCGGGTTCGCCTACCTCGCGAGCTGCGACCACGTGGCGATCCCGCGCCGGCTCGCCGATGCCATGGGTACCGTCTGGTACGACCCGGTCGCCACCCTGTCCTTCCTCGCCGGGATCACCGAGCGGGTGCTGCTGATGAGCCATGTCGCCGTCGTCGGGCTGCGGCATCCGCTGGCCACGGCCAAGCAGTACGCGACCCTCGATCACCTCTGCGGAGGCCGGTTGATCCTCGGGGTCGGGGCGGGGCACGTGGCCGAGGAGTTCGAGGCGCTCGGCGCGGACTTCGACGGCCGGGGCGGACTCCTCGACGAGACCGTCGACGCGCTGCGGGCGGCGCTCGGCCCGGAGGAGTTCCCGGAGTTCGCGGGGGAGAGGTTCGCGTTCTCCGGGCTGGGGCAGCTGCCGCGCCCGGCCCAGGAGCGGGTGCCAATCTGGGTGGGCGGTTCCTCGCCCGCCGCCGTGCGCCGGGCGGCGGTGCGAGGTGACGGATGGCTGCCGCAGGGTGATCCGCGCGAGAAGCTGCCCGCCCAGATCGCCCGGCTGAGGCGGCTGCGCGAGGCGGCCGGGATCGAGGCCCCGATCGTCGTGGGTGCGATCACCGAGCCGCTGTACATCGGCGATCCGCGGTGGCAGGTCGGGCGGCGCACCCTCAGCGGGAAGCCGGAGGCCGTCGCGGAGTCGCTGCGGGCGTACCGGGCCATGGGCGTCCACCAGATCCAGGTGCGGTTCCGGAGTCGGAGCCGCGGCGAACTGACCGACCAGATGGCGGCGTTCGCCGCCGAGGTCGCACCCCATCTCGGCAATTAGGAGGGACTCGGCATGGGCAAGCTGGACGGGCGGACCGTACTGATCAGCGGTGCGGCGCGCGGGCAGGGCGAGCAGGAGGCGCGGCTCTTCGTCGCGGAGGGCGCGCGGGTGGTGATCGGCGACGTTCTCGACGAGCAGGGCGAGGCGCTGGCCGGGGAGCTCCGCGAGAAGCATGGCGAGGACGCCGCGCGGTTCGTCCACCTGGACGTGGGTGTGGAGGACGAGTGGCGGGCCGCCGTCGCGGTGGCGAAGGACGCCTTCGGCCGGATCGACGGCCTGGTCAACAACGCGGGCATCCTCCGCTTCAACGAACTGGTCTCCACGCCCCTGGAGGAGTTCCAGCAGGTGGTGCAGGTCAATCAGGTGGGGGCGTTCCTCGGGATCAAGTACGTCGCACCCGAGATCGAGGCCGCGGGTGGCGGGACCGTCGTCAACACCGCCTCGTACACGGGGCTCACCGGCATGGCGTTCGTCGGCGCGTACGCCGCCACCAAGCACGCGGTGGTCGGGCTGACCAGGGTGGCGGCGGTGGAGCTGGCCGCCAAGGGGATACGGGTCAACGCGCTCTGCCCCGGGGCCGTGGACACCGCGATGACCAATCCGGCGGCGCTGGACCCGACGGCGGACCCCGAGGAGACTGCGGCGGCCGTGGACGAGCTGTACCGCAAGCTGGTCCCGATGGGGCGGATCGGCAGGCCCGAGGAGGTCGCGGCGCTGGCGCTCTTCCTGACCTCGGACGACTCCTCGTACATCACCGGGCAGCCGTTCGTCATCGACGGCGGATGGCTGGCGGGTGTCAGCCTCTTCTGAGCGGCGACGCCTGGCTGACGGGGCGTCAGGTATTGACGGTCGCGGGCGGCGGTGGAACAGTCGGATCCATCACGATCTGACGATGTGTCAGAAATAGTCAGGGCGATCGAGGACGGTGAACCACCTTGGAATTCGGGCTCTTTGTACAGGGGTACGTGCCCGCCGCGCGGGCCGGGGTCGACCCCGAGGCAGAGCACAAGGCGCTGATCGAGGAGACCGAGTACGTCATCCAGGCGGACAAGTCCGGCTTCAAGTACGCCTGGGCCTCCGAGCACCACTTCCTGGAGGAGTACTCGCACCTCTCGGCCAACGACGTGTACCTGGGCTACCTGGCGCACGCCACCGACCGCATCCACCTCGGATCCGGCATCTTCAACCCGCTCGCCCCCGTCAACCACCCGGTCAAGGTGGCCGAGAAGGTCGCCATGCTCGACCATCTCTCCGAGGGGCGCTTCGAGTTCGGGTCCGGGCGCGGGGCCGGCAGCCACGAGATCCTGGGCTTCATGCCGGGCATCACCGACATGAACCACACCAAGGAACTCTGGGAGGAGACCATCGCCGAGTTCCCCAAGATGTGGCTCCAGGACGAGTACGCCGGATTCCGGGGCAAGCACTGGTCGCTGCCGCCGCGCAAGGTCCTGCCGAAGCCGTACGGGGGTTCGCACCCGGCGATGTGGTACGCGGCCGGTTCGCCGTCCTCGTACGCGATGGCGGGGAAGAAGGGGCTCGGCGTGCTGGGCTTCAGCGTGCAGAAGGTCTCCGACATGGAGTGGGTCGTCGAGTCCTACAAGACCGCGGTCAAGGAGGCCGAACCCGTCGGGGACTTCGTCAACGACAACGTCATGGTCACCTCCACCGCCATCTGCGCCGAGACGCACGCCGAGGCCGTCCGGATCGCGGTGGGCGGCGGGCTCAACTACCTCCAGTCGCTGCTGTTCCGCTACCACGACACCTTCCCCCGGCCCGAGGGCATCCCCGAGTGGCCCGAGCTGCTGCCGGAATACACCGAGGAGATCATCGAGCTGCTGATCGCCGAGGAACTGATGATCTGCGGCGACCCGGACGAGGTGCTGCGCCAGTGCAAGCGCTGGGAGCAGGCGGGGGCCGACCAGTTGAGTTTCGGGCTGCCGATCGGGATCAGCCGGGAGGACACCCTGAAATCGATCGAGCTGATCGGCGAGCACGTGATCCCGAAGATCGACACCGACCCGGTGCACCGCACCTCGCGCTTCCGGGCGTCGGCGGGGCGGAAATGAGCCCGTACGGAAGGTGAGCGGCACCTCTCGGGGGCCTGTCCGGCCGGGGCCTGTCCGATGGGCGAGCGGCCTCCCCTGCCGGGGTTCGCCCGGCCGGTGAGCGGCGTCCTCGGGCCCGGCCCGGCAGCTGATCGGCGGATCGGCGCCTCTCGGGGCCCGTCCGGGGTGCGGAGCCCCGGTCACGACGGCGGCGTCTTCCCGGACCGCCGCTCCGTGCGGCCGGGGTGCGTACCGCGGCCGTACGCACCCCGGCCGCACACATGTCGGTCGCGCGTACCGGGAGAACCCGGTTGCACCGACCGGCTGCCCGGACCGACCGGACCGATGCCCGGACGTCGGCGACGCACGGATGTCGACGATGCCCGGACGTCGACGACGCACGGATGTCGACGACGCACGGATGTCGACGACGCACGGATGTCCACGACGCACGGACTTCGACCACGCATGGATTTCGACGCACGGAAGGGAACCCCGTCATGCTCGACCACCTCATCCGCGGAGCGACCGTCGTGGACGGCACCGGCGGCCCCTCGTACCGCGCCGACGTCGGTGTCCGGGACGGCCGCATCGCCGTCATCGCCGAACCGGGCACCCTCGCCGAGGAGGCCGTCACCAGCGAGGACGCCACCGGGCTCGTCCTCGCCCCCGGCTTCGTCGACCCGCACACCCATTACGACGCCCAGCTCTTCTGGGACCCGTACGCCACCCCGTCGATGAACCACGGAGTCACCACCGTCGCAGGGGGGAACTGCGGATTCACCCTCGCCCCGCTCCACCCGGACCGGCCCGAGGACGCCGATTACACCCGCCGCATGATGGCGCGGGTGGAGGGGATGGCCCTCAAGGCCCTGGAGGAGGGCGTTGACTGGAGCTGGTCCAGCTTCCGCGAGTACCTGGACGCCCTCGAAGGGCGGATCGCCGTCAACGCCGGGTTCATGGTCGGCCACTGCGCCCTGCGCAGGCACGTCATGGGCGCCGACGCGATCGGCGGACAGCCCACCCCCGCACAGCTCGACGCCATGCTCGCGCTGTTCCACGACGCGATGGACGCCGGGGCCTGGGGACTGTCCACCACCCAGTCCGCCACCCACTCCGACGGCGACGGGCGGCCGGTCGCCTCCAGGTACGCGTCGCCCGAGGAACTCCTCGCCCTGTCCCGTGCCGTCGGCGAGCACGAGGGCACCCAGCTCGAAGCGATCGTGGCCGGGTGCCTCGACCAGTTCTCCGACGAGGAGATCGACCTCCTGGTCGACATGACCGCCACCGCCGGACGGCCGCTGAACTGGAACGTGCTCACCATCGACGCCGCCGTCCCGGAACGCGTGCCGCGCCAGCTGATACCCAGCGAACGCGCCCGTCGGGCCGGGGGCCGGATCGTCGCCCTCACCATGCCGATCCTCACCCCGATGAACATGTCGCTGGGCACCTTCTGCGCCCTCAACCTCATCCCCGGCTGGGGCGACATCCTCTCCCTCCCCGTCCCGGCACGGATCGCCCGGCTCCGCGACCCCGCCGTCCGGGCCGAGATGCTGCGCCGCGCCGACAGCAAGGAGGCCGGCGTCTTCCGCCGCCTCGCCGACTTCGGCCGGTACGTCATCGGCGACACCTACAGCGAGGCCAACGAAGGACTGACCGGCCGGGTCGTCGGTGACATCGCCGCCGAACGGGGCCAGGACGCCTTCCACTGTCTCGTCGAGATCTGCGCCGCGGACGAACTGCGGACCGTGCTGTGGCCGATGCCCACCGACAACGACCCCGCGTCCTGGGAACTGCGACGGCAGACCTGGGCGCACGAGGACGTCATGCTCGGCGGCTCCGACGCGGGCGCCCACCTGGACCGCATGTGCGGCGCCCCGTACACCACCCGCTTCCTCGGCGACTGTCTGCGCCGACGCAAACTCCTCCCCCTGGAACAGGCCGTCAAGATGCTCACCGACGACCCCGCCCGGCTGTTCGGGCTGCGCGAGCGGGGCAGGATCGAGGAGGGCTTCCACGCCGACCTCGTCCTCTTCGACCCCGAACGCGTCGACGCGGGCCCCGCCACCCTGGTGCACGACCTCCCCGGCGACAGTCCCCGTCTCGATTCCAGGGCCATCGGCATCGTGTCGGTCCGGGTCAACGGGGTGGAGACCCTGCGCGACGACAAGGTGACCGGCGCGGTACCCGGCACGGTGCTCCGCTCCGGCCGCGACACCCGGACGGTGAGCACCGTATGAGCGACGTGCGGCGGCCGGGCGACGGACAGCAGCCGAGCGACGCGCAGCGGCCGGGCGACGGACGGCGGCTCAGCGGCGGGCATCGGGCGGGTGACGGACGGCGGCGCCTCTTCATCGGCGGACGGTGGACCGAACCCGAACTCGGCCACTACGAGGTGATCAACCCGGCCACCGAGGAGGTCGTCGGCCTCGCCCCGGAGGCGAGCCGCGGGCAGGTGCACGCGGCCGCCGCGGCAGCCCGCGAGGCGCTGGACGGCTGGTCGCGGACCCGCCCCGAGGAGCGGGCCGCGATCCTGGACCGGGCCGCCGACCTGATGCTGCGCGACCTGGCGGGCCACGCCGCGCTCGCCCAGGCGGAGAGCGGCGCCACCACGGGCACCGCCCGGGGCATGCAGGTCGCCGTCGGTGCCGCCCGCTTCCGGCGGTACGCCAGGGGTGCCCTGGAACCGGTCGAGGAGCCCATCGCACCGCAGATCAACGAGGCGGGGCCGATGGGGCGGGCCGGGGTCTTCGGGGCGCTCGCGGTGCGTCAGCCGGTGGGTGTCGTCACGTGCATCACCTCGTACAACAACCCCTGGGCCAATCCGGCCGGAAAGATCGCCCCCGCGCTCGCCATGGGCAACACGGTGGTCGTGAAGCCCGCACCGCAGGACCCGCTGTCCGTCTACCGGATGGCCGAGACGCTGGAGGCGGCGGGCGTCCCGGCGGGCGTCGTCAACGTCGTCACCGGATCGGGGCCCGAGGCGGGCGAGGCGGCCGTCGACGCCCCGGACGTCGACATGGTCAGCTTCACCGGCTCCACCGCCGTCGGGCAGCGCATCGGCGAGGTCTGCGGGCGCACCATGAAGCGGCAGCTGATGGAACTGGGCGGGAAAGGGGCCGCCGTGGTCCTCGACGACGCCGACCTCGATTCCGCCGTGGCGGGCATCGGCACCACGTTCTCCTTCTACAGCGGCCAGATCTGCACCGCCCCGACCCGCGTGCTCGTCCAACGCGGCGTCCACGACGCCCTGATCGAGAAGCTCACCGCCTACGCGAGGCTGCTGAAGGTGGGCGACCCGACGGTACGGGGGACGGTCGTCGGCCCGGTCGTCTCCGCCGCCCACCGCGACCGCGTCGATTCCTACATCGAGCTCGGCCGGAAGGAGGGCGCCCGGGTCGTGACGGGCGGCGAGCGTCCGGCCGGGCCCGACCGGGGTTTCTACGTCGCGCCCACGCTCCTCGCCGACTGCACCAACGACATGCGCGTCGTCCGTGAGGAGATCTTCGGTCCGGTCGTCGTGGTCGTCCCCTTCGACGACGAGGAGGAGGGCATCGCCCTCGCCAACGACAGCGACTACGGGCTGATCGACTACGTCTGGTCGTCCGACGTGGCGCGGGCCTTCCGGATCGCCCGCCGGCTGCGTGCCGGAGGGGTCGGGGTGAACACCGTCGGACGCAACATGGAGGCCCCGTTCGGCGGGTTCAAGAGGAGCGGGGTGGGCCGCGACGTCGGCTCGTACGCCCTGTACGCATACAGCGAACTCCAGGCGATCGTCTGGCCCGGCTGACGACCTGGTCGCGAGCCCCGGCGCCCGTCCGGGACCCCGTGGGTGTCCGCTCACCGGACACCCACGGGAAATTTTGAATCCACACAAAACGGGCACGGCTGCGATTCCAGTATGGCGCGACGATGAGGAGTGGCCTCATATATCAAGGCTTTGTGACTCCAGCGCCTTTGATTTACGTCAAATCCCTGCGCTCGTAACCGAAAATTCAAGGATGAGGCGCTGGAGTCTCATAGTCCGGATGTGGATATCGCAGCACATAACGTCCCTCCCATGACACAGCTGGACGTGCGGCCGCGGGCCGGAGACACGGTACGGGGCGCCGCCCCGGCCGACGGCGGTGTGCGCGGAAAGGGCCTCGGCGGCAACTCCGTCGGCCTGATGGGGAGCGCCGTCATCGGCGTCTCCACCGTCGCCCCCGTCTACTGCCTCACCTCCACCCTCGGCTCCACCGCGGGCGAGGTCGGCGTGCAGATGCCCGCCGTCTTCCTCGCCGGGTTCCTCCCGATGCTGCTGGTCGCCTTCGCCTACCGCGAACTGAACAAGGCGGTGCCGGACTGCGGCACCTCGTTCACCTGGACGGTGAAGGCGTTCGGTCCGCGCGTCGGCTGGATGTGCGGCTGGGGCCTGGTCATCGCGACGATCATCGTGCTGTCGAACCTGGCGGGCGTCGCGACCTCGTACTTCTGGCTGTTGGCGGGCGAGATCACGGGCAGCGACGCGATCGCCGCCCTGGACGGGAACAAGGCCGTCCACATCCTGACCTGCCTGGCCCTGATCGCGATCGCGACGGCGATCAGCTACCGGGGCATGACCGCCACCAAGGGCGTCCAGTACACCCTGGTGGGACTCCAGCTCGTCGTCCTCGCGGTGTTCGTGGTGATGGCGGTGCAGAAGGCGCGCAGCGGGGAGTTCGCCACCTCACTGGACTTCTCCTGGTCCTGGCTGAACCCGTTCGCGGTGCAGTCGTTCGCGGCGTTCACCGCGGGCCTGTCGCTGTCGATCTTCATGTTCTGGGGCTGGGACGCCTGTCTGACCGCCAACGAGGAGACCGTCGGCAGCGAGAAGACCCCCGGGCGCGCCGCGCTCATCGCGATGGTCGTGCTCGTCGGGTCCTACCTGGCGACCGGCGTCGCCGCGCAGATGGCCGTCGGTTCGGGCGACTCCGGTCTGGGCCTCGGCAACCGGAAGACCTCGGACAACGTCTTCGCCGCACTCGCCGGTCCGGTCATGGGCCCCGGTCTCGGCATCCTGCTCTTCGTCGCCGTCCTGGCCTCCGCCGCCGCGAGCCTCCAGACCACGTTCATCCCGGTGGCCCGCACGGTCCTGGCGATGTCCGCGTACGAGGCCCTGCCCGCCTCGTACGCCCGCGTCCACCCGCGCTTCCGGACCCCGGGACGTGCGACGGTCACGGCGGGTGTGGCGACCGGCATCTTCTACACGGTCATGACCCTGGTCAGCGAGCACGTCCTGGTAGACACGATCTACGCGCTCGGCCTCATGATCTGCTTCTACTACGCGCTGACGGCCTTCGCCTGCGCCTGGTACTTCCGCGCCGACCTGACCCGCTCCTTCCGCGACCTCGCCTTCAAGGGCCTCTTCCCGGTCGTCGGCGGCACCCTGCTCAGTGCCGTGTTCGGCAAGACCCTCTACGACATGTGGAACCCGGCGTACGGCTCCGGCTCGTCCGTCCTCGGGGTCGGCTCGGTGTTCGTGATCGGTGTGGGGCTGCTGTTGCTCGGGATGGTGCTGATGCTGGTGATGCAGCGCCGCAGCCCGGCGTTCTTCCGCGGCGAGGTGCTGACCAAGGAAACCCCGGCGCTGGTCGTGGAGGACTGAGGGCCGGGGCCTGAGGGCCCGGCCCGTGCTCACGCCGCATGTGCGACGACGTCGTCCACCACGTGCTTGTCCAGCGCGGCACGCACCAGGGCCGCCGCGAGCGCGGCGTGGCCCCGGACGGCGCCCTGTTCGCCCCGCCGCTCCCGTTCCCCGCGTTCGTCGCGTTCCGCCTGTCCCGCCCGGTCCACCCGTTCCTCCCGGGCGGGGGCCTCGGCGCTGTCCGCGAGTCGTACGAGCCTCGCCGGTGAGGCGGGCAGCCCCAGCCGCTCCGCGCCCTGGAGGGCCTTGTCGTCCACGAACGGTGCCGTCTCCGGCCACACGTCCTGCACCTCGCGGAGAAAGATGTCCGCCCCCGCCGGGCCGATGCCCGGGGTCCGGCGCAGCCCGGCCCGCAGCACGTCCAGATCGCCGTCGGCCTCCTCGCGCAGCCGCCGCAGATCGCCCCCGTAGTCGTCCAGCAGGAGCCGGGCGCCGTCGCCGAGCTGGCTGGCGGTCCGTTCGTCGTATCGCCGGTAGCCACCCTCGCCCAGCGCGTCGACCCGCTCCTGCCAGCTCGCCGCCAGCATCCGGTCGGGGGAGCGCAGGCCGTGGGCGAACAGCGCACGGGCCGCCGCCACCGCCACGGACGCCCGGATCCGGGCGCTCAACAGGTCACTGAGAACCAGCAGTTGGTACAGCGGCTGTGGAGTGTTCCGCAGCCGGATGCCCGCCTCGTCCGCGTACGTGGTCCCGTGACGATCGAGGAGGGTTGCCACGGTGTCGCGTGCGGTCACGGCACCCCGCCTCCTTCCTCCGCGGCCACCTGCGCCAGGGTCCGGCCGGTGCGGGCCGAGCGCGCCAGGTACGGATCGGGTGTGTCCGGTCCGTCGTGCGTGGCCTGTCCGTCCTTGGCCTTGATCAGCAGCCACACGTCCTCACCCGGCGTGCCCTGCTCGCCGCCCTTCTTGAAGCGGGTGAGGGCGAACTCGCCGTGCAGCCTGGTGCCGTCCAGCCAGAAGGTCGCGTGCCCGTCCTCCAGCGCCTGCTCGAACGGCACCGGCGCGCCCCAGCGGTCGTGGCTGAGCGGGTGGTACGTGCCCTGGTCCCAGACGATCACCGTGCCGCCGCCGGACCCGCCCTTCGTGATGACGCCCTCGAACGTGCGGTACTCCAGCGGATGGTCCTGCGTGGCGACGGCCAGCCGCCGTTCGCGCGGGTTCTCCGAGGGGCCGCGCGGCACCGCCCACGATTTCAGCACGCCGCCGACCTCCAGCCGGAAATCGAAGTGCATGCGCCGTGCCTGGTGGATCTGCACCACGAAACAGGGCAGCGCGCCCGAGTGCCCGCCGTCGCCGTGCGGCTTCGCGTCCGCCTCGACGCGCCGGTCGCCGCGGCGGTCCCGACGGCCGCTTCCGGTCCCGCGATCGGTGTGATCCCGGTGGTTCCGGGGCCGGCCCTCGCTCGTCCCGGTCGCATCCATCCGGACACCTCCTCCGGCAGCGGCCCCGCCCCGTCCTGGGCCTCCCTTCCACTGTGACCCTCCTGGCCGAGAACCGCACAGCTTCGCCCGAACGGCAAACCGGGGAGCCCACTCCCTCTCGACTCGCCAGGCTGCAAGGGCAGGCATGCCTGACGTTGCAAGGGCAGACATGCCTGACAAAGAGCCCCAGGGTCCTTCCCGTGGACGCCTCGGACCCGGTGGGCGTCAGCCTCGTCTCCGCGCTCGTGCCGGTGCCGCACGGATGCCACAGGGGTGCGCCCGGGTGCCCGCGCGGAGACCTGCGCGAATAGGCGCCCGGGTGCCCGCGCGAGGACCTGCGTGAATAGGTGTACGGGTACCCGCATGCGCCGATGCGCGGTCTCGGATTCCGGCGCCGCGCGGCATACGTTGGGGCCGTCACCGTACCGACCACGACGGAGGTGCCCTCATATGCGGATCGCCACGACGATCTTCCTCACCGACGAGACCATCACGCCGCTGCGGCTCGCCCGCGAGCTGGAACAGCGCGGGTTCGCCGGGCTCTACCTGCCCGAACACACCCACATCCCGGTGAGCAGGGACACCCCGTACCCCGCGGGCGGTGAACTCCCGCCCGAGTACGCCAGGACCCTGGACCCCTTCGTCGCCCTCGCCCAGGCCGCCGCCGTCACCGAGCGCCTGACCCTGGGCACCGGCATCACCCTCGTCGCCCAGCACGACCCGATCGACCTGGCCAAGCAGATCGCCACCCTCGACCATCTCTCCGGCGGCCGGTTCACCCTGGGCGTGGGCTACGGCTGGAACGTCGAGGAGGCTGCCGATCACGGGGTGGACTGGTCGACCCGCCGCGCCCTCGCCCATGACCGGCTGGCCCTGATGCAGGCCCTGTGGACGGAGGAACCGACCGCCTACGACGGGGAGTTCGCCTCGGTCCGGGCAAGTGACGTGTACCCCAAGCCGGTTCAGGCGGCCCGCGGACCGGTGGGCGGCCCCCGCACCCTCTTCGGCGGCGCGGCGGGCCCGAAGCTCTTCGAGCGCATCGCCCGGCAGGCGGACGGCTGGCTCCCGATCGGCGGCAGCGGTCTCACCGAGTCCCTGCCGAAACTGCGCACCGCCTGGGAGTCGGCGGGCCGCGACCCGAAGCACCTCCAGGTGGTCCCGTACGCGGTGATCCCGGACCAGGGAAAGCTGGCACACTACGCGGACCTGGGCATCGAGGAGACCGTCCTGCAACTGCCGTCCGCGGGCGAGGCGGAGGTGCTGCGGGCGCTGGACGCGTACGCGGAGTTCCTCTGACCGGGACGGATGGCCGGGGCGGATGGCGGGGGCGGCTGACCGGGGCCGATGACGGGGACGGGGCTCCGGCGGCGCGTGCCCCGTGCTCACGGCTCACGGTTCACGGCTCGTGGCTCACGGCTCGTACCAGGTGAGGGCGAGCCAGAGCTGGGCGCGGGTGTCCGGGTCGGACAGGTCGGCGTCGAGGAGTCGTTGGATGCGGGTGACGCGGTGGCGGACGCTGTTGCGGTGCATGTCGGCGGCCTGGGCGGTGCGGTCCCAACTGCCGTGGCAGGAGAGCCAGATGCGCAGCAGGTGGACCAGTTCGGGGCCGTCCGCGACGCCATCGAGGAGCGGGCTCAGGGCGGTGCGGGCCCAGGCGGTGGCCTGGGACCGTTCGAGGAGTTCGCCGATGCCGCGCCCGGCGGCCCGGGAGACGAGCGGCGTGCCGGACGCGACGGCGCGTTCCAGCAGGAGGCGGGCGTCCTGGCCCGCCGAGGGGAGACGGTCCGGCGGAACGGGGCGGCTCAGCGCGGTGAGCCAGCCCGATTCCGTGTGCAGGGCGGTCAGTTGGTCCAGGGAGGTGTCGGCCGGGACGATCGCGCACAGGCGGCCGTCGTGGAGATCGACCAGGGGACTTCCGACGGCGCGGACCACCGCCGTGGCGTCGTCCGGCGGTGGTGTCCTGCGGCCGGCCGGGGCCCGGGTGCCGCGCAGGACGCGTACGGGCTCCGGCTCGTCGGTGTCCAGCAGGGTGCGCAGGAGGTGTTCCACCCGGGAGGGGGTGTTGCTCGGGGCGGGGCGCTCGCCCAGCAGCAGCCGGGTCATCAGGCTGTGCCGGGTGCCCGTGACGCGCTCCGATTCCGCAAGCAGCCCGAGCAGCCCCACACACACGGCGGTGAGGGTGCGGTCCGGGGCGGTGAAGGGGCGTGATCTGCCGAGCAGCAGGACGTGCGTGCGGCCGTGCAGCGAGGCGATCGGATGCAGGTCGACGTGGACGCCGCCGCTGGCGTGCGTCGCGCTGCGCGGGCCCGAGCCGCGTCCCAGGCGCAGGGCGAGATCCACGAGGTCCCGGCCGGGCTCCGGGGCCCCGCCCGCCGTCCGGACCGGGTTGCCCCGGCTGTCCAGCAGGACGGTCCAGCAGTCGGCCGCGTCCGCCATTGCCGCGAGCACCGCGGGGACCGGCGGCACGCCGTGCAGGGCGGCCCGGGTGATCCGGGTCTGCGCCTCCGCCAGCCCTCGCTGCTGGTCGGCCCGGCGCCCCTCCAGGGCGTCCGCCACGGCCCGGCTCACCGCGAGGAACGGGGTGCCGCGCGGGACGGTCAGCAGCGGCAGGCCGTACCGTTCGCACGCCTCGACCAGGGCGGCGGGCGCCTCGGAGTGCACCGGGGCCAGCCCGAAGCCGAGCGCGGCCACGCCGGAATCCGCAAGGGCGCGCGCGTAGGAACGCAGCCGGTCGGGGTCGGCCGGCAGGTTCAACCCCGCGCTCAGCAGCAGTTCGCCGCCGTCCAGGTACGGGGCGGGGTCGGCGAGCTCGCTGACGTGTGCCCAGCGCACCTCCCGGTCCAGCAGCCCGTGACCGGCCAGGACCTCCAGACCGAGGCCGGGCAGTTCGGCGATCTCCCGCAGCGGGACGGTGATCTCCGGCTCGGGCGCGGTGCGGGAGGGGACGGCCGCGGTGGGAGGGGCGGCGGCCGAGGTGGGGGGAACCGCCGTGGTGCGGGAGGGGACTGCCGCGTCGTGCTCGTCGTCGCGTGCCTCGGTACTCACGGCCGGCCTCCGGGAACTCGGTCGGGACTTTCGGTGACGGACCCGGGAACGCATGGCGGCTTTCCGCGCCGCACGGCCGGGCGGGTCGTCGTCATCCCGGAGCGACGGGTCCTGTCACCCCAGGAGTGTGGGTCGTATCACCCCAAGAGTAAGGAGAAGTGGGATGGAACGACCAATGATGTTTAGCGGTACGCAACCTTATGGTGAAAGTCGGCGCCAGGAGACCTGCCCCGTCCGCCGAGTCCACGGAACCGCGGCTTTCGCAATCCGGGCCTGCGGAACCGGGGCCTGCGGAACCGGCCCCGCAGGAACGGGCCCCGGAACCGCGGAGCCGGAGCATGCGGCACCCAGCCCGCAGCACCGCGCCCCACCCGGCAGCAACACCGCCCGGAACCCCGGCAGCATCACCGTCCGGAAGAAAAGAGCCTCACCCATGTCCCTCGCACAGTCCCCCGACGCGGACGGCCCCATCGGTCCCGTGGACAGCGCCCGCGTACCGCGCTTCGCCGGTATCGCGACCTTCGCGCGACTGCCGCGCATCGAGGAGGTGCCCGCCGCGGACATCGCGGTCGTCGGCATCCCCTTCGACACCGGCGTCTCCTACCGGCCGGGTGCCCGCTTCGCACCCGCCGCGGTGCGCGAGGCCAGCCGTCTCCTGCGCCCGTACAACCCGGCCCTGGACGTCTCCCCGTTCGCATCCGTGCAGGTCGCCGACGCCGGGGACATTCCGGTCAACCCGTTCAACATCGGTGAGGCCGTGGCCACCGTGCAGGACGAGGTCGGCGCGCTGATGGACACCGGTGCCTCGGTCGTCACCATCGGCGGCGACCACACGCTCGCCCTGCCGCTGCTGCGCGCCGCCGCCAGGAAGCACGGCCCGGTCGCGCTGCTGCACTTCGATGCGCACCTGGACACCTGGGACACCTACTTCGGCGAGCCCTACACCCACGGCACACCGTTCCGCCGCGCCGTCGAGGAGGGCATCCTCGACACCGAGGCCCTGTCGCACGTCGGCACCCGCGGCCCCCTGTACGGCAAGGCCGACCTCAGCGAGGACGAGCGCCTCGGCTTCGGCATCGTCACCTCCGCCGACGTCATGCGGCGCGGCGTCGACGAGGTCGTCGACCAGCTCCGCCAGCGGGTCGGCGACCGGCCGCTCTACATCTCCGTCGACATCGACGTGCTCGACCCGGCGCACGCCCCCGGCACCGGCACCCCCGAGGCCGGCGGCCTCACCTCGCGCGAGCTGCTGGAGATCCTGCGCGGTCTGCGCGGCACCAATCTCATCGGCGGCGACGTGGTGGAGGTCGCGCCCGCCTACGACCACGCCGACATCACCTCCACCGCCGCCTCGCACGTTGCGTACGACCTGGTCAGCCTGCTGGCCCTGCGCTCGGGAGAGAAGCGATGACCACCTTCCCGCCCTGATCGGCGGCGTCCGCGCGCTGCCCGCGGACGGCCGCACCCAGGAACTGACCGACCCCGCCACCGGCGAGGTGTTCGGTGCCAGTGCCCTGTGCGGACCGGACGAGGTCGAGGCGGCGGTACGCGCCGCCGACGTCCGCCCCGGCGACTCCGCGGTCGTCATCGGCTGCGGCGGTGTCGGGCAGGCCGTCCTTCTGGGCCTGCGCACGGTCGGCGCCCACCCGATCGTCGCCGTGGACCTCTCCGAGGAACGCCTGGAACTCGCCCGCTCGCTGGGCGCGACGCACCCCCTGCGCGGGGACGCCCCGGACCTCATGACCAAGGTTCACGAGATCACCGGCTGCCCGCCTGCCCGCCTGCCCGCCTGCCTGCTCGCCTGCCCGCCCGTCCGTGCGTCCCTCCCGTCCTCCCCGTTCCCCTGTTCCCCTGTTCTTCCTCCCCGGGTGGCGGCCCGGGGCGTCGCTGGTCAGCATGGGAGGCGTGCCCTCGACCCGGGAGGAACCATGCCCATAGCCGTGCTCGGAGCGACCGGTGGACAGGGCGGTGCGGTGGTCGCCGCACTGCGGGAGGCGGGACGCCCGGTGCGTGCCGTGGTGCGGGACCCGGGCAGTGTGCGGGCCCGTGCGCTGGCGGCCGTCGGCGTGGAGGTCGTCTCCGGGGAGCTGTCCGACCCGGCCTCGCTCGCCGAGGCGTTCAACGGCGTGTCGGCGGCGTTCGCCGTCACCACACCGTTCCAGGAGGGACTGGACGCCGAACTGGCGCAGGGCGCGGCGATCGTGCGGGCCGCCGAGGACGTCCGCCTGCCGTACCTGGTGCTGGCCTCCGTCGCCAGTGCCGACCGCGACACCGGCGTCCCGCACTTCGAGACCAAGGCCAGGACCGAGGAACTGCTCACGGTATCCGGCCTCCCGGCATCGGTGGTCGCGCCGACGTACTTCTACGACAACGCTCTCGGCGCGCTCGACGAGGTGGCCGCGGGCGTCCTCACCCTGCCGCTGCCCGGCGACCGGCCGCTCCAGCAGGTGGCTCGGCAGGACCTGGGCCGGGTCGTGGCAGCGATGATGGCCGAACCGGGCCGCTGGATCGGGCAGCGCGTCGAAGTCGCGGGAGACGACCCCACTCCGGTCCGGATGGCCGAGGAGATCGGCAGGGCCGCCGGCGGCACGGTCACGTTCCGACGGGCCCCGCTGGAGGACCTGCGCACCGTCGACCCCGACATGTTCGCCATGTACCGGTTCCTGACGGACATCGGTTACCAGGTGGACCTGGCGGCGCTGCGGGCGCAGTTCCCCACCGTCCCCTGGACCTCCTTCGGGGCGTGGGCCGAGACACAGGACTGGCCGACGCCCCGGGGCTGACATCACGCCGCCGAACGGCCGAGTGGCCGAGTACAGGTACGGCCGGGTCGACCGCGCGGGGCCGCGAACGCGGCGCACGGAGCGCGAAGCGGTTCGGCCCGCTCCGTCGGGGAGCGGGCCGAACCGCGCAGTGGGAACCACGAGTGGGTCAACAGAGGTCGGGTGGCAGACGGTCTGCCACCGGACGGTCGGGTCGACCGTTCCCCGGCCGATGCGGGGGACGACGCCGTGCGCGATCCGGTGTCCGTACAGGTGGCCCGGGACTCACAGCATCAGCAGGGCGCGTACCGGGACGGCCCCGTCTGCCAATGGACGTACGGCCAGGCGCATCAGGGCGAGGGCGTTGTCGTCCCCCGCGATGCGATTGGCGCTGAGTTCACCGCAGGTCAGGCACTCGTGGATGAGCGTCCACTCCCCGTCCTCGCGTGCGGACAGGCTGAGCGCCGTCATGCGGCCCCGGCAGCCCGCTGCCCGGTCGCCCGGTATGCGCCGGTCGACGTGCAGGCTGGTCAGGCAGTGCGGGCAGTGGTTGCGGTGGGCGGTGCCCGGTGCGGTCACCGGAACGTCGAGCCGGCAGCCGACGCAACGGAACGCGTCGCCCCGGACGCCGTCCGGGCCGTGCAGGACGTCCTTCCGGCGCTGACGGCGATGGGCCGTACGGCCTGGGTTACGGCGTGGCACGGCGTTACCCCCGTCCGGTCGTCGGTATCGGGCGGCCGGTCACAGGTCACCGAACGCTTCGAGCGGGAAGGGCGGTTGGGCCAGTGGGCGCACCGCCATCCGCATCAGGATCAGTTGGTTGTCGTCCCCGCGGACCGGGTTCGAGGTCAACTCGTCGCAGCGGACGCAGCGGTGGATCACCATCCAGTCGCCGGTGCGCAGCACCGCGATGGAGATCGGTGTCATACGGCCGCCGCAGTCGGACGGGCCGCCCTCGACGTGGTCGAGGCAGTGCATCGAGTGCAGGCAGCTCGGGCAGTGGTTGCGACGGCTGCCGTCCGGGGCGAGCGCGGCGACGGTAAGCCCGCACCGCAGGCAGGTGAAGATGCCGGTTCGCAGAACGGCGTCGGCGGTGCTGCCGGGGCCGGGCCCGGAGCCGTGGGCGGCGGGGGACTTGCCGGACTTGGGGTGCTCGGGGGACTTGGGGGATGCGGACGGGTGGTGCTGGGGTCGGTCGGTGGACACCCGGTGTTCTCCTTGCCGAAGAGGGCGATCGAGGACGATCAACGCAGCAGGGAAGTACCGAGCGGCCCTCGTGGGGCATGTGCCGGGAAACCACGGCGTGACTCGACACGCGTCGGCGCACCGGCCGTTGTCGCGCGGTGGGACCGGGCGTCGGTGGCCCGGTCCGGGTGCGCGTGCGCGTCGCGTTCGTGAACGCGTGTCAGCGGGTCCGCGTGTCGGCGGAACCGTGTGTCAGCGGGATGCCATGGGCGTGCGCGTGCACGCGGGTCCGGTCGCCCCGACGCCCCGAGGAGCGCGACGAGGGAAGCTCGGGACCACGGGCCGGGGCATACATCAACTACTTTCCGGGGCACGCGCCCACAGGTCACCCGCGGTCGGCGCCGCGGTCGGGTCGGAGCACCGTAACAACGCGTCCGGCGCGCGGGCCACCGGATTTACAGACGTCGATCCCTGCCGTTCCGCAGGAACCCCGTTCCGGTTCCCGGGGCTCCCGTTCCCGGCTCCTGCCCGTCCGCCTGCCCCGACCACCCTCCCGTCCGGCCCGCACCGACCTGCCCGCACGCGCACCCCGCGCCACCTACGCCCCGCGCCACCTACGCCCCGCGCCACCTACGCCCCGCGCCACCTACGCCCCGCGCCACCTACGCCCCGCGCCACCTACGCCCCGCGCCACCTTCGCCCCGCGCCACCTTCGCCCCGCGCCACCCACGCCCCGCGTCGCCCACGCCCCGCGCCACCCACGCCCCGCGCCACCCACGCCCCGCGCCTCCGCGCCTCCGCGCCTTCGTACGTCCGTGCTTCCCTCGGGCTTCGGGCCCCGTCCCGGGGCGGACACCCGCAGAGGCCCTGGTCCGCTGCGTGCGCCCCGCTCGTATGCTCGGTCCATGACCGATCCCCAGCCCGGACGCCCGACCACCAATGCCATGCGGCGGGCCCTCAAACGCGCCCGTGACGGCGTCGCCCTCGACACGACCGAGGCCGCGGTGCTGCTCCAGGCGCGCGGCGACGACCTGAGGGATCTCGCGGCCTCGGCGGCCCGGGTGCGGGACGCCGGGCTCGAAGCCGCCGGCCGGCCCGGCGTCATCACGTACTCCCGCAAGGTCTTCATCCCGCTGACCCGGCTCTGCCGCGACAAGTGCCACTACTGCACCTTCGTCACCGTCCCCGGGAAGCTCCGGCGTGCCGGGCACGGCATGTTCCTGTCGCCCGACGAGGTCCTGGCGATCGCCCGCGAGGGCGCGGCCATGGGGTGCAAGGAAGCGCTGTTCACGCTCGGCGACCGGCCCGAGGACCGCTGGCCGGAGGCCCGGGAGTGGCTGGAGGCCGAGGGCTACGACGACACGCTCGCCTATGTGCGCGCCATGGCGATCCGGGTCCTGGAGGAGACCGGACTCCTCCCGCACCTCAACCCGGGCGTGCTGACCTGGACCGACCTCCAGCGCCTCAAGCCCGTCGCCCCGTCCATGGGCATGATGCTGGAGACGACGGCGACCCGCCTGTGGTCCGAGCCGGGCGGCCCGCACCACGGCTCCCCGGACAAGGAGCCCGCTGTGCGTCTGCGCGTCCTGGAGGACGCGGGCCGCTCCAACGTCCCCTTCACCACCGGCATCCTGATCGGCATCGGCGAGACGTACGAGGAGCGCGCCGACTCCCTCTTCGAACTCCGGCGGACCGCCCGCGCCTACCACGGCATCCAGGAAGTCATTGTCCAGAACTTCCGCGCCAAGCCGGACACGGCGATGCGCGGCATGCCGGACGCCGAACTGGAGGAGTTGGCCGCGGCCATCGCCGTCGCCCGGCACATCCTCGGCCCGTCGGCCCGCATCCAGGCCCCGCCGAACCTCGTCGACGCCGAGTACGCCCTGCTCATCGGCGCGGGAATCGACGACTGGGGTGGCGTCTCCCCGCTCACCCCCGACCATGTGAACCCCGAGCGCCCCTGGCCGCACATCGACGAACTCGCCGCGAGGACCGCCGAGTCGGGTTTCACGCTTCGCGAACGTCTCACCATCTACCCGGAGTTCATCCAGCGCGGCGAACCGTGGATGGACCCCCGGATCCTCCCGCACGTCCGTGCGCTGGCCGACCCGGAGACCGGCCTGGCCCGCGAAGGGGCGATCCCGTCCGGGCTGCCCTGGCAGGAACCCGACGAGGAGTTCGGGGCCACCGGCCGCACCGACCTGCACCGCACCATCGACACCGAGGGCCGCACCGGCGACCGCCGCCAGGACTTCGACGAGGTGTACGGGGACTGGGAGGCACTGCGCGAGGCCGCCGCCCCCGGCATGGTCCCGTCCCGTATCGACACCGACGTGCGCCAGGCTCTGAGCCGGGCCGCCGACGACCCGACGAAGCTCACCGACGAGCAGGCGCTCGCCCTGCTCCACGCGGACGGCCCGGCCCTCGACGAACTCTGCCGGATCGCGGACACCCTGCGCCGCGACACGGTCGGCGACGACGTCACGTACATCGTCACCAGGAACATCAACTTCACCAACGTCTGTTACACCGGCTGCCGGTTCTGCGCCTTCGCCCAGCGGCGCACCGACGCCGACGCCTACACCCTCTCCCTGGACCAGGTCGCCGACCGGGCCGCCCAGGCATGGGACGTCGGCGCCGTCGAGGTCTGCATGCAGGGCGGCATCCACCCGGATCTGCCCGGCACCGCGTATTTCGACATCGCGCGGGCGGTGCGGGAGCGCGTCCCCGGCATCCATGTGCACGCCTTCTCCCCGATGGAGGTCGTCAACGGGGCGACGCGCACCGGCATGTCCGTACGGGACTGGCTGGTCGCCGCGAAGGAGGCCGGACTCGGCTCGATCCCCGGCACCGCGGCCGAGATCCTGGACGACGAGGTCCGCTGGGTCCTCACCAAGGGCAAACTGCCCACCGCCACCTGGCTGGAGGTCATCCGCACCGCCCACGAGGTCGGGCTGCGCTCCTCCTCCACGATGATGTACGGGCACGTCGACCAGCCCCGGCACTGGCTCGGCCACCTGCGGACCCTGGCCCGGCTCCAGCAGGAGACCGGTGGCTTCACCGAGTTCGTCACCCTTCCCTTCATCCACACCAACGCCCCGGTCTACCTGGCGGGCATCGCCCGCCCCGGCCCGACCGACCGGGACAACCGGGCCGTCACCGCCATGGCCCGGCTGCTGCTCCACCCGCACATCACCAACATCCAGACCAGCTGGGTCAAGCTCGGCGCGGAGGGTGCGGCCGAGATGCTCCGCTCCGGCGCCAACGACCTCGGCGGCACGTTGATGGAGGAGACCATCTCCCGTATGGCCGGGTCGAGTTACGGCTCGTACCGGTCGATCCAGGACCTGATCGCCATCGCCGAACTCGCCGGGCGGCCGGCGAAGCCGCGTACGACGCTGTACGGAGAGGTGCCCCAGGAGCGGCAGCGGGCGGCGGAGGCGTCCGACGGGCACCTTCCGGAACTGCTGCCCCTGCTCCCGGACTGACTGGGGCAGGCGACCGGCCGACGCCTCCGGGGGCGGCAGGACGACGGCCGGGGCGCGTCCTTCCGGGTCGTCCGGACGGACCGCCCCGGACGGCTCCCGCCGGTCAAATACGACCTGCGGGACGTCCGTCCACATACCCGCGCTTACCCGGTTCCGCCCCCTCAACGGACGGTTCCTGTTCGATTACAGTGCTGCGCAGTGCAGGCGGGCGGCCCGACGGGGAGGGGCACGGTGAGCACAGGGACCACAGCTGTCTGGGGCCGTGCCGAGCAGCAGGACTTCCGCAGCCGGGTGCGTGGCGCGCTGCTGGGAGCGGCCATCGGCGATGCGCTGGGGGCCGGGGTCGACGGGCTCACGCTCGAAGAGATCCGGGCCGCGCACGGCGCCGAGGCCGTCACCGACTTCGTGCCCGCGCACGGCGGGCGCGGGCTGGTCACCGCCGTCACCCAGCTCAGCCTGTTCACCGTCGACGGCCTGATCCGTGCCCAGGTGCGGCGCGACACGGGCGCCTGGCATCCGCCCACCGATGTGCACCGGGCCCATCTGCGATGGGCGGCCACCCAGCGCGACTGGGGGCCCGACGAGCGGCGCAAGGACAACGGCTGGCTGGCCCAGGAGGAATGGCTGTACGCCCGACGCGCACCGGCGCGGGCCTGCCTCACCGGGCTCGGCGACATCACCATGGGCACCCTGGACCAGCCCAAGAACCCCACCGCGCGCGATGCGGGCGCCCTGACCCGGTCGGCGCCGATCGGGCTGCTCGTCGGCTGGGAGCCGCAGCTCGTCCTCCAGCTCGCCGTCGAATGCGCCGCCCAGACCCACGGCCACACCGCGGCGCTGCTCTCCTCGGGAGCCCTCGCCGTCATCGTGCACGGGCTGGCCCGCGGCGAGACCCTCGACGGTTCCGTCCAGCACGCACGGGACCTGCTCGCGGAACGTGCGGGGCACGAGCCCGTCACCGAGGCGCTCAAGCAGGCCCTCGGCACCGTGCGCCAGGGCATTCCGGGCCCGGCGCTGATCGAGTCGCTGGGCACGACGGACGCCGCCGAGGAGGTGCTGGCCGTCGCCGTGTACTGCGCCCTGGTCGGTGAGGACATCCGGCACGGGCTGCGGCTGGCCGTCAACCACGGCGGCCCCTCCTCGGCCACCGGCTCGCTGTGCGGGGCGCTGCTGGGCGCGTTGCACGGGGAGACGGCGCTGCCGCCCGCCTGGCTGGCCGAGCTGGAGGGGCGTGCCACCATGCTGGAGCTCGCCGACGACTTTGCCATGGAGATGACCCAGGGGCCCGCCCTGCACAGCCCGTCGGCCGTCGCCCGGGGCTGGCTGACCCGGTACCCGCGCGGCTGAGCCGGTGCTCTCGGGGCCGCCGAGCCGGTGATTCCGGGCCGCGCGGTTCGGCGTGCGGCCGAGCCGGTATCCGGGCCGCCGAGCCGGTGATTCCGGGGCCGCCGCGTCCGGTGTGTGGCCGACGGCCCCGTCTACCGCATCAGCTCGCCCGCGTTGACCAGCAGCGACTGCCCGGTGATCGCCCGCGCCCGGTCCGAGGCCAGGAACACGGCGGCCTCGGCCACATCGCCGTCCGTGGCGAGATCCGGGAGCGCCATGCGTTCGGCGAGTCTGCCGCGCACCTCGGCCTCGGGCACCCCCTCGGAACGCGCCGTGAGCCGCACGTACGCCTGGACCGGAGGGCCCCACATCCAGCCGGGCAGCACTGTGTTCACCCGGATCCGGTAGGGGCCGAACTCGCGCGCCATGGAGTACATCGCGGAGGTGAGCGCCCCCTTGGACGCGGCGTACGCGGCCTGCCGCACCTGGGACGGGGCGGCCACCGACGACTGCGTGCCGATGAGGACCACCGAGCCACCCCGTTCCTTCAGCCCGGGCAGGCAGGCACGGGTCATCCGCAGCGTGCCGAGCAGATTGACGTCGACGACCGCCTGCCAGGCGGCGAAGTCGGCGTCCTCGACACCGCCGAAGTGGTCGTCCCGGGCGGCCACATGGATCACCGCGTCGATCCGTCCGAACCGTTCCAGGGCCAGCCCGGCGAGCGCCCGGCACCGGGCCTCGTCCGTGATGTCGGTGGTCAGATGCGCGGTGTGCCGCCCCGACGGATCGATCTCGGCGGCCGATGCGGCGAGATGCGCGGCGGTGCGCGCGCCCAGCACCGCGTTGCCGCCGTCCCGTACGACCGCCGCCGCGACCCGGTGCCCGAGCCCGGCTCCCACACCGGACACGACGACGGTCCTCCCCGCGAGCAGCATGGTTGTCCTCCGGCCCTGGCACTTGATCTGACGGAGCGTCAGAATAGGTCGTCGCTGCGGAGTACGGAAGGGAAACGGCATGAGCGACGAGACGCGGAGCGACACCTACAGCGAGCTGGCCGCGCTGGGGCCGTACGGGGTCCATCCCGGCCACGCGCTGATCACCCTGGTCGAACCGCACCCGGGTCATGAGTACGCGTACAACCGCTGGTACGAGGACGACCACTACTACGCCGGTGCGATGGCGATGCCCTGGATATTCGCGGGACGCCGCTGGGTCGCCACTCGTGACCTGCGGGAACTGCGCTATCCGGAGAAGTCCGCCGTCGCCGGTCCGGTGGGCGCGGGCTGCTATCTGTCCACGTACTGGGTGACGGCCGGGCGCTACGACGACCACATGCGGTGGACGGTCGGGATCAACAAGCGGCTGAACCGGGACGGCCGGGTCTACCGGGACCGCACCCACGTCTTCACGTCGTTCCAGGACCATGAGGCGACGGTCTACCGCGACGGCGCCGCGGGCCCCCGCGACTTCCACGCGCTCGACCACCCCTACCGGGGCCTGGTTCTCCAGGTCGTCGACGCCGAAGAGGCCGGGAAACGGGCCGAGTTGCTGAAATGGCTGCGCGTGCGGCATCTGCCGGGACGGCTGGAGGACTCCCCGGCGGCCATGGTGACCGTGTTCCGGCCGACGCCCCTGCCGGGCGACCGGATGAGCTATGTGAAGCAGGTCGAGGGCGTCGACACCCGTCTTACCCTGCTGTGGTTCCTCCAGGCGGACCCGCGGGACTGCTGGGACGCGCACTTCACCGGGCTCGACGGCGTGGTGGCGGAATCCGGGCTGGGGCGGGTCGAGCTGGTGGCGCCGTTCGTACCGACCGTGCCCGGGACCGATCTCCACGTCGACCGGCTGCGCTGAGCCGGTGCGCCGCCCGGCGCGGCTGTGCTGCTCGGTACGGCTGCGCCGGGCGGTACGGCTGCGCCGGGCGGTACGGCTGCGCCGGGCGGTGCGGCTGCGCCGGGCGGCGCGGTGGCCGTCGGACCGGGCGGGGTGGGGTCGCCCCGGTCGAAACGGTGAGCCCTCTCGGCCAGGACGGCGGACCAGTCGAGAGGGCTACCAGCGGCACCGGAAGCCGGCACCGTCATGCGAACGTCATGCACCATCGGTCAGACGTCGAGAACAACCTTGCCGAGGTCGCGCACGAAGGTGTTCCACGCGGCGGGCACGAACGTGATCGAGGGGCCCTCGGGAGCCTTCGAGTCGCGTACGTCGACAGCCGCGGTGCGCGGGGACTTGACTTCGACGCAGGCGCCGTTGCCCCCGGAATACGAGGACTTCGTCCACTTGTCCGTAGCACCCTGACGAATGGCCATGTTCACTCCGGTTCAAAAGAGTTGTGTGAGGGGACGTGCGAAGAACGCCGACGGAGAACGCTGTTGACGAAGGAACTCAAACAACGTTCCGGCTGGCGTGATCGACGCTACTCGTCAAATTCCGAGAGCGAAGCGGCCGTTCACTCGACCTAGTGGTATGTACCAGTCAGGTCTTCCCCTCCGAGGAGGCAGCGGTGTAACTTGCCCCGCTCTCCTCGTGACATCGCCTCATTTCCTGCATACCGGACTTCTCGGTTCGGTGCGGCTCATGCGTCGTTGTGCCCGGTGTATGTCTTCATGATTTCGCCGATGAAATTCCTGCTGTGTTCCACATTCAGTGCCTGTGCGCGAAGGTGTTCGTACATGACGCTGTACTTCTGGACGTCGTGTGGTTTCTCCAGATAGAGATCGCTGGTAACGCCTTCGATATAGACGACGCTGGAGTCCGCTGCGTCCGGGAATTCCAGAATGGCGTACTGCCCGTTGATGCCGGGGTGGGCGCCCATCCCGAACGGCAGCACCTGCACGGTCACATGCGGCAGGTGCGACAGTTCGACGAGTTGTTCCAACTGGTCGAGCATGACCTGCCGGCCCCCGACCACCCGGCGCAGCGCGGATTCGTCGATCACTGCCCACAGGCGCAGCGGCTGTTCGTGCGCGGTGATCCGGTCCTGACGGCGGGCCCGGACGGTGACGCGCTTCTCGATGTCGTTCGGCGGGGCCTCCGGCAGCGCGCCGTTGATCAGCGCTTCGGCGTAGCTCCGGGTCTGCAGCAGGCCCGGGACCACCTGGGGCTCGTACACGCGCAGCGACTCGGCGTCGGTCTCCAGACCGATGTAGACGCTGTACGGGATGTCGCCGAAGGCGTGCCACCAGCCCTGCTGGCGCGAGTCCTTGGCCATCTGCATGAGCGATTCGACGATCCTGTGGTCCTCGACCTCGTACACTCCGCAGAGGTCACGCACGTCCCGCTGGCTGATGGAACGGCGGCCGTTCTCCAGACGGCTGATCTTCGACTGGGAGACCAGTAGCCGTTCGGCCACTTCCTCCGCCGTCATACCCTTGAGTTCGCGCAGTCGGCGCAATTCCTGACCCAACCGGCGTCGCCTGACGGTGGGATTGACATTGGACGGCACGGAAACAGCACCTCCGGCTGTGTGGCTGTGCGTATCTACTGCTGAGCAGATTGCCACTCCCGACTCGGGTCGCGCTGGGAAATGGACACACACGAGTGCACGGGGCAGCCGTGGTTGACGGCTGCCCCGCGCTCGGTGCGGCTCCCGGACCGGGTCTTCCAAGACGACGGCGCGGCGGTATTCGGTTGTCATCGATGTGGTGATGCGTGTCAATGCGGTGATGCGCGTCGTGCGATGTGCGATGTGCGTCTTGCGGTGGTGGTGCGCGTGCGACGACTGCCCGGGTTTCGGGCGGCCTAGGCCGTGGTGTGTGCCATGCTGCCGCGGCGCGACTGCGATTGGACTTGCGATTGCAACGGCATTCCACCCGCCTGGTTGCGGCGTGGTTGTGCGACCGCGCCGTTCTGGACGTCCATCACGGCGTGCGCCACGAGTCCGCCCATCGGGTCGTGCCTGATGAGGTCCCGGAGCCTTGAGCGCGATGAACGCCCCTCGTTCCCGGGATACAGATGCTTGCCCAGTCCGACCGCGTGGGCCAGTGCGGCGAGCGCCGCGGTCCGCGGGTCCGGCGGTACGCCGGTGCGGATCGCACTGTCCAGCCTGGCTCTGATGTCCCGGCTGATCGCCGTGTCCGTCGCCTGGTAGCGAGTCGTCGGCAGCACCCCGCACATCTGGCCGGCCACGGCATGCACCATGCCGCACCGCTCCAGGTGAGCGAGGTAGACCTGACGGAGCCCCAGCCGGGGTCCGCCGATCCAATGGACGGCCCGAACCGGGCTGCCGCGTCGGCGCAGCAGTTCCAGTGCGGAGTCCAGAGTCGGATCTCCTGTCGGCCGTGGCATCACCACGGCGATACGATCCCCGTCAGGGGCTATCCGTCCTGCCAGAGCCAGCTCCACTAGCTGAGCTCCGGCGAGGCCGAGGTCGAGCGACTGCGGCTGCGCTGTGGTACCCGTGGCCGGGTCCAGAGCGAGCAGCAGAAGCTCCTCCGGAATTGTTCTGCGGCTCCTGCCCATCCATGCCTCCCCGCGTGGATGAATGACAGGGTGACCCCTCTCACATTGGTCTGTCGAGAGTGCCTGGGGGCTTTGTACGGGAACCAGTAGGTATGTCGTTCTCGTCTAGCAGCCGAGGCCGGTGGTTCACACAGGACACTGGTAGATGGTTCGGACAGCGCGGGGAATCCACCCGCGCCGCATGGAGGAGGCATCGGTGGCGGGCGAGTCCCCCGACAGGTCGGAGCAGCAGAAGTCGTCGGGGACGGCTCGGAGCGAGAGTGATCCGAGGCTCGCCGTCTTCCGTGAAGGGTCCGCCGAGGGCGGGGAGGGCGGCGGCACGGACACCGCGACGGCCGTCTTCCGTACCGGTTCGTCCGTTGCGGGCGAGAGCGGCGGCGAGAGCGGCGACGCCGTGGACGGCGGGGCGGACACCGCGACGGCCGTCTTCCGCGCCCCCGCGCCGAAGGACGCGGCCTCCGAGGGCCCCGAGGGCCCCGAGGGGGCGGGCAGCGCCTCTGACAGCCCGGAGGAGGCGTCCCCGGCGCCGTCCGAGGGTCCCGCGGCGTCCGCGACCGACTCCGAGGGCTCCGGGCCCGCAGCGTCCGGCGAGGACTCCGCTCGCGAGGAGTCTTCCGGCGAGGGGTCCGAGGGGTCCGGCCGTACGGGCGACGCGAGTTCTCCCGCGTCCCGTGATGCCGCGTCTGCGGAGGCGGGCGACGCACGGCTGCGTGAGGCGGTCGCCGCGTGGGTGGCCAAGGACGACGACGCGGGCGAAGGCACGAAGAGCGAGGCCGCCACGGAAGGGGCCGAGGGCGCCGAGGAGCCGGTGGAGGAGCCGGGGCCGAAGTCCGAGTCCCGGAGCGCGGCGACCACGGAGACCGAGGCCGACACGGACGCGGACCGGACCGAGGCCGAGGACAAGAACAAGGCCGAGGACACCAAGGGCGGTGCGGCCGAGGCGGCCGGCGGCAAGAACGACGCCGCAGCCACCAAGGACGGCGAGCCCACCAAGGACGCCGCAGACGGCGCGGACGGCGCGGACGGCGAAGGCCGGAACGCCGACAAGAAGACGGCCGACAAGAAGACGGCCGACACGGGGACGGGCGGCGAGGAGAAGGGCGGCGAGGGCAAGACCGGAGTCGATCAGCCGACCGCCATCTTCAGGGCTCCTGCCCCGGCCCCCGTCGACCAGCCGACGACCGCGCTGAAGGTCATCCCGCCCGCGTCGAAGAACCCGGACGCCAAGCCGGACGCGAAGGCGACGCCGAACCAGGGCGCGGACGCGAAGCCCGAATCCGACGCCGAGCGGACCAGCACCTTCGTGCCGCTGCGCCGGGACGACGTGCGCCCGGCGCAGGAACCGGCGTCCAAGCCCGGCGGCAAGCCGGCCTCCGCTGCCTCCGCCTCCGCTCCGGCGCCCACGCCCGTATTCGCGCCCGCCGAGCGGACCACGCAGCAGCCGATGCCGCCCAAGCCGCCGCTCGATCTGCTGGCCGAGCTGACGAACACGCCCCCGCCGCCGGAGACGCCGGTCCGCACCGCCGTCCGCCGGGTCAAGATCTGGACCCCGCTGGTTCTGCTTCTGCTGATCATCTTTGCGATCGTGCAGATGGTGCGCCCGCTTCCGGCCCCCGAGCTCCAGATGTCGGCGAAGTCGACGTACACCTTCGAGGGCAGCAAGCCGTCCCTGCCGTGGCCCGACGAGGGCCAGGGCTACATGGCGGCGACCGGCCTGGGCACGGTGGGTTCGTTCGGCGAGCAGAAGGCCGTGCCGATCGGCAGCGTGGCCAAGGCGATGACCGCCTACATCGTGCTCAAGGGCCACCCGCTGAAGAAGGGTGAGGAGGGCCCGTCCATAGAGGTCGACGCCACGGCGGAGAAGGAGGGCGGGTACGACGCGGTGAACGAGTCGACGCTCAACACCGTGAAGAAGGGCGACAAGCTCACCCTGAAGCAGGCGCTGTCGGCGATCATGATCCCGTCCGCCAACAACATCGCGCGGCTGCTGGCGCGTTGGGACGCCGGGTCCGAGGAGGCGTTCGTCAAGAAGATGAACGACACCGCCAAGTCGCTCGGCATGAAGAACACCACCTACACCGACCCGTCCGGCCTCAACGCGACCACGGTCAGTTCGGCCGAGGACCAGGTGAAGCTCGGCGAGAAGCTGGTGGAGATCCCGGCGCTCATGGCGATCACCGTGCTGCCGTCGTGGACCGACCCCTCCGGCCACGAGTGGCGGAACTGGAACAACCTCGTTCCGTTCAACGGCTCGCTCGGCATCAAGACCGGCTCCACCACGAAGGCCGGCGGCAACCTGCTCTTCGCCGCGCACAAGATGGTCGGCAAGACCGACCAGCTGATCGTCGGTGCCGTGCTGGGCCAGCACAAGAACCCGATCATCGACACGGCCAACGCGGTGAGCAAGGACGTCATGATCGCGACGCAGGACCTGCTGAAGGACGCGAAGGTCATGAAGAAGGGCGACGTCGTCGGCTCCGTCTCCGACGGACTGGGCGGAAGTACCCCGGTGATCGTGACCAAGGACGTGACGGTGGTCGGCTGGTCCGGTCTCACGGTCAAGATCGAACTGACCGACGACGGGAAGACCATCCCGCACTCGGCGAAGGCCGGCACCCCCGTCGGCACGCTCACCGTCGGCGAGGGAGCCAGCCAGGTGAGGGTGCCCGTCGCGCTGGGGAGCGAGCTGACGGAGCCGACGTTCGGGGACAAACTGACCCGCATCGGCTGACCGGTCCATGGCTGGATCGTCCGGTCACGGGAAGAGGGTGCCGATCCCGGCACCCTCTTCCCGTCTGTACACGTGTTAGCGTCCCGGAGCGGCGGGGAGGGCGCTGGTACGCGCTCGCCCGCGGGAGTTACGGGACACGGACACGGGACACGGGGCCGGCGGAGACGGGGAGAGCCGTAGTGACCACTGCGGAGCAGCAGCCCGGCCGGGAGTCGGCCGACAGCGTGAGCGGTATCGACCCGGGCGCGGGGACGGCGACGATGCGCCCGGATGCCGAGGGCGCGGGCACCGATCCGTCCCGGCGTGCCGCCGCGCGGCGGTGGGTGCGGAGTCACCCGGTGACGGCCGTGACGGTCGCCGCCGCGGCAACCCATGTGCTCTGGTTCTTCCTTTTCGCGAACAGCGGCGGCGACCTCGCGGCGCAGGACGCCTGGGCCGAATTCGTCGGCAGACACCCCGGTACCGCGTACAACCTCGCCTGGTACGGGGGCATGCACCCCGTCTCGTACAGCGTCGTCTCGCCATACCTGATGTCGCTGCTCGGCGTCCGCACGACGATGATGATCGCCGGGACGGTGTCGGCGGCGCTGACCGCGTTGATCCTGGTCCGGGTGCGGGCCGTCCGCAACCCGCTGGCCTGCTCGTTCGCCGGACTGTTCGCGTATCTGTGCAACGCGATATCCGGGCGTGTGACGTTCGGGCTCGGCATGATGTTCGCGGTCGCCGCAGTCGCCGCGGTGTTCTGCTGGCCGCACCGCTGGCGTTACAAGCGCTGGGCGAAGGCCGCCGTGGCCGCGCCGCTCGCCGGGCTCGCGACGGCGAGCAGCCCCGTGGCCGGCCTCTTCCTGGGCGTGGTCGCCGCCGCGCTCTTCCTGAACAAGCGGCGCCCGGGTGCCTATGCGCTGGGTCTGGCCCCGGTCGTGGTCGTGGCACTGTCCGCGCTGCTGTTCCCGTTCTCCGGCACGCAGCCGATGTCGCTGGGGTCCATGTCACTGCCCTTCCTCCTCGCCCTGTTCGTCTTCCTCCTCGTACCCCGTGAGTGGAAGACGGTCCGGACCGCGGCCGCCGTGTACGGCGTCGGAACGGTGCTGACCTACGTGATCGACTCGCAGATCGGGTCGAACGTCACCCGCATGGCGATGCTGTACGGCGGTGTGGTGCTGCTCGCCGCGCTGCCGTACACGCAGCCGCGCTCCCGTCGCTGGTACGCCCTGGTGCTCGCGTTCGTCGGCATGAACTTCTGGATCGGATTCAAGAGCGTCGACGACATTGTCCGGACCGCGCCCGCCGCGTCCTGGGCACGCGAGGTGGCCCCGCTGGTCCACCAGCTCCAGAAGGTCGGCGCCGAGCGCGGCAGGGTGGAGGTCGTGCCCGCGCGCAGCCACCGTGAGGCGTCCGCGCTCTCCCCGTACGTCAATCTCGCCCGCGGCTGGAACCGGCAGGCGGACATGGAGCGCAACCCGCTCTTCTACGACGACACCCTGAACAGCGACAACTACCGGCAGTGGCTCGACCGCTGGGCCGTGCACTACGTGGTGCTGCCCAAGGGCGAACCGGACGCCAACGGCGCGGTGCAGGAGGCGGAGCTCGTCGCGTCCGGTCAGCCGTACCTGAAGCGGGTGTGGTCGAACGCCAACTGGCAGCTCTTCGCGGTCGAGGACCCGGTGCCGTTGGCCGATCCGCCGGCCTCGGTCGAGCGGGCCGACGCGGGTGAGCTGACCATCCACGTGAAGACCCCCGGACGGATCCTGATCCGCATTCCGTACTCGCGCTGGCTCGCGCTCGTCGACGACAAGGGCAAGAGCGTCGAACGCCCGCAGGAGACCGAGGAGTCCAAGCGGCGTACGGACGAGAACACCCCGCGGACCTTCGTCAACACCAACGGCTGCCTGATCAAGGCCGAGGAGGACCTGGACGGCGACGAGTGGACGGAATTGCTCGCGCCGCGTCCGGGCCTGTACCGCCTGACCGCGCCCTACCAGCTGTCACCGGGTACGCCGTGCCCGGAGGAACTGCGCTGAACGGGCCGAGCCCACCGAACGGGCCGAGCCGACTGAACGGGCCGAGCCCACTGAACGGGCCGAGCCGACTGAGTCGGCCGAACGGGCCGCGGGTTCCGGGCCGCGGGTTCCGGGTGTCGTGGCAGAACACGGGGGCTGTCGGCCCGCGCCCGGAGTCATGACGATCCCGGCCCCCGGATCGCGCCCGGCGTCATGACGATTCCGGCCCCCGGCCCGTCCCCGAGCCCAGGCGTTCCAGGAAATGGCGCTGACCGTCGAGGGCGCCGTCGGCGAACAGGGCCCGGGGCGCGAACAGCGCGGTCGGGGTGAGCCGGATCTCGGAGTCCTTGGTGTCGTGCTTCAGCAGGGAGTGCGTGGCGTCGGGGACGCGCCGCACCTGAAGGGTGTTGTGGGGGAGGAGTGCGCGACACGTCTTCTCCGTGTCGGCGACGTCCACGTTGATGTCGTGACCGCCCAGGACCAGCACGATCGGGGTGCCGCGCATCGCCCGCAGGTCCGCGGTGGCGTTCGCGGTGTAGTTCCTGGCGATGAACCGCCGGCGATCGGCCGTCATGTCCTCCGTGCCCCGCCGTCCGTGCCCCGCCGTCCGTGCCGCCACCGTCCGCGCCCACGTCGGCCGTGACCGTCTCGCGGTACGTGTCGAAGGAGGCGTTCTCGCGCAGCAGGCGGAGTGCGGTCTCCCGGCGGCGCGGGGCGGCCTCCCGTTCCGCGTCGGACGCACCGTCCCGGCGGAGTTCCGCGAGGAGGTTGTACCGCCCCTGCCACTGCCAGTCGATGGCCGGTGCTACCTGGCCGGCCCCTCACAGGCCGATGCGCCGACCGTCGATGTCCGGCCGCGCGCGGGCCCAGGCCACGGCGGCCAGGCTCTCGTCGGCCCGGTCCGCCATGCTCTGATCGAGCCAATTGCCCTCCGAGCCCGCCACACCGGGCTTGCTGAAGGACAGCGAGGTAGCCGACGCGGGCGAAGGACTCCCAGATCGGGCGGTAGAACGTCTCGTGCGTGGCGTCCACCGGCGCCCGTCCCCGTGCACGAAGAAGGCGAGCCCGTACGGTCCGTCGCCGGTCCGGGGCAGGGCCGGCACCCCGTCGAGCGTCGCTCCGGCGTGGCGCCGGGTGACGCGCTCCTCGCGCAGGTCGTAATCGTTCTGCCGGAGCACCACCACGACCGCCGACGCGGCGAGCAGCACGAGCGCGATCAGCGTCCCCAGCACCACCCGCCACCTGCGTCGCCTCCTCGTTCCGGCGCGTCCCTCGGACGATGCGGTTCCGCCGTCGGCCTCAGCCTCCCCATCGGTCACCGTTCCCCACTCCGTTCATTTCTATCGCTGATAAAACGCTCGTTTTCGAAGTGAGCGTACATATTATGTTCAAACGAGTGAGGGGTGGCGGCTGTCGCCGGTCCGGCCCGCCGGGAGCGGATGCCCGGAAACGGGTAGCGGCCGGCGCGCAGAGGCAGTGGGAGAAGACGGATTGGAGCAGCGATGACGGGTCCGGAGGCCGGACGCGGGCGGCGCGGCGGGCCGGTGGAGGTGCGCCGGTCGATTCCACGAGGCGCCGAGGCGCGTGTCGCGGAGCTCTACTGGGAGGCGTTCGGCCGCAAGCTCGGCCCGGCCCTCGATCCGCCCGACACCGCACGGGCGTTCATCGCCCACCACCTCCACCACGACCGCGGGATCGCCGCCCTCCTGGACGGCGAAGTGGTCGGTGTGGCCGGATACCAGCTCGGTGGGCGCGCGCTGACCGGCGGCGGGGCGCGGGACGTGCTCGCGACGTACGGGACGCTGCGCGGGCTGCCGCGCCTGGTGCTCCTCTCCGTGCTCTCGCGCACCCCGGCGGCCCGCGAGCTCGTGATGGATGGCATCGCCGTGAGCCCGGTTTGCCGAGGTCACGGGATCGGCAGCCTGCTGCTGAAGGAGATCGTGGCGCTGGCCGCCGACCACGACTGCCGGCGCATCAGGCTGGACGTCATCGACGTCAATCCGCGGGCCCGCGCCCTGTACGAACGGCACGGATTCACCGCGGCGCGCACCGAGCGCACGCCCTACCTGCGCCACCTGATGGGATTCTCGGCGGTCACCACCATGTACCGTCCGGTCGCGGCGGCGGACCACGAGGAGGCGCGATGAACGGCGGAAGAAGCAGGGTGGAGGTTCCGACCCGTCTGCTGGTGCACTCCCTGGTGCGCGAGGACGGCACGGTGGACGCCGGAGAGCTCTATGCCGTCGCAGGCATCCTCGGTATGACCGACCAGCAGGTGCGGCTGTGCGTCAAACGCCTCGTCGCCGAGGGCCGGTTCGACCACGAGGGCCGCGGGCGCAAGGCCGTGCTCCGGGCCACCGCGGACGCCACCGGCTCCCTCGCCCCGGACGCCGACTTCGTGCGCCATGCCTACCGTCAGGACCGGGGCCGCGCCCCGTGGGACGGCGTCTGGCACCTGTTCGCCTTTGCCGTGCCCGAGGCCAGGCGGGCCGCCCGCGACGCGCTCCGCGACAGCCTCCTGCGCCTGGGCGCGGCCCCCGTCCAGGGCGGTTTCTACGCGAGCGCCAACCCCATCGAGCCGTACGTCGAGGCCGAGGCCCGGACGCTCGACGTCCTGCCCGCCGTCACCTTTCTCACCAGCACCGATCTGCGCATCGGCACCGTGGGCCGACCGGCCGATCTGGCGGCGTCCCTGTGGCCGCTCGCCGAGATCACGGAACGCTACGACCGCCTCGCCGATCTCGCCGAGTCCTGCCTCACCGAGATCGACCGCGGCGCGGAACGGCAGGGCGAGGAGCCGATCGGCGCGGCCTGGGGCGGCGAGGGGATGGTGGCCCGGGGCGGTGGCGGGGCGTCGGTCCGGGGCGGTGGAGAGCCGCTCCCGGACGCCGAGCGGCTGACCATGGCCGTCGAGCTCGCCGCCGAGTTCACCAGGGCCATGGAGCCCGATCCGCTGCTGCCGCCCGAACTGCTGCCCCACCCCTGGCCCGGCCGACGGGCCAGGGAACTCACCGCCGCCTGCTGGGGCCGCCTGCTGGAGCCCCGGACCGGGCGCGGCGACTCCGCGCAACTGCCGCGCCTGTTCCGCCTGTACGGGGACGTGCTGGAGCAGGACGGGCCGGATCCCGAAGGCGTCGGGATCGGGGGACGCGACGCAGCCGGTCGGATCCAGGTGGATCAATGAGCACGAAGGCGGCGAGCGAAGAGCGGTGGACGGAGGCGAGGTGCGGGAGCGGAGGATGGAGGCGAGGCACGGGAGCGAAGGACGAAGGACGGAAAGCACCGTGACGAATATGTGAAGAAAAGGGGCTATCGTCTGCACGTCGCCCGCGTATCCGGGGCGATTCATGAGGACCACGTGGGAGGGCGAGTCGTCGGTGGGCAAGAAGATCGAGGAACTCGATGTGGAGATCGACGAGTTGTCGCTGTCGCTCGTCGGATGGCAGGTCGAGAACGTGCGGGCGAGGCTCGTCACGGAGAGCTTCGACGACACCCATTTCCAGGAGATCGTCGTATCGGGCACTGCGCGGTTCCTGCGCGAGGACTGGACCGACCGGTTCACGAGCGGCGAGGACGACGACTACCCGCCCACCCTCCTGCTGGGGCTGAGCCCGGTGGACCGGCCGGAGTTGGTCAGCTACACGCATGCCGTGCTGGAGACGATCAAGAAGGCGGGCAAGCGGCCGGTACGGTTCTCCGAGTCCAGCAGCACCTGGGAGTGCTCCAGGCGCGTGGGGCCCGAGGAGATCCGCCTCCAGGTGACCTCCTTCGACCTGAGCGAGACCGACATCGGCCTGGTCTGGCCCGGGTCACGGACGAAGCCGCTGCCCGTCGAGCTTGTCGACGAGACGGTTCACGAGGCCGTGCGGCTGAAGCCCACCGTCTGCGACGCGACGCTCGTCGGAAAGCGGCGCGACGGCTCGTTGCAGATACGTCTCGGCGGCTTCGCGGAGTTCGGATCGGCCGGCGAACTGCTGGCCGACTGCATCGCCATGGAACCCTGGCGCGGCGACGGCCTGCGGACCGACGACCTGCGGGACGACGACATCGAGGCCGAGTGCCCCTTCGAGGTCCCGATGCCCGGAATCTGCGTCGAGGTGCTGGACGGAACCGACTTCCTGCTCGACAAGCGGGAGGTGTCGCTCTACGGGAGGGTCCGCGTGGAGGAAGGGGTCGCGCTGCCGTCGCGTCAGCCGCGCTGGGTCGCCCAGTGCTCGCTCGACCTGGACGACCTGTCCGGCGAGCCCTCCCGCATCGTGGCCCGCGTGATGGACGCGGAGGACCTGTGACCGCCCCGGTGGCGGCCGTCGTCGCCCTGCGGGACACCCTCGTGCGCGAGCACGCGCAGGCACCCGGACTCTTCCGCGAGATCGCGCGGATGGAGGAGTTGCTCGCCGACACCTACCGCGACCGCGTCCCGTACGAACTGCTCCAGAACTCCGACGACGCCGGATCCACGTCCGTGGTCGTCGAGGACCTGGGGGAGGGGCGGTTCCGTTGGAGCAACGACGGCCGGTCCCTGGACGCGGCGGACGTGGAGGCACTGTGCCGCAGCGCCAACTCCACCAAGTCGCGCGGCGGGGACTCGATCGGATACCGGGGCATCGGATTCAAGTCGCTCGCGGCGATCGCCTCCCGGATCGACGTCCGCTCGTCGGGCGTGCGCTTCGCCTTCGACAGGTCGGCCGCGGCGGCGCTGCTCGGTGAGCCGGACGAGAACGCGGTGCCGCTGATCCGGATACCCGCCGAGGTACACCCGGACGCTCCGGCCGACGGCGTGGCCTTCACCGTCACATGCCGGCCCGACGCCGCAGGAGCGCGGGGCGCGATCGACCCGCTCAGCGCCCTCTTCCTGCGGAACGTGACGCGGATACGGATCGGGACGCCGACCACGGCCTCGTCTTCGTACACGGCCTCGTCGCCGTCGCCGTCCGCTTCCGCTTCCGCGTCCGCTTCCCTGCCCGGGATGGCGCCCGTGACCCCGTCCATGTCCGCGCATCAGGACATCCGCGTCGAACGGGACGCGTCGCGGGTGGTGCTGCGCCTCGGCGCGGACGAAGCGGCGTTCGCCCTGTTGCGGCACGGTTCGGCGACGGTCGCGGTGCCGCTCGACGCACGCGCACTCGCCATGACCGGCGTACGCGGCCGCCTCGCCTGCTTCCTGCCGCTCCAGGACGAGGTGGGACTTCCGGTCGTCGTCTCGGGCGACATCCTCACCGACCCGTCCCGCACCCACGCGGTGACGGCGGACGAGTCGACCCGCCGGGTCCTCGCCGACGCGGCCCGGGCGATCGCGGAACGGCTGCGCTCGCCCGGCGACCCGGTGTCCGAGCGGCTGTGGCAGTTGGCCCTGGACGGCGAGGACCTGCGCAGCGTGATGGTCTCGGCCACCGCATCCGCAGGCAAGCTGCTGGTGACGTCCCTGAGGGACGAGATGACCGGGCGGCGGCCGACGTTCGCCCATTCGCCGCTCCCGCTGGAGCCGCAGGACGTGGCCGTCATCTTTCCCGGCGGTGCCCCTGCGGCGCTCTACGAGCCGCGCCACCAGGCCGCCGCCCGGGCGCTCAAGGCGGTCCTGGGCCTGCGCAGCATCGACTTCGGGACCGCCCTGGCCGAGGTGGACCCCGCCGCGCTCTCCGAGGCGCTGCGCTCGCGGCTCGGCGCGTACTTCGGGGAACTCGCCCGTACCCACGGCCGGAAGCTCACCGAGGCGGAGCGCAGGCTCGTGCAGGAGGCCGCCCCGCCGGAGCGGACCCGCGCGGCCCCGGACCCGGCCGGGGAAATCCGGATGACGAAGGCGGCACCCCGCCCCGACGGCTCCCTGGCGTCCGTGCTCAAGCGGTGGAGGGCTGCGGAGCTCGCCGCGAAGGAGTACCTCAACCAACTCGGCTGGACGCTTCGCGACGTCAGCGCGCAGAACGTCGGCTACGACCTCGAAGGAACGGACCCGCGGGGCAAGTCCGTCCGGATCGAGGTCAAGAAGGTGGACCGGCCCGACGCGCGGTTCGCCATGACCAACAACGAGATGTCCCTCATGCTGACGGAACCGGGCGGCTACCTTCTCGCCATCGTGGTCGGCGACGGCCGTCACGCCCGGCTCATGCTGCTCGATCCCTCCCGGGACGACCTTCCCAGGGAGCGGGTCTGCCGGCGCTGGGACTGGGAGTTCACCGACTGGTCGCGGTTCGCCGAGACTGTCGCCGACGGGTGACATCGCTCGCCGGGCGGAGGCCGAACGGGACAACCTGGTCCCGCGGCCCCCGCCCCGGCGCTGCAGACACCGCTCACACGAACGACACCGGGCTCCTCCCGGCACCGCTCACCGGTCGGCCCGCTCCGGGACACGGCACGGGTCCGGCGTATCTCCCCGAACCTGTCGAATGCACCCCGGGGCGGCCGGAGTTCAGGGCAATCCCATCGAACGGAGCCTGTATCGGGCGGAGTTCCTTCGAAACCCCTCACCCGTCGAACACGGCCTACGCCGACCGGAGTTCCGCCTGGTCCTTGACGCCGGTCATCTGCTCGCCGTCGACGACGTACGTCACCACGCCCGACCACCGGCGATCGGCGCCCTGGCGCCACTGGGTGAGCAGTCCCGGCACCCAGGTGCCCCCGATGCGCACATGGCACGGTTTCGCGTCGGCCGAGGGCCGGAATTCGGGAAAACACGGGATGCAGGCCCCGCGTCCCTCCGCCTGCGCCACGGAAAGTGCGACATTCTGCGGCTCGTGCGTGTCCCGCCCGAACCGTCGGGCCTTCCGCTGCCCGTCGTGCAGGGCTTCGCAGTCCGTCGTGCGGTGGAAGACCGATCCGCCCCGGGTGGTGAACACCCGGGCCGTCAGCCCTCTGGGCACGGGAGCGCACTCGGTGCACTGCCCCACCACGAGATCGTGCACACACCGTTCGTCCGCCATGTGTTCATGATCGCGGGCGGAAACCTCGCTCACAAGATCGGATCACGCCGCCTGCACGGCCATGGACCGCACCCTCCGCACCCTCCGCACCGCGAGGGCCGCGTGAGGCCGCGCGAGGCCGTGGACGGCGGGCCCGGCCGCTCGTGGAAGACCGGCGCAGGTGGCCGGCGACGCGTCGTGGTGGGGGAAGCGGCGGAGGTACCGCTGTCCGGCCGTCGGTGAGGATCGCCGTGACGAGGGGCTGGGAGCTGAGCAGGAGCACGGATGTCATCACCGGATCCATGAGACGATCACGCACCTTCGTGGTTGGGCTTCGCCCCTCGTGTGGAAGGTGGCTGACGGATGCGCGTAGTGCTGATGTCGTACGCGGCTGAGGGCTTCGAGGACTTGCAAGCGGCGTGCGAGACAGCCGGCCACGTCCCCGTCGCGTACGTGTGCGCTGCCCCGAAGGGCGGGGCAGTTGCGGATGAGGTTCTGGCGGCGATGCCGCCGGGTCCCGATCTGCTGGTCCCTCGCAGCCCGCAGGGCCTCGCGCTCGGCCTCGCCGGATACGAACCCGACATTGTCGTGTGCTACGGGATTCCGTGGCGACTGCCCACGTCCGTGCTGCGCGTACCGAGGCTTGGGGTGTTGAACGTCCACCCGTCGCTGCTTCCGCGGCACCGGGGGCCGATGCCGGTGCACTGGGCCGTGCGGCACGGCGACGAGGAGACCGGGGTGACGGTTCACTGGATGGACGAGGCGTTCGACAGTGGCCCGGTCGTGGCTCGGCGCGGCGGCATTCCCCTGCCGGACGATCTGTCGGGCGACGCGGTCTTCACGCAGGTCCGGGCCACGATCCGGACTCTGGTACCGGAGGCACTGGCCCTGGCGGAAGGCGGATTCGCGGGCACGCCACAGGACGAGTCGCTGGCGTCGTACGAAGGTTTCATGGGTCCCGGGAGCGCGTTCATCGACTGGAGCCGACCGGCCCGGGAGATCCACAACCTGGTGCGGGCCTACCGTTTCGGCCTGTTCGCCGTGCCGGGGCCGCTGGCGGTCGTTCGGGGCAAGTGGGTCAGCGTGCTGCGGACCAGCGCGGTCGAGGCGAGCGGAGTGAGGAAGCGGTGCGGGGACGGGCCGCTGTGGGTCACCGAATCGGTGCCGGTTCCGGCTCGTGATCGTTGGCTGGCCTCGTCGTGAGGTCACTGCTGGACGATGCTCTCCCGTAGCCGTACGGCGCGCGGATCGGTGAACGCCCTGAGCAGGTCGCATGCCTCAGCTCGTGCGTCGGTGGCCTCCTGCGGTGTGTCGGCACGGTCCAGGGCATCCGCCAGGTGCACCAGCGTTCGTGCTGTCTCCCATGTCTGATCGAGGTCGCGGTAGGCGGCCACTGCCCGGCGGTGGCATTCCACGGCTTCCCGGACGCTGCCGAGCCGCAGATGTGTTTGCCCGAGGCCGTCCCAGGCAGCGGCTCGGCGGGCGCGGTCGCCCAGCTGTTCCTGGAGTACGGGGGCGCGACGGTAGGAGGCCAGCGCCCGGGCGGGACGCCCGATGGTGCGTTGAGCATCGCCCAGGGCAAGCAGCCAGTAGCCTTCCGCGGCCGCGCTGCGGATCTCCGTGGCGATGGCTACAGCCTGCTCGGCATGTGTCAACGCGGCATCCGTGTCTCCGCTGTCCAACTCCGCCGCGGCGAGCAGTCGGAGGGCATTGCCCTCGGCGTGGCGGTCGCCGTGGGTCCGGAATACCTCGATTCCCCGGAACAGCGGACCGAGGGCGCGGGCCGGGTGCCCGAGCTCCAGTTCCACCTGCGCGAGGTTGACCGCCACGCGAGGTTCCCAGAAGGCATCGTCGAGCGCCGCGAACAGAGCCCTGCTGTCCTCGAACGCCGCTTGCGCCTGTGCGAGGTTGCGGCGGCGTAGTTCGAGGAGGCCAAGGCCGTTGAGCGTCAGTGCCTCACCGAAGGCGTCGCGCAGGTCCCGGCGCAGGGCCAGCGCCGCCCCGTAGTGCTCGGCGGCGGCGGCCAGGCACTGGGATTGGGCGTACGCCATGCCGAGGCTCTCCTCCAGTTCGGCTTCGGCGCCTCGATCGCCGTCGCGCCGGGCGGCCTCCAGACCGATCCGCGAGGTGGCGAGCCAGTCCTGGAACGGGTTGTTGGTCATGTAGATGGCCCGCAGGACCACCGCCAGCTGCCAGGCGATCCGGTCCAGCCCACCACTCGCGGCTGTGCGTACGGCAGCCACGAGGTTGTCGCGTTCCGCCTCGTACCACTGCATCGCCCTTGCCTCGTCGGCGAACCACATCTCAGGCAGTCCTGCCTCGGCGGGTACCAGCTCCACGCGGGGCTCCCGCGGTGCGAGGCGGGCCCGGACCGCGTCCGCAGTGTGCAGGTACCAGGTCAGCAACGTGCGCAGCGCGTTGTGGCACTCCTGCGGGGTCTGTTCCAGCCGTGCCCGATCGGCGGCATAGGCATGCAGCAGGTCGTGTAGGCGGAAGCGATCGGGCGCGGTCTGATCGACCATATGTGCGGCAGCGACGACATCGAGCAGGCGTCGCGTGGTACGGACGTCGACTCCTGCGAGGGCCGCCGCAGCCGTGTCGCTGAAGTCCGGCCCGGGGTGCAGTCCGAGCAACCGGAACAGCCGGGAGGCATCTGGGGGCAACGCCCGGTAGGACCACGTGAACACGGGACGCACCGCTTCGGACTCCTCGTCGCCGTCTGCCGACAGAACTTCCCACCGACCGGACTCGTCACGCAGCTCGCCGATCAAATCCGCCAGGTGCATCAACGGCCGCCCCGCCGCGCGCTCGGCAGCGATCCTGAGCGCCAACGGCAGGCGCGCGCACAGCGAGGCGAGCTCCGCCACCTGAGCGGGATCGTCCTCGCACCGGTAGCCCTGGGTGACGCTGTGCAGCAGGGCGACCGAGCCGTCCTGGTCGAGCACATCCAGCGTGAGGCGCCGCGCTGCCTCCCGGATCGTCAGGCCGGGCAGCCGGTGCCTGCTGGTCACGATGGCCAGGCATCCCGGAGTCGCCGGAAGCAAGGGCCTGACCTGGGACGCGCCGGCGGCGTTGTCGAGCACGATCAGCAGCCTGCGGTCGGCGAGCCAGGAGCGGAAGGCCGCGGCCATGTGCTCGCCCTCGGCATGAACCGCGTCCGCAGGAGCGCCGAGCACCCGCAGGAAGCCCTCCAGGACCCGTTCGTACCTGACCGGCGCGTGCGGGCCGTAGCCGTGCAGCTCGGCATACAACTGGCCGTCCGGGAACCGATCACGGACCGCGTGCGACCAGTGCAGCACCAAGGACGTCTTGCCGACCCCGGCAGTGCCGGTTACCAGCAGCACCCGCGCATGGGCGAGACCGTCGTCGAGCAGGCGGTCGAGCGCCGCGCGCTCAGCGCGTCGGTTGACGAAGCCCTGGCAGGCAAAGGGGAGTTGGTGCGGAACCGGTGGCCGCACGCGATCGGTCGCCGGAGCGTGGAAATGTATCCCGCCCTGCACGTCGCGGGCCTGCACGACATCACGGGAGGTGCCGGAGAGTGAGGAGTTGACTTCCTCGCGCGGCTCATACACCCGTCGGAGGCATCAGATGGGCCACTTCACGGTCGAAGAACGTGCCGATGTCCTCACCCAGCACGTACAGTTCCTCGACTCGCGCCACGATGCGATCCCTCGTTCTCGCACCGAGATACCGCACGGCACCTTCCAGGACACCCTCTTCGTCGTAAAGAATCTCGTACACCGTGTCGTCGTTCAGCGTGACCAATTCCGGTACGGCTCCATCCCGTTCGTATGCCGCGATGTGCTGCGGGCTGATGACACGGATCAGCTCACCGCACTGGGCCCGCACACGCAGCAGGTGCAGCTCCCACTGCAGATACGGCGTGAGCCGCTGCTCCACCACACGGATACGCAGCAGTCGGCAACGATGACGTGCAGCCAGACGAGACAGGGCACGCAACTCTGCGCGCTGGGCCTCGATCAGCCTCAGCGCCCCCTCCCAGTCCCCCCGGGCGAAGGCGTTCCAGCTCGCGTCGCCCGGCTCTCGGAAGTGCTGGCGGCGTTCCAGCTTCCATGAATCGCACCCGGCGACAGCGAAATCCCTGCCGCGGAAGTCCTCGCGATAGGCGTCCAGTCCCAGCCGCTCGCCGGGCGGGACGCCAAGTAGGTCACGCATCCGGAATGTGTGCCTTGGCGGCCAGCAGGGTGATGCGGGGGATGACCACGAGGCGTTCGCCACCGCCGATCACCGCGTCATCGGGCAGCCCGCCGGAATGGACCGCTGTGAGGTCACGGCCGATGACCGCGAAGTCGCCGTTGTCGAGTTCCCAGATGTCCGGACAGCCGTCCCTGCCCCCAGTCGTACCCAACTCGGCCGGCGAGAGGCCGATGCGCCGGGCGAGTCGCGCCTGCGGGTCCGCGTCCCACGTGCCGTCCATGCGCCGCCCCTGTGTGCTCTGCCCGGACTGTCCACCCAGCGTACGAATACGGCGACGGACCGTCCACGGGCGCTTGCGGGAATCAGCCATCTGCCGCAGGCGCTGCCGAGAGGGCTGCGGGACCTCGGCCACCCACCGTTCATGGGCCGCGTTCGCCGCGTACGCGGACGGCGCCGAGGTGTACGGCAACCCCACGCCCACCTCGGTCCTGCCGCGGTCCGAGAAGGCCGAGGCGGAGGCCCCCGTCCACCCGCGTGCCGGGTGCCGGGTGCCGCGTGCCGCGCGCCGGGAAGCCGCAGACGGCTGACGAGGCCCGACACTGCTGACGACGAGCCCGAGGTGCCCAGCGATGTTCCTGGGGAGCCGGCCACCTGAGGGCATGTTCCCGGCAGTCGTGAGGAAGGCCCCCCGTGATCTCCACGAAAGGCCCACCCCATGGCTAAACAGGTTCGGACCTGGTATTTGGCTGTGCCCCCGGCAGGATTCGAACCTGCGACACCCGCTTTAGGAGAGCGGTGCTCTATCCCCTGAGCTACGAAGGCGGGGGCTTGTAGAAAACCTCGGGGAAAACCCAGCGAGTGGATCTCCGGCGAGGCGTACAAGCCCACTGGTCGGACGGGGTGCGATGCTCTCTGCGATCTTGCTCGGGCAGACAGTGGGACGTACCGACGACCGACCAGGGACAGCGTAGCGGATCCGTGCCGGTGAGGGGCCTCCGTGTCGGGGTAGCTCAGCGAAAGTGGATGCGGCATGCCTCTGACCTGCTGATTCCGTGTACCAGGGGTGATGGTCGAGGGGCGGCGGAATTCGATGGGGAAGGCGAATTTCCCGTTCCGTACCGTGTGTGAGCTCTTGAGGCGATATGGGTGTGATCTTGAGAGGCGCTGACGTGTCTGCGGGCGCCCTTGCAGGGCGGGAGCCAGGGCTGGCGGTTGATCGACCGGTGCTTCTGATTTGTATCCAGCAGCGGGTCTGCGCTGGGCTATTTGGTCAGATGCGCGGGAGTGGCGTGGCTTCGGGCGCGGGAGGCGTCGCGCGGAGTGAGATCAGGCACGATGCTGCGGAGACGATGGCGAGCGTGGCGAAGAGGTGGGGGTAACCCCAGCTCGCCGCTGCTCTTATGGTTCAGGACAAGGAGGCGGGTTTCGTCTGCCGGGCTGTGGTCGCCGACTGCGCCTACTCCACCAGCGACGCGGCTCACGCTCGACCACGTCGATCAGGCCCTTGCGACGCTCGCTGCCGGGCAGGACGGCATTCAGGATCAACAGGCTCCGGCGCCGAATCCGCAGCCGTACGACACCTCTCGTGAACACCGTACGGCCGTGGCTCCATCCCTCCCCTGCTGAACCCGGGGCAGGAACCACCGTAGGTCCAGACACCAACTCGTAAGGCGGAGGAGCCACCTTCCGCCCGGTCTTTGATGTCGAGGGCCGCCCGATAGCGGCGTGAGTAGCGACGGGGGCAGGGACGCGTGAGTGCCATATGTGTGCCACGTGCAGGGCCCCTCCCGGTCGGTGAACGGGAGGGGCCCCTGACCCGGTGCTACTCAGAGCCCATGCCGGATTCGAACTGACGACCTTCACTTACGGCATCGCCGGGCAGCTTCCGGTGGGCGTTGTCAGCGCAGTTGATGCGGATCGAGTACCTGCGGTTCGGGCGAGGCTTCCGCGATGGCCTCGATCTCGACGCGGGCCTCGGGGTGGACCAGGGCGGACACCTGGACCAGGGAGGAGGACGGCGGAGCGTCGAGGCGCAGATAGGTGTCGCGTACTTCGCGGAATGCCGCCAGGTCTGACAGGTCGGTCAGGAACACCGTCAGCTTGACGACTCTGTCCATGTGCGAGCCGGCGGCCTCAAGGGCCGCGGCGAGGTTGGAGAACACCTGGTCGATCTGTTTGCGGGCGTTGTTCTGGCCGACGAGATTTCCGTCGGAGTCCAGGGGGAGCTGGCCGGAGACGAAGATCAGTGGCCCGGTGGTGGCCACGGTGTGGCTGTAGCCGTTGACCGGGGGCATGCCTGAAGGGCGCATGTGATGCTTCATGTCGTTATGTCATTTCCTTGTCGGCGCTGGAGAAGACGGGGACACGCTGCCGGTCTTTCGTGACGAGAACCAGCACGGTAGCCGCTGCGGTCAGCACGGCGGCGGGGTAGCCGAACTGGTCCGGGGAGATCCACTCTGAAGTGAGACCTCCGAGGCCACTGCCCAGGGAGATTCCCAGATAGATCGCTGTGGAGCTGAGTCCCAGCAGGATCGGTGCGGATGCCGGCGCCTTCTCGATCAGTCGGTGCTGCTGCGGGACGATACATGCCGCGCTGCACACTCCCCACGTCAGCGCCCAGATGAGGCCGGCGGAGAAGTCGCGGACCAGGAGCGGCTGTACGGCCAGGACGAGCGCCGAGGCGACCAGCGAGCCCAGGGCCACCGGCCGCGGGCCCCAGCGGTCGCCGAGCTTTCCGGAGGCCAGCGTGCCGATCACGTCCCCGACGCCGTAGGCGAACAGAAGGACCGTCAGTTGCTGGACCGATCCGTGGGTGAGGGGCCGGAAGGCGGCTGCGATGTAGGTGTAGAAGAGGTAGGTCCCGGCCAGCGCGACAACCGTGGTCGCGAGGATCATGAGGATTCCCGGGTCGCGCAGCGGACGCAGTCGGGCGCTCAGGTCGGCCGCCGGCAGGTAGACGGGGCCCAGCAGCAGGAATACGCCGATGAGCGCGACCAGTCCGAGAGCGGACACGGCGAGTAGCGTCCAACGCCAGCCGATTCCCCCCAGCAGGGTGCCGAGGGGAAGTCCGAGCGCGGTGGCGACGCTGAGTCCGCCCAGGACGATGGACATGACCCAGCCGCGGCGTTCGGGCGGGGCGAGCGCGGTCGCGGTGGCCGAGGCCGAGGAGGTGATCATGCCTGCGCCGAGAGCGGAAACGACCCGTGCTGCCATCACGGTCGCGTAGTCCGGCGCCACGGCGGTGGCGAGGTTGCCGACGACGAAGATACCCAGCGCGATCATCAGGGCACGACGGCGGTCGAGTCCGCTGGTAAGGGCGCCCAGGACGGAAGCGGAGATCGCGAACGTCAGGGCGAAGACCGTGACGAGCTGCCCAGCCGCCGATATGGAGACGTCGAGGTCCTTGGCGATACCCGGCAGGAGGCCGGCGATGACGAAGTTGTCAGTGCCGACCGCAAAGGTGGCGATGACGAGCGGTATGAGGCGCGTGAGCATGCGATGCGGTGGGCTTCCTCTTCAGGACGGCCGGATTCGGTGGAGCGGTGCCAGCGGAACGACCGGTGTACCCACCCGAGGAGAGGGCGGGTACACCGGTGATCGTCACACAGTCTGTATGAAGGACTTCACGATCCCCGCGAGCTTCGCGGGCTCTTCGAAGTGCAGGGCGTGGCCGGTGTTCAGTTCCTCGAAGCGGATGCCGTCACGAGTCTCCAGGAAGGCACGCACCCGGGCGTTGTCGACCAGCCGGTCCGCCTTGGCCAGGACGGCGAGCACCGGAACGTCGGGGATGTCGGCAAAATCCTTCGCGGCGAGTTCGGCCAGCTCCGACCAGGCATCGGTCATGCTGGGCGCGACGCGCGTGAGCCGGAGTTCGTCGCTTTCGATGAAACGGTGCCAGTCGGGGTCGGTGGTGAAGTCGCCCGGCTCCAGCGGCACCTTGATGAACGGAGTGTCGGCGGACGGCTCCAGGCCCAGGTCGGTCACCGCGGCGAACACGGCCTCCAGCGACAGCCTGAGAACGTCGCTGTAGCGCTCGTTGAAGTGGAACCCCGGAGCCAGCAGCAGCAGCGACGAGATGACGTTCTCATCGGCGACCCCGGCCGCCACCGACGTGGCCACCTGCCCGCCGAAGCACCATCCGGCGAGGTGCACCCGCTCGAACGACGTCTTCAGATGACGCAGGAACTCGGCGGCGTCCTCGATGGCTTGCGCACCCTTCTCCAGGTGCCCGGGTTGGGCGTTGAGCCCGGAACCGCGGCGGTCGAGTGCGACGAAGGTGATACCGGAGTCCGGGACGAGTGCCTCCCCGAGCGGCTGCTGCCAGCTCGAGTGGCTCATCCCGCCGTGCAGGACGACGATGACGTCACGCCCGGTGGACGGTCCCCAGATGCGGTAGTGCGATACATAGCCGTCGGACTGGGTGAAAGTCTCCACGGCTGATGCGGCAGGTGCGGGCATGTTGCTCCTCGGTGGTAGTGGCCGGTCTGCGGCTGGGCGTCAAGGACGTCTGGAAAGTCAGGTGCGTCGCGTGGCCGCGGAACGCAGTTCGTGGGTGAGACGGAGAGTGCCGGGGCTGGCATCGGTCGACGAGGCTTCCGGCGCGGCGACGATGTCTTCGAGGACGGACGTCCACAGGTGCGCCAGGGATTCGAGTTCTGGCTGGGCGATCAGCCGACCGTCGGCGTTGAGAGTGAGCACCACTCGCTCCTGCTCGACGTCGCGTCCGGCGTTGACGAGCAGGGGAGTGTCGACGTGCTCGAACCAGTCGATGCCGAGCAGCGGCCCCGGGCGGTCCGGTGTGCCGGACAGTTCGCCGTAGGCGCTGAACTCCGTGTAATTGAACAGCGCGGCGTAGGCGCTGCCCGGCCGGGCGTCGGGGCCGGTGCCGATCAGGGGGTGGCGGCGGTGGGCGAGCCCTGCGCCGTCGGCGTCCCGTACCGCCTGGACGAGTCCGAGCCAGGTCTTGTCCCTCAGTTCCTGGCGATGGGGAAGGAAGTTGAGGAACAGGCCGAGGACCTGGTCGCCGCCCTCTTCCTCCAGGCGTCCATGAGTGAAGACCCCGGAGACAATGTCCGTCCGGTCCGAGAGCAGACCCAGGATACGCAGGTGAGCGGCGAGCAGCGAGTGCTTGAGTGTCACGCCTGCGTCTCGGGCGACTGTCTCCAGCCGGTGTTGCAGACCGGGCGCGAGGACAGTGCGGGTCTCGCTCCAACGCGAGACAACATCGTCGGCCGGTGTCGTCCACGGCAGCGGGTTGCCGGAGTGCCCGCGAAGCCGCTCCGCCCAGAAGTCGGAGTCCGCCCGGGAGTCGCGGGATGCGAGCTCGGCCTGTACGTAGTCGCGGTACCGGAGTCGCGGCAGCATGGGTTCCGGCAGTGGCCGGCCTGCCAGTCCCTCCTCGTACGAGGCGAGTACGTCACGCATGAGAAGCGACAGGCTCCAGCCGTCGATGATCGAGTGGTGGAAGCTGAGGACGAGAGTGAAGGCGTCGTCGGCGTCGCGGTGGGCGTAGTAGCGGACGAGTCCGGCTCCGCCCCAGTCGAAGGTCCTGCCGCGCTCTTGGACCGCCCACTGGGCGAGCGCGTTCCCGTCCTCGCTGTCGAATCGCAGCAGTTCCAGGCGTGGCCGCGCCGTACGGTGCACGAACTGCATCGGGATGGGTCCGTCCAACTGGAACGACGTGCGCAATGTGTCGTGTGCGTCGGTGAACCGGGTGAGGATGTCTCGGAGCAGCGGCAGGTCCAGCGGGCGTGCGATGCGGTAGCGGAAGATGTCGTGATACGCGGCTTGGGCGGGGTCGGCGTCCGTGGCACGGATCATGGCCAGCTGGAGTGCGGTGGCCGGGTAGGCGTCGACCACCCCGTCGGGCAGGGGTACGTCCGGGCCGAGCTGTGCGGAGGCATGCACGGGACGTGGCTCGTCGGGCTGGGCGGCAGCGGGGGTGTGCGCCGCGGCCCTGCGGGCCAGTTCCCGGACCGTTCGCGAGTTGATGACATCGGCGAGACCCAGCTCCGGGTTGATCCGGCGGATTTTCGCCGCGATGCGTATCGCGGTGATCGAGTCCACGCCGTGGTCGAGGTAGTTGTCCTGCGGACCGAGCCCTGTCGTGTTCGTGACCTTGTTCACGATGGCGGTGATCCGCCGCTCGAGCTCAGCCGTTTCCCCGGCGCCGTTCTCCGTGGCCGCAGCATCGCCCAACAGCTCGCGCAGAGCCGTGAGATGAGCGTCGAGATACCGCGTCACGGTGTCCTCGCTCACTCGCCCGCGATCGAAATGGACCATGAGCCGGAACCGGTCGGCGAAGTGGTCACGGTGGGCGTGCACCACCACCGGGAAGTTGGTCAGTTCGAAGTACCGCGCACCGGTGATGTCCAGACGCTTGTCGCGGTTGGCGGCGTACACGTAGAAGTCCGTGTAGTTGAACGCCGTGTCGAACGGTGTCCCATTCTCGCCGCCTGTCTGGAGGGCCGTGTACGGGTATCGTCGGTGGGCCATCAGGCGCCGTTCCAGGTCGAAGACCTGCTCCACCAGCGCGGTCGGTGTGCTCGGGGCGAAGCCGCTCAGGTCCGCCGGGAACGGCAGGGTGTTCAGGAACAGACCGACGAGTTCGTCGCCCCCGGGCACTTCCGGGCGCCCGTGCGAGACCAGCCCGGTCACCACGGACCTCTGCTGGGTCAGCGTGCCGAGTGCACGTAGATGCGCGGTGAGGAAGAGGCTCTTGGCCGACATGCCGAGGTCGGCCGCCAGTTTACGGATCTCTTCCTCCAGCTGGCCGGGCACCATGCGGTCGAGCACGGCGGGGTCCGGTTCGGCGGACTCCGCCACGGCGAGCCGCGTCGGGGCCGCTCCCGCGACCAGGCCGGACCAGAACTCCGCGGCGGCCTCGTCCCGTGCCGCTTCGTCCTCCAGCGCGACATAGGTGCTGTACGGGATCTGTTCCGCTGCTTCCCCGGGAACCCGTCCCTCCAACAAGCCGAGATACAACCCGCGGAACTCCTCGAGCAGCAGCGCGACGCTCCAGCCGTCCATGACCACGTGGTGGAAGGAGATCGTCAGGGCCATGGAGTCCGGGCCGCGCAGGTGTACCTGGGCGCGGAACAGTGGGCCTTCGAGGTCGAACGGCTGTTGTTTCTCCTTCTCCTCCCACCGGCGTACCGTTTCGTCCTGCTGTCGCCGGTCGAGCCCGGTGAGGTCGGCGACCTCCACCGGTATGTCGAGGTCCCGGAGGACGATCTGGACGGCGGTGTCGCAGCTCTCCAGGTCGATGGTGGAACGCAGCTGAGGATGGCGGGCGACCAGTGCGCGCAGCGCCTCCCGGGCCACTTCCTGCCGTATCTCACCAGAGAACTCGTAGGTGAAGATGTCGTGATACACCGCCGACCGGGGGTGCAGCATGGCGTGGTAGATCATTCCGGACTGCAGACGGGTGAGTGGCCAGGCATCCACTGCGTCCGCCGGCAGGAGCACCCGGTCCTCGGGCTCCAGCAGGGCGAACGGCGGCACCGCCGTGATCTTCTGCCCCTCGGCCGTGGCGCTGAGCACCGCGGCGAGGTCGCGGGGCGTGGGGTGCGTGAAGATGTCCTGCACCTCGATCCCGTAGCCCAGCCCGCGCAGCTTCGCCGCCACCCGGACCGCGAGGAGGGAGTCCCCGCCGCGCCGGAAGAAGTGGTCGGTCACGACGACCCGTTCGATGCCGAGCACAGCCGCCCAGACCTCCGCGACCACCTTCTCCTCGACGGTCGCCGCCTGCTCGTCCTCGGTGGCCGGGGCAGGTGCGGTTGTGGGTGCGGGAAGCCGGCGGCGGTCCAGCTTGCCGTTGGGGGTCGTGGGGATCTCGTCCAGCCGTACCAGCAACTGGGGAACCATGAACGCGGGCAGCCACTGCCCCAGCTCTTCGCGGCAAGCAGCCTCGTCCAGCGGCTCGTCCGCGGCGACGTACCCGGCCAGCATCGCGGAGTCGCCGACCTCGTGGACGATCACCGCGGCGTCCTTCACCCCTGCCAGCTTGCGCAGTGCGGCGGCGACTTCGTCGGTTTCGATGCGCAGACCGCGCAGCTTGACCTGGCCGTCGATCCGCCCCAGGTACTGGAGCTGGCCGTCCGGCAGGAAACGGGCCAGGTCACCGGTCCGGTAGAGCCTTCCGTCCGGGACGCCGGCGTACGGGTCCTGGACGAAGGAATGGCGGTTCAGCTCCTCGCGACGGTGGTAGCCCGTGGCCACCCCGACTCCGCCGATGCAGAGTTCACCTGGCACACCCACGGGAAGCAGCCGCAGGTGTTCGTCCACGACGTACAGCCTGAGGTTCGCGATGGGCCGGCCGATCGGCACGACGGATCCGGGGTAGTCCGCGGTGCAGGGCCAGTGCGAGACGTCGATCGCGGCCTCGGTGGGCCCGTAGAGGTTGTGCAGCTCGCACCCCAGTGCCGCACTGAACTTGCGCACCGATGTGTGGGGCAGTGCCTCCCCGCTGCAGATGACGCGGCGCAGGGAGGAGCAGCGCTCCCGCAGATTCTCGTGCTCCAGGAAGACGTTCAGCATGGACGGCACGAAGTGGAGGGTGGTCACGCCACGTCCGGCGATGACCTCCGTCAGGTAATCCGGGTCACGGTGCCCACCGGGTCGTGCCACCACGATGCGCGCACCTGTCATCAACGGCCAGAAGAACTCCCAGACCGAGACGTCGAAACTGAAGGGGGTCTTCTGCAACACCCGGTCATCGGCGGTCAGGCCAAAGGCGCTCTGCATCCAGTACAGCCTGTTGAACAGTGCATCGTGGCGGTTGACGACCCCCTTGGGGCGTCCCGTCGAGCCGGAGGTGTAGATCATGTATACCGGTGACGAGGACTCCAGGTCCCGGGGCAGGTCGCCGCCGTCGCCGGTGCCGAGGGCCTCGGTGGAGAGCACGAACGGCCTTGCCGCCGTGGACAGCTCGGAGGCGTGGTGGGCCTGGGTGAGCACCAGCGGCAGCTCGGCGTCCTCGATCATGAACGCCACGCGGTCGGCGGGGTAGTCCGGGTCGATCGGCACGTAGGCGCACCCGGCCTTGGTCACCGCGAGCAGCGCGACGACCATGTCCAGCGACCGTTCCATGTAGACACCGACGAAGGGCCCGCCGTGGTCGCCGAGTTCCTGTTGGATCAGGCGCGCGGCCCGATTGGCCGCCACATTCAGCTCGGCGTAGGTGAGTGAGCGTCCCTCGAACTCGACGGCGACCGCGTCCGGGGTACGCCGCACCTGCTCCTCAATGGCATCGACGACCGTGCTGTGCGGGTACGGCTCGCTCGTGTCGTTCCACTGGTCGAGGATCAGGGTGCGTTCGGCCTCCGGAAGCATGGAGACGCCGCCCACCGGGGCCTTGAGGTCGTCCGCCAAGTTCCGCAGCAGTTCCCCGTAGTGGGTGAGCATGCGCACCACGGTCGCCTCGTCGAAGAGGTCCGTGTTGAACTCAGCGGTCAGATCGATATGTTCGCTGTCCTCGGACACGTAGAGCAGGAACTCGAACTTGGCCGCCGCCCGCGTGACGGGGTAGGACCGGACGCCGATTTCCTCGCCCAGGTCGGGAGAGCTCTGCGGCCCGAGGTACGTCAGCATCGTCTGGAAGACGGGGTTGTGACTCGGCGACCGCGGGATGTCGAGCCCTTCCACGATCTTCGCGTAGGGAACCTGCGCATCGTCCAGCAACCGCCTCGCGGAATCCCGGGAAGTGCGCCGAACCAGCGCCTCGAAGCTCTCCTCACGATTCACGTCGATCGGAAGCGCGGCGGTGTTCGCGTAGTAGCCGATTGAGTCCAGATGGTCCTCGCCCCGGTTGAGTACGGTCGTGCCGACCGTCACGGTGTCCTGGCCGGTGTAGCGGTTGAGGAACACCGCGTAGGCGGCGAGGTAGACGGCGAAGTCCGTGCTGCGCAGCGTCGCCCGGCACGAGTCGAGGAGGCCGGCCACCTGGGTGCGCGGCAGGGTGACGGTCACGCTGGTGCCGTTGAAGGTCTCGGCGGCGGGACGCGGCCGGTCGGTGGGGAGCCGCAGCAGTTCGGGGCCATCCTCCAGCGCCTGCTTCCAGCGCGCGATGCGGTCGGTGTGCTCGCCGCCTTCGAAACGGGTCCGCTCCGTCCTGGCGTGGTCCGCGAAAGGAACGGGCGGCTGGGTGTGGTCGCCGCCGCGGAGGGCCTGCGCGTATCCGCGGCCGAGTTCCTCGGTGAGGACGTTTCGGCTCCATCCGTCGTAGGCCAGGTGATGCAGCGTCATGGCCAGGATATTCACCTCGCCCGGCAGCTGGACCAGAAGCACGCGAAGCAGGATGTCGGCCGTGAGATCGAAGGGCCGCCGGTAGTCGGCGCGCACTAACTCGTCGGCCTTGTCGGCCGCTTCCGCCGGGTCCAGACTGCGGAGATCGCTGATGGAGAGTATCCGGTGCGGGGTCCCGACAGGGCGTGCTACCAGCCCGGACGGGGATTCGTGCCAGGCGGTGCGCAGCGCCTCGTGCCGTTCGACGATCCCGCGCAGTGCGGTGTCGAGTGCTTCCGGGACCAGGGCGCCAGTGAGGCGGAATGCGAGCGGCTCGTTGTATGCGGGACCGTCCTTGCGGGTGATCCGGTCCGCCAGCCAAAGGCTTTCCTGCGCGTACGTGTGCGGGACGTTGTGCATGTGGATATTCCTTTCGCTCGTCACGCGGCTCGGTGGCAGGATTCCGTGCAGACTTGCGCCGAGAAATCCTCGAGTGTCTCCGCGATCAGCAGATCCGCTGCGGATACCGGAGTACCGATGATTCGATTCAGCCGGTCCACTACGCGCACGGCCAGGATGGAGTTTCCCCCAGATTCGACAAAGCTGATTCCGGGTACGGCCACGCCATCGATCACTTGTGATATTGCCGTCCGCACCATGGGAAGGGTTTTGCACTCCGATTCGCTGTCGAGTGCCGATTTGGTGTGACCGTCTCCTTCTGCCTCGCGGGTGGGCAGTGAAGCGATCATCGCTTTCCGGTCGGCCTTTCCGGTCGGCCCCAGCGGAACTGTTTCGAGTACGACCCACCGGCTGGGCACCATGTAATCCGGTACGCGCTCCAGGAGTGTCGCATTCAGTTCACTCACCCACTGCTTCCGCGCATCGGGGTCCAAGTGGGGTTTTCCCGGAAGAACGAAACCGACGAGCGCCGCCGATGCTCCTTCCCCGACCTTCTCCACGAAGGCGGCCTCCGGGATACCGGTGGCGATCGTGCTGCGTTCCACTTCTTCCAGTTCGATACGGAAGCCGCGCAGCTTGATCTGGCGGTCACGCCTGCCCAACATTTCCAGGGCGCCCGACGGAAGCTCTCGGACCATGTCGCCGGTCCGGTACACGCGTTCCCCAGTGGCAGGGTCGCGGACGAATCGCTCTGCCGTCAGATCCGGCCGGTGCAGGTACCCGTTCGCCACTCCCGGGCCTCCCAGGCACAGCTCCCCCACCTCGCCCGGCGCGACGCGCCCCAGCTCGTCATCGAGTACGTACAGGTCCGTGCCCTGCAGCGGGAAACCGATGGGCACTCGCTCCGCATGGGCCAGGCCCTCCTGAGTGCACTCGAAATAGGTCGCGAAGGAGGTCCCCTCGGTGGGGCCGTATCCGTTCACCAGCCGGCGCGGCGGTCCGGCGTTCAAGACACGCCGCACCGTGTCGAGATCCAGCTGCTCGCCACCGACGACGAGGTCGCGAAGGTCGGCGAAAGCATCCGGGTGCTCGCGGGCGATGGTGTGGAAGACCGATGTCGGCAGGAACATGGTCGCGATGCGCTCGCTGCGCACCAGTCGCGTCCACTCGGCCATTCCGTATTCGGTCAGTGCGGGGAACGGCACGACCGCAGCGCCGGAGGCCAACGTTCCCCAGACCTCGGAAGCGGTGACGTCGAACGCCGGATTGCAGGTGTTGGCTACGCGGTCTCCGGGTTCCACAACACAGTAGTTCGGCGTGGTCACCAGCCGCTTGACGGCACGATGCGGGATGACGACGCCCTTGGGCCGCCCGGTCGACCCAGATGTGTAGGTGACGTAGACCGGATCTTCCGGCCCGACCACCGCATCCGCGAGTGACCGAGTCTCGGCTTGTGCCGCGAGGTCGGCCGTGACCGAGAGGGTCCGGATCCCGGACGATGCCCATGTGCGTGCCCCCGGTCGTCCGACGACAAGCTTGGTCCCGGATTCCTCGAGGATTCCGTCCAGTCGACGGATCGGAGCATGAATGTCGAAAGGCAGGTACGCCGCACCCGATCGCACAACTCCAAGGAATGCGACGATCAGGTCCGCAGAACGCGGAAGGTCGACAGCCACCGTGTCACCAATGCGCACACCGGCAGAACGCAGAGCATGCGCCAGCCGCCCGGAACGCTCCCAAAGCTCGGCGTAAGTAAGGTGTACACCGCCTCGAACCTCATGTACCGCCGTAGCAGATGGCGTATTGTCGACCCAATGCGCGATTCGATCAATAATTCCGCCGTCAAATTCTGAAACAGGTAAAGCACTTTCGGCGCGCACCGATTTTGGCACAAATTTCCTCTCGGACAGAAAAAGACTGAAGAGATGCCAGGTTTCAGGTCCCGTTGAAGGCCAGTCCAGGCAAGCCGCTCGATGTCCGGGATCCACGCCACCGGACGAGGGGGAAAGTGGAATCCTGCATTGCCTCAGGCGGTCGCGGCTGTCTCCGTCGCTCCGCCATGCGCTGCCGAGTGAATCATTGCCATTCACTACCCCCCGTTTTCACGTTCAGTAGCTAACACTCCCTGCGGCCGTGACTGCAAGGGAATTATTTGTGGTCTAGATTACGTTTACCGATGCCTTCGCTGGGGCTTCGGATCTTCTGGGTGGAAGTGATTTGCCATGAAGAGCGACTAGTTGCCGGACATGATCCAATCAGGCTCACGGGTGAGCGGTCGGGCCCTTCGCGGCCAGCCCCACTCCAGCCAAAACGGTCACGACTGACCTTGTTGGGGCGGGGACGGGACGCCGTGCGTCCGTGCGGGCGTCGGATTTCCCGTCCCTGCTGTGCGAGTTGGCCCGGCAATGGGCCCTCCACGTGTCTTGCCCCGGTGGCGGCCGTCGTTGGCTGCCATTTCGATGGTCCACGGAGTTGGAATGCGGGCTCCGCAGCAGTGGTCGATCATGGAACTGGATGCGCCGAAGACCGCGGTGCCGCCGTCGGCGAACCTCCGGCCCTGGTCGCAGAACTTCCTCAACTAGCCGCTGGCGTACGGTGTTTGCGGCGGAGGCGGATCACGGGGCGATGCCACTCGTGGTGGTCGAGCGCGCGACTACGATGAGCTCGCATCGAGGCCGCTGCCTGACGCGGAGGGGTAACGTGTTGTGTCGTTCGGCACGAGGGGAGTGAGGGGAGCAGGGCCTTCTGGCGGATAGGGGTCGGGAAGGTCGCCCCTGTTGTTGTCGACGCCCGTCATGGGTCTGTTCCAGTGGGTCTGACCTGGGAATCTCTGATGGGGTGGGGGATGGCTGTGTGGCGGTGAGGGTGATGCCGGCAGAGCGCCGTCGCAGCAGCTGCGACTCGTAGATGGGCCGACCCACTGAGCGGCCCGGGAAGAGCCAGTCGCCCTCATGCCGGATCAGGGCGTCGGTACCCCGTGAAGCGACCAGGTCGAGCATGAAGCGGTCCAGTGGCGCCGGTAGTTGGGTGGGCCGGTCGCCCAGGTGGAGCGGAACGTGGTCGCAGTCCTGTGTGACGCGGTCGGCGGTCAGGCGGTGGATGCTGCTGGCCGTCTGCGCGTACAGCAGCACGAGGAGGCCGGCGACGTGGTCCGCCGTGGCGATGGAACTCGTCGTTCAGCAGTCCCGGCACACCACCAGCGCCATGCAGACCAACATGAACCTCGGGCAGGTCGTGGTCCTGGCGCTCACCAGCGCCGTCCTCAACGCCTGCCTGGCGGCCGGAACCGGTCCTCTCGGCGGTTACGCGACCGTCTTCGCGCTGCTGCTCGTTCCGTCCGCCATGGTCGCCGCCCTCGTCGTCCGGGCCCGTCACGACTGAGCGCCGTTGTCTCCGGGACCGGGTCGTGGCCGTTTCTCGCGGGAAGGGCGGGTCAGGCGCCGGTGCCGGGCTTCGTCCCCCATACGTAGACGGCGTCGTCGATGCGGAGCAGGTTCCACAGGGCCTCGGCGTCGCGGACGGTGAGGTTGACGCAGCCGGCGGAGCCGCCGCCGTCGTAGAGGTCGCCGGGGTGCCCGTGCAGGGCCTGTCCGCCGTCGAAGAACTGCGAGTACGGCATGGGGGCGTTGTCGTAGATGGTGGAGACGTGGTCCTTGTCGCGCCAGTAGATGGAGTGCCAGCCGGGCCGGGTCTCCTGGGCCTCGCGGCCGGTGCGGATCGGAACGGGGCGGAAGTCGATCCGTTCGCCGGTCTGCACCCACAGCAGTTGGCGGTCCATGTCGACGCAGGTGACCCGGTAGGTCTTGACCGGGCAGTGCTTGGCGGCGTTCGGGTCGTCGAGCACCACCACGCGGCCCTCGGCCTCCGCCGGCCGGCCGCGCACCCGGAAGTCGTTGCCGACGAAGATGTCGACGGCGTTGTCGCGGCCCGCGATCGGCCCGTTGTCGATGCCGGGGAACGGGTCCGGGCAGGAGCCCGGGACGCAGGGGCCGAGGCCGCCGGGGAGCGGAGCCGCGTAGGCGGGTGTCGCTCCGAGACCGAGGGAGAGGGCGGGCACGGTCGCCGTCGCGACGGCCCAGGCCGTTCCGGTGGCGGCGGCGCGGGAGCGCAGCGTACCGAGGTGCTGGGAGCTGCGTCTCATGGGGGAATGTTTGACGTCCCGCTCGCGCGAACCGTCTTCATGACACGTGCCGGTGACCGGATCTCGCGACCTTTCTCATGCGAACGGAGCACCGACCGGTGGGGCGGTGGGGTGACATCGCGTCCGCCGCGCGCTCGGACGGAGGTCCCCGCTTGCGAGGGCGCGGATCATGTGCGAGGGGACCGAGGGGCGGGACGGGATGGGGCGTGCGGGAGGGGACGCGGGGACGGCCGGGCGGGGGAGCGGGCCGACCGGGAGAGGGCCGGGGCGGGCCGCGACCGGTGTGTCATGTCGCGGCAGAACAGTCGGCACCTCGATGTCGCCCGCGGTTAACACGGTGCTGATGGACTCGGCGACGTCGGCGTCCCGTACCGACCGGTTCCCTCCCATAGCGACTGTACCGACCTGTTCCAAGGAGACACCCATGCCTCGACCGCGTCTGTCCCGCAGCCGTCTGATGGCCGTCGGCGCCGTCGTCGTCGCCAGCACCGCCGCCGTCGCCGTCAGCACGACGGCGGGCGCGTTCGGACCGAAGCAGCAAGCCCAGCATGCCATCAAGGACGGGAAGGCGAAGAACGTCATCCTGCTGATCGGCGACGGCATGGGGGACTCGGAGATCACCCTGGCCCGTGACTACACCGTGGGTGCGGCCGGCCGTCTGAACATGGACAAGTTCCCGCTGACCGGCGCCTACACGACGTACGCCGTGCACGCCGACGGCACCCCGGACTACGTCACCGACTCCGCGGCCAGCGGCACCGGCTGGGCGACCGGCGTGAAGACGGTCAACGGGCGGATCTCGAAGACGCCGGGCACCGACAAGGCGGTGCCGACCATTCTGGAACTGGCCCAGAAGGGCGGCTACGCGACCGGCTCCGTGAGCACGGCCGAGCTGACCGACGCCACCCCTGCGGTCCTCGCCTCGCACGCCACCGACCGCTCCTGCCAGGGCCCCGCCGACATGGCCAAGTGCCCGACCGACACCATCTCCAAGGGCGGCCCGGGCTCGATCGCCGAGCAGAGCGTCAACCACAAGGTCGACGTCCTTCTCGGCGGTGGCAAGCAGCGCTTCGACCAGAAGGTGACGGACGGCAAGTACAAGGGTCTGACGGTCACCGAGCAGGCGCAGAAGCTGGGCTACCAGGTCGTCACCGACGACCGGTCCCTGAAGGCCGTCAAGGGCGACAAGCCGGTGCTGGGCCTCTTCGCGCCGGGCAACGTGCCCACCGAGTGGACCGGCAAGCCCGCGGCGCTCGGCGGCACCGACCCGCAGCGCTGCCTCACCAGCAACCCGAACCGTCCGGCCGGCACCCCGGACCTCGCCGACCAGACCACCAAGGCCATCCAGCTCCTGGAGGCGAAGCAGAAGCACAAGAACGGCAACAAGAAGGGCTTCTTCCTCCAGGTCGAGGGCGCCTCGATCGACAAGCAGGACCACTCCGCCGACCCGTGCGGCCAGATCGGTGAGACCGCCGCGTTCGACCGCGCCGTGAAGGTGGCCCGCGCCTACGCCGCCAAGCACCCCGACACCCTGGTCGTCACCACCGCCGACCACGGCCACACCAGCCAGATCGTGCCGCTGGAGGCCCAGCCGCCCGGCCTCACCTCCACGCTGATCACCGACGAGGGCCAGCAGCTGAAGGTCAACTACTCGACCAACACGCCCGGTCAGTCGCAGGAGCACACCGGCGTCCAGGTCCGGATCGCCGCGCAGGGACCGCAGGCATACCGGGTCCTGGGCGTCACCGACCAGACCGACCTGTTCACCACCGTCCGTGAGGCGCTCCGACTGCGCTGACACCGCACCGCATGTGCCGCGTGAGTCGCGGGTGTGCCGCGAGGGAGCGACCGGGCAGCCGGTCGGTCCCTCGCGGTTTCCGTTCCCGTTCCCGCCGCCGGTGTCGTCGGCCGTCCGTCTCACTACGATGGGGTGCCCCTCCGGCCGGGAGGGGCACGGGCAGGGGAGACGGCATGGCGGACCGCGACGACGGTGGGGAATGGGGCACACGTGCTCGCCGCCGTGGACAGGGTGAACTGGAGGCGCAGGTGCTGACCGCGCTGCGGGCCGCGCCAGGGCCGCAGACGGCGGCCTGGGTTCGGGAACACCTGGGCGGCACGCTCGCCTACACGACGGTGATGACGATCCTGACCCGGCTGCACGCGAAGAACGCGGTCACCCGGGAACGGGTCGGCCGGGCGTTCCTGTGGACGGCGGCCGCCGACGAGGCGGGGCTCGCCGCCCACCGCATGCGGCGGGTGCTGGACAACGAGAGCGACCGCGAGGCCGTCCTGATGAGTTTCGTGTCGGGGCTGTCCGCGCGTGACGAGGAACTGCTCCGCTCGCTCCTCAACGACGCGGGCGGCGGGCCCGTGGACGCGGGCGACGACGGGAACGGAGGCGGAGGCGGGGGCGGCGACAGTGCCGACCGTGGCCGCGGTCCCGGCACCGGCGCGGGGAGAACGGACGGCCGGGCCGAGGACCGGGACGGCCGGGAGAACTGAACCATGGGCGTCTTCGTCTTCCTGCCGCTCTTCCTGCCCCTGACCGCCTGGCCGATCGCCCGCCTGGCGGAACAGCACCTCCACCCGAGGGCCGCCACCAGACTCCTGTCCGCGGCGAGTGCCGTGCTCGGGCTGTGCAGCACCCTCTGCCTGGCCCTGCTCGCGATCGTCGGCACCGCCCAGCTCCCGGGCAACCCCCTGCCCGACGGCTGGTCCGACGCCGAAGTACGGGCGGCCGTGCCGCACCACGAACTCGTCGGGAAGACGGCCATCGGTGCGCTCGCGCTCGTGGCCGTGGCCTGTACGACGCTTCTGCTCCGCCACCACCGGGTGCGGCGCCGCGCCGAGCGGGCGTTGCGGGGGCTGCCCGCCACCCGGGTCGCGGTGCTCCCGGACCCGACGCCCTACGCCCATGCGCTGCCCGGCGCCAGGGGCGCGGGCCGGATCATGGTCTCCACCGGGATGCTGGCCGGTCTGGGTTCCCGGGAGCGCCGCGCGCTGTTCGCCCACGAGCGCGCGCATCTCGACGGCCGTCACCACCGCTTCCTCGTGGTGGCGGGGCTCGCGGCGCGGGCCAATCCGTTCCTGCGCCCGTTGCGCACGTCCGTGGCGTACACCGTCGAACGCTGGGCGGACGAGGAAGCGGCCCGTGCGGTCGGCGACCGGCGGGTGACGGCTCGTGCGGTGGGCAAGGCCGCGCTGATCTCGCCCGGCCCGCCCGCGTCGACCCTGGCGGCCTTCGCCGCTCCGGGTCCGGTACCGCGCCGGGTCGCGGCCCTGCTCGGCCCGGCCCCGGTCGCCCGCACCTGGCCGCCCACGTTCACCGCGGTCGGCGCCGCCGCCTGGTCCGCGGTGGCCGGCACGGTGCTGTCCGCCATGTCGTCGGCGAACTCCGCGGTCACGATGATCCTGATACTGCGCGCCGCCACGCCCCTGTAGACCCCGCGGAACTCCGGTCGGTGCGGGGAGTCCTGGTGCACGGGACGTTCCTGCCGGGCACCGGCCGGGTCCGGCCGGTGCGGCCGGTGAGGCCCAGTCCGCCTGGTGGGGACCGGTCCGGCCGGTGTCGGTCCGGGCCGACGCCGTCAGTCCCGCGAGTTGCCGAAGAGGAGGCGGTAGCCGATGAGGAGGACGAGCGAGCCGCCGATCGCCGCGCCCCACGTGGTGAGATCGAAGAAGTCCTTCTGCACGGGCCGGTCGAGGAAATGCGCCGAGAGCCAGCCGCCGACGAAGGCGCCCGCGATGCCGATGAGAGTGGTGCCGATCAGGCCGCCCGGATCACGGCCCGGCAGCAGCACCTTGGCGATGACTCCGGCGACAAGCCCGAGGATGATCCAGCTGACGATGCCCACGTTTTCGTTCCCCTCGTCGGGCCGCACCGGGGCGGAGGCAAGTCCCGGTCGGCGGCAATGCGTTGCGTGGTTGCGCAACTGTACAGACGATGACGAGGACGCAGCCGGGACGGTGCTGGTTGCGCGGTGGGGGCCGGGGGACATTACGGCGGGGACCCGGGCGTCTCGGGCCGGGATCCCCGGCGGCGGGACGGCCCTGACGACCTGAGGAGCCCTGACCACCCGGGCAGCAACGGGGAGCGGGCTTCCGGCCCCGCGGCTCCGCCTCCCGCGTTGCCGTCAGTCGTGAGCTTCCCCACGTTCTCGGCCCTGTTCGGATCGGGGAGGCCCCCTTCGCCCTTGCTTCGGGCGGGGGAGGCCCCCTTCGCCCTTGCTTCGGACGGGGGAGGCCCCCTCGCCCTCGCTTCGGACGGAGGAAGCTCCCTTCGCCCTCGTCCTCTCCGCTGCCTCGGACCCGAAGCCGCATGGGGCCGCTCGCCGATCCACCCCCTCTCGCTCCCCGGGTCGTTAGACTGGGGAGGTTGGCAAGCGACACCGGGGAAACGGAGGGGCGACGGTGGCGACAGGCGTCGACAACTTCGAGGACCCGCCCGCCGAGGTGCTCGCGGAGGCTGCCGCGGCCTTCGGCCTGCTGGCATCCTCGGCGCGGCTGCACATCGTGTGGGCACTGGCCCAGGGCGAGAGCGATGTCACGGGACTCGCGGAGCGGGTGGGCGGTGCGCTGCCCGCCGTCAGCCAGCACCTGACGAAGCTGAAGCTCGCGGGCCTCGTGCGTTCCCGCCGCGAGGGCCGGCGCATGGTGTATTTCGTGGACGATCCCGACGTCGTGACCGTGGTGCGGCTGATGGTCGGGCAGCTGACCGCACGCGCCGACGTCGCGTCCGCGCCGGTGCGCGCGCTTCGCGGGACCGGTGCCTGAGACCTCCGAGGCCGAGGAGTCAGGTCTCGCGTCACCCGGCCCGCCGGCCCCTCCGGCGCCGGGGAAGGCCGTCGTGGGCGGCGGGGGCCTGCGCCACCTCACCGCTCTCCAGGTGCTGCGCACCCTGGAGAGCGGTCCCCGCGGGCTCACGGACGAGGACGCCGCGGAGCGCCTGACCAGGTTCGGCGAGAACACACTGCCTGCCCGGCGCACCGTGTCGTGGCCCGGACGTTTCCTGCACAGCCTCGGCGATCCGTTCACCGCCGTGCTGCTCTGCCTCGGTGTGGTGTCCGCGGCCGTCGCCGCCTGGGGCACCGCCTGCGTGATCACCGTGCTCGTGGTGGTGAGCTGCGTGCTGCGGTCGGCCGGGGAACATCGCGCCGACCGGTCGATGGCCGGGCTGCGGGACCTGGTGGCGACCACCGCGACGGTGCTGCGTCGCGCCGACGGCGACACGGTGCCGGAAGCCCGTGAGATCCCGGTCGACGAACTGGTGCCGGGCGACGTGGTCCGCCTCGGCCCCGGGGACCTGGTCCCGGCCGACCTGCGGCTGCTGCGCTCGAACAGCCTGAGCGTGAACCAGGCGGCGCTCACCGGGGAGTCGGCCCCGGTCGCCAAACACCCCGTCGACGCCCCGGACCGCCCGGCGGACGGGGCCGGAGAAGACACGGGGACCGGGGACAGGGGGGACGGTCCCTTCGGCGAACCGCAGCTGTGCTTCCAGGGCAGCAGTGTCATGTCGGGCAGCGGCACCGCGGTGGTCGTCGCGACCGGCGCGCACACCCGGTTCGCCGCCGGGCACGACTCCGTGGTCCCGCGCGGCCGGAGCGCCTTCGACCGGTCGGTGCACGGGATCTCCTGGATCCTGATCCGGTTCATGCTGCTGACACCGCCGCTGGTGCTGATGGCGAACGCGGCTCTGCGCGGCCGGGGCCTGGAGACACTGCCGTTCGCGGTGGCGGTGGCGGTGGGGCTCACCCCGGAGATGCTCCCGGTCATCGTCACGACGAGCCTGGCGCGCGGCGCCTCGCTCCTCGCCCGCGCCCACGGCGTGATCGTCCGGAGGCTGCCCGCGCTGCACGACCTGGGCGCGGTCGACGTGCTGTGCCTGGACAAGACGGGCACGCTCACCCAGGACCGGCCGGTCGTGGTGCGAGCGATGGACGCCGACGGCCGGGACGACCCCGAGGCATTGCGCTGGGCCGCCGTGAACGCGTGGTGGACGCTCCAGCTCGCCGATCTGCCCGTCCCCGACACCCTGGACGAGGCGATCCTCGACGCGGCCGACGAGGACGACGCGCTGCGCCACGACGGGGTCGCGGCCGTGCCCTTCGATCCGGTGCGGCGCCTGTCCACCGCCGTCGTGCACGCCCCCGGTCGGCTCGGTGTCCACACCCTCGTCGTCAAGGGTGCCGTCGAGAGCGTGCTGGAACGGTGCGCGCTCGACGACGGCGAACGGCGGCGGCTGCTCGCCCTCGCGGCGGACCGGGCGGGCGACGGACTGCGCCTCCTGGCGGTCGCCACCGCCGAGCGCGCCGCGCGTCGGCGCGCGTACACGCCCGCCGACGAACGCGGCCTGGACTTCGTCGGCTTCGTCGCCCTGCGCGAGGAGCTGGTCCCCTCCGCGGCCGGCGCCCTGCGCGTCCTCGCCGACCGCGGCATCACGGTGAAGGTGCTCACCGGCGACCACCCGGGCACGGTGGCCCGCGCCTGCCGCGATCTGGGCCTGGATCCGGGCGAGGTGCGCACGGCGGACGCCATCGACGGGCTCACCGACCCGGAACTCGCCGAACTCGCCGACCGGACCACCGTGTTCGCCCGCTGCACCCCCGAGCACAAGGCCCGCATCGTCACCACCCTGCGTGCCGCCGGACACACCACGGGATTCCTCGGGGACGGCGTCAACGATCTGCCCGCGCTGCACACCGCCGATGTCGGGATCTGCCCGCGCGACGCCGTCGACGTGGCCCGGGAGAGCGCCGGAGTGGTGCTCGCCGACCACGGCAAGGACCTGACCGCGATCGACCATGCGATCACGGCGGGCCGGCAGAGCAGCGTCACCATCGCGACGTACCTGCGCATCACCCTGTCCTCGAACCTCGGCAACGTGATCGCCATGCTGGCAGCCGGTCTCCTGCTGCCGTTCCTGCCGATGCTCCCGGCCCAGGCCCTCGTCCAGAACCTGTGCTTCGACGCCGCCCAGCTCACCTTCTCCTACGACCGGCCCGCCCCGGCCGCGCTCAAGCGGCCCACCATGCTGAGACCGCGCGACTTCCTCCGCTTCATCACCGCGTTCGGAGCGATCAACGCCGTCGCCGACCTGGCGACGTTCGCGGTGCTCGCACTCGCCCTGCACGGCCCCGGCGGCACGGACGACGAGGCGGCGTTCCACGCGGGCTGGTTCACCGAGAACCTGCTCACCCAGGCCCTGGTGATGGTGCTCCTGCGGACCGGCCGCCGTACCGTCGAGACCCGGGGGATCAGCCCGGTCGGCCGGGCCGCCGCCGCGCTCGCCGTCACCGGCCTGCTGCTGCCGCTCTCCCCGCTCGGCCCGCCGCTGGGCATGATGACCCTGCCCGGCGTCTACTACCTGCTGCTCGTGGTCGTGCTCGCGCTGTACACCGCGGCCCTGGTGATCGCCCGCGACCGCCACGAACTGCGGGGCTCCCGGCCCTGACGTCCAGGCCGCGGCGTCGCCCCCGTGGTGTGGTGCGGCATGCTGTGCGGTGCTGCCCGTCGCCCCGCCCGCGGCGACGGAATCCGTAGGGTGTGGGTATACGCGGCAGGCGCACCGGAGGAGGCGGGACGATGGCGGATTCCGGGGCGCGGCGACGGTGGTACGTGGTGCCGGTGCTCGTCCTGGTGGTGTGGCTGCTGGTACGCGGCGGCCAGGGGGCCGAGCCGACGGACGCGTCACGAGCCGCACCGTCCGGCGCCCCGTCGGCACCGTCCGCGGACGCGGCAGGCGCACCGGCCGTTCCCGCTCCCTCGAACGGCCCGTCGAACGACTCGTCGAGCGCCCCGCCGGGCGACCCGAGTGCCTCGGCGTCCGGTGGGAGCGGCGGCCCGCAGGTCCCACCGGCCGGGGCCTACGACCCCGCGGATCTCGCGCCGCAGGTGCGCACCCACGCGGGCCGGGCCGGTGTCGATCCGCGACTGCTGATGGCGATCCTCTACAACGAGGCGTACAAGCCGCACGATCCGGACTGGGAGCGGGCCTGGCAGCGGTACAAGCCGGATGCCTCCTTCGGCGTCGCGAACATGCACCGCGCCGCCTTCGACGAGACGAAACGGCGGCACGGTTTCGCGGACCGCCGGTGGGAGGAACTGCCCGACGACCGTGATCTGGCCGTCCGGGCCGCTGCCTGGCACCTGCACGACCTTGCCGCGCAACTGCCCGCCCGGTGGTCGGCGACGTACTCGAAGGACGAACTGCTGGCGCTGGGCTACAACGCGGGGTCGGGCAACATGCTGGCGTTCGCCCGCGGTGCGCGCCCGGGCAGTCAGGCGCAGTCCTACCTGGACCGGCTGCACGCCAACTGGGCCGCGGCCGGGAAGGCGGTCTCCGGCCGGTAGCCGGGGGGCCGGCGGGCGAGGAGGAGGGACGGGCCGGGCGGCGGTATCAGGGGCTGGCGCCGTCGAAGCCGTACCTCAGCGGTTCGCTGCGTACGCGCGGATCGCGGCGGTAGACGTAGAGCGCCTCCACCTGTATGCCACCCGACGAGGTTTCGACCTGGCAGGGGTAGGTCACCTGGAGCACCCCCGGGCGGTCGGTGACCCGCATGCGCAGTCCGTCGGCGGGGCCGCCGTCGAGGACCGCGTTCTCCCAGCCCTGCATGCCGTTCGTATCGGTCTTCATAGTTCAAGTATTGCGCAATCTTTGAATATTTGGTGATGTGCGGGGAGCGAAAACGATCGCGAACTCAGGTCGCCTCGGCGTCGAACGGCGCGCGGGGGCGCGTCGGCGCCTCCCCGCCCTCTCCGTCCTTCGCGGAGGGCGCTTGGCCCTTCTCGAACGACACGTGACCGCTCGTGAACGACATACTGCCGTTCTCCGACGGCATCCGATCCGGTGTGCCGCCCGTCGGGGCGGGGCCGCCCGGAAGCCCGCCCGCCGCGCCGCCCTCGTCCCCGGTGGTGCCGCGTACGGCGTCGACCGCCTCGGCGAGCTCCTTCCTGGGGTCGAGGGCGTCGCGGATCTCGTCCAGCCCGAGCCCGTCACCGTTCAGCACGTGCTTGCGCACCAGTGTTTTGGGGTGCAGGTCCTCGAACTCGAAATCCTGGAAATCCGGGCCGAGTTCGGACCTGATCTCCTGTTTCGCCTGCTCCGAGAACTGCCGGAACCGGGCGATGAGGTCCGCCGTGTTCCGGATGAACTCGGGCAATTTGTCCGGGCCGAAGAGGAGCATGCCGAGGATGGCGATGGTGAGCAGTTCCAGCGGGCCCACGTCAGAGAACACCGGGTGCCCCCGGAACCGCCGTCGGCGTCGCCCGCCGGGTCACCAGTCACCGCCTCCGAAGTCGCCGCCCCCGAAGTCGCCACCCCCGTCGAAACCGCCGCCGAAGTCCCCCGGGGAGAAGTCCGAGCCGGTGAACTCGCCGCCGCCGGGAGCGTCACCAGCGACACCGTCGGCGGACGGGGTGTCGGCGAACGCGGCGGGGGCGCTGAGCACCGAGCCCAGCATCGTGCCCACGAGCAGTCCGCCGAGAATGCCTCCGGCGCCGCCGAAGTAGCCGCCCGCCCAGGGCGCGTAGGCGGGACCGGCGTTCCAGTAGGGCTGGGGGCCGTCCGCGGTCGCCACCTGACGGGCTGCCGGTTCCTGGCCCGACGCCAGCAGTTCGGCATCCACCTGGCACGCGGGGACATCGCGCGGCACGCCGCCGGGCGGCGCCCACGGCACGTCCCTGACCGAGGGGCCGTGACGCGGGTCGAAGAAGCAGGGGGCGCGGTGCTCGGGCAGCGGGGTGCCGGCGCGGCGGGCGGCCAGGGTGGCGAGCGCGAACCGGCCCTCCGCCAGGGTCTCGGTCACCGGCCGGACGTCCTGCGGTGCGGAGGCGGCGGCCATCAGCTCCTTGGCCTTGTCGTACGCGTCGAGGGCGTGGGCGTAGTCCTGGCGCATGGCGTCGTCGGTGCCGGGCGCGGAGGGGCGGAAGTCGAGCCGGTCCAACTCCTCGCCGAAGGCGGTGATGTCCTCGTCGACGACGACACGGAGCGCATCGAGTTCGGCGGCCTCGCGCTTCTTCCGGGACCGCCGGTAGAGGGCGTAGCCCCCGCCCCCGGCCACCGCGACCGCGCCGACGGCGAGAAGTGCCGCGGTCCCGCCGCCGCCCTCCTCGCCCCCGGAGTCGCCCCAGGTGTCGGGAGCCCGTCCCGCGGCCTGGGCGGTCGCCCGGTCGACGAACGCCGTCAGCATTCCCGCGGGATCGCCCGGGTGGGAGCGCTTGACGGCACCGGTGAGGTTGTTGACCGCGGCGCGGGGCATCACCGAGGCATCGGCTCCGGCGTCGAATCCGTTGCCCAGGCGCACGGCGTAGACGCCGCTGATGCCCACCAGTGTGCGCAGGTCCCGCAGCAGGGTCCGGGGCGGGAACTCGGAGCCCTCGGGCAGTACCGCGACGAACACCGGCCTGCCCGCGTCCTCGATCTTCTTCGCGAGGTGTTCGGCATCGGCGTCGGCGAGCATGCCCCGGGCGCGCGGATCGACGTACACGGGGCTCTTGCGGAGGGCCTCGGCCACGCTGTCGAGCCCGGTGTCCGCGGCGTGCGCGGAGGTGGCGGGAGCGAGTACCGCGCACAACGCGAGGACCAGGGCGGCCAGTGCGATGCGGACGAACCCGGCGGCCGGGCCGGTCCGCACGGTACGGAGCGCCGGGGCGGGCGCGGTGGACGGGGGAATCGCGGCGGGGCCGGGTCGTGACGGAACCCGACGGGCGGCAGGCATGGGAGGTCCTCCTCGTGCGGCGGGCACGGCTGCGGTCACCCGTAGCCAATGCTTGCTCAGTTGCGTAATGTAGCAAGTATCGTGGAGGTGGGTGGTCGGCCCGTCTCGGCGGCCGCCGATTCATGCTTGAGGAATTGCGCAATCGGGAAAGTATGAGGGGAGTGGCGCGAGAGCGCGGGGACGGGCCGTACGGCCCTGTGGCCCTGCCGCTCCGTGGCCCGGAGGTTCTGCGGTCGCGCGGCCCTGTGGTCATGCGGCTGCCGTGCGACTCTCCTGCGGCTGTCCGGCTGCGGGCTGTTCGGTTGTGTGGGTTTCATCGATCGAGGAAGACGCGTGGACGACCATTCGGATCTCCTGCGGGCAGAGGATCTGCCCATGTTCGAGCGCGTCCTGGACCGGGCGCTGAGCGCGCCTGCGGTCCGGGAGAGGCGGCGCCGCACCCTGGGGGCCCTCAACGGCGAGCAACTGCGCACCCGGGCGTTGGGGGCGCGTGCCGCCATCTCCGCCTCGGCCGCTCCGGAGTACCGCGCGTACCGTCAACTGCTCGACGCCTCCGCCCCGTCGGGCACGGGGCGGAACGGCGCCCGGCGCGAGTCCGGCATCGGCGCGACCGTCCGGGGCAGCGCGCTGCACGCGGTGGCCGTGCTGGTGCCGGGGCTGTCCGTCACGGCCGCCGTCGTCTTCGGGCTGATCGGGTTCGGTTTCCGGGCCGTGGACCGGCACTCGCACCTCGCGGAGGTCATGCTCCTCGCCGGTGCGGTCGCCGTCGGAGTGGCGGTGGTGACGGTGCTGGCCGGTCTCGTCGGGCTGCTCGTGGCGGCGGCGCGCAATCGTTCGGCGCCGGGTGGCGTGGACCCCGAGGTGGAGCGTGCGTGCGAGGCGTGGCAGGGGGCGCTGCTGGAACGCGGGATGCTGCCCTTCCTGGTCGAGGCGATCGGGCCGGCGGATCGGGATGCCGCCGCTCGCCCGGATGCGACGGCCAGGGCGGACGCGGCGGACGGGATGGCCGGGACGGAGCCGACGGCCGGAGCGGCGGCGGCGGGTGCCGCGGCCGGAGTGGGTGCGGTCGGCTCGGTGGCGGGTGGTCCGACAGCCGGTGCGGCCGGTGTTCCGCAGCCGCGGAGGAGACCGGGCTTCAGCGCCCCCGATTTCTCCAGTCCCGACTTCTCGGGCCCCGATTTCTCCGGCCCCGACTTCTCGGGACCGGACTACCGGGGGCCCGCGCTGCCCGGATCGGACTGAAGCCCGCTCCCTCCAATGTGTAATGTGATGGTCAATAGAGGGTAAAGATGTGAGGGTGTGACAGGAGCCGTCGTAAGAGGGCCGGTCGCGTCGGTCCGTCGTCTCGCGCCGACCTCCGACCGGACCGGCCGACGGGCGGCGTGCGGACGGGGGAACGTTGTCGAGGGCGTTGACGTACGTGTGGAAGAGGCACGGCCTGGTCTTCGGGGCGGGGGCGTTGTGCGTCCTCGTGAACCGGCAGGGGCTCGGTCCTCTCTGGTACTCCGGTGTGGTGCTGCTTGTCGTCGGCGGGCTCATGCGCTGGACCCTGGTGCGGCGGCAGCGTCCGCCCCGTGAGCGTCCCCCGGTGCCGGTCGGGATGCCGGTGACCGGCCGGTGGATGGTGCTGAACGGGCCGGCCACGAAGGTCCCGAGCCATGTGCACAGCCACGCGCAGACCTACGCCGTCGACCTGAAGCTCGACCCGCCTGCCCCGCCTGCCCCGCCTGCCCCGCCTGCCCCATCAACCCCGCCTGTCCCGCCTGCCGCGCCTGGCGCGCCCGCCCCATCAACCCTGCCTGTCCCGCCTGTCCCGTCGGCCGGTACGGACGCGGTGTGTGCGCCGCCGTTCGCCTGGGTCCTGCCGTTCGGCCGGAGCCCCCGGCGCTTTCCGTCCTTCGGCGCGCCGCTGCCGGCCGTGGCCGACGGGGTGGTCGTCGCGACCGCGGGCAGGCAGCGCGACCACCTGTCCCGGACGTCCCTGCCGGGTCTTGCCTACCTCTGCCTGGAGGGATTCGTCCGCGGCCTGGGCCTGCCCCGACACCTCCTCGGGAACCACATCGTGCTGGACCTCGGCAACGGCGTGTACGCGGTCTACGCCCACCTGCGGCGCGGCTCCCTCCGGGCGGCGGTGGGAGACAGGGTGACGGCAGGTCAGGTGATCGCCGAGTGCGGGAACTCCGGCAACTCCTCCGAGCCGCACCTGCACTTCCAGCTGATGGACGGACCCGACGTCATGACCGCGCGCGGCCTGCCGTTCGCATGGAACTACCTCGACGACGACGGGGTGCGGCAGACCGGAGTCCCCGAGGACTTCGCGCACGTCGTCACCGACCGGGGCGATCCGCGCGGTGCGGACGCGGACGCGGGTACAGGCGCAGGTACGGACGGGGGCGGTGCGGGCGCGGGGCCGGATGCGGGTACGGACGCAGGTGCGGACGGGGGCGGTGCGGGCTCGGACGGGGGCGAGTCGGGTCAGGGCCGAGTTATTCGGACCCGGTAGTTCCCGTCGTCGTTCTTGCCGATCACGGATATGCGTATCCCGGCGGTGCGGTCGGTGAAGGTCTGGCCGGGCCGGTAGGTGGCGTCGGAGAGCTCGGCGTGCACATTGGGCAGACGGGTGCAGCCGCCGCTGCCCTTGGTGCTGTCCATGACGGAGACGGGCCCCTGGCCGGTGTCGACGTTCGAGCTCACCTTGTAGATCAGCACGCCGGGTCGGCAGACCTCCTGGTCGTTGCCCGCCCGGGTCCGTACCTCCACCGCGTAGCCGGACTCGGCGCTCAGCGGTACGAACGCCAGCTTCATGCCGCCCCGGGTGGCCAGTGGTTCGAGGACGTGGTCGCTGGTGCCGCTTCCGGTGACGCAGCTGATCTGGTTGTTGTCCAGCCAGCCGAGTTTCCACTTGTGCCAGCCCAGCAGATCGTTGTTGGCCCCCCAGTCCTCGGACATGATGTCCCAGTGCCCGACCGCTCCGCCGCCGTTCATGGTGTACAGGTCGGGGAGACCGAAGACATGGCCGTTCTCGTGCGGCAGGACGCGGTACCCGGTCTGTTCGAACGTTCCCGAGCCGTCGTCCTGACGGCTGTAGATGAAGGACGTGTTGGCGAGCGGAACCCCGTCCGCGTGCGGGGCCTTGTCGTTGCCGGAGAAGGTCACGGACAGCACGGTGTCCAGGGCGGCGGGACCGGCGTTCGGCGTGACCAGGACGTTGACCAGGTCGTACGCGCTGAAGTCGACCTTCGGGTCGGCGGCGGCGACGACGTCCTGGACGAGATGGCGGTAGCCCGGCTCGTACGGTGCACCCCGGTCTATCCCGTAATCCGAGAACGGCAGCGGCATCCGCAGCCAGGACTTCACCGGCGCGTGGGGGACGTAGGTGAGTCGCCCGTACGAACCGGTCCGGAACCACTCGACGGTCTGCGGGAAGAATTCGGCGTACCGTTCCGCCGCCGGCTCGGTGCCCGGAGCGTCGGGGAAATCGATCATCAGGTTGAGGGCGTGGATTTTGCCCGTGGAGTGGGCGTACACCTCGGATGTCGGTATGCCCTCCGACATCTGTACGCCCATGGTCGCCGTTATCCGGCACGCGGCCGTGCCCGCCGAGCGGGACGTGGCCACCGGCCCGGCCGTGGCCCGGCTGGGTATCGGGAGTGTGCTGCTGGCCGAGGCCATGGTGGCAAGGACCAGGGCCGTTGCCGAGGTGAGCGCGATCGGACTGTGGTGCTTGCGTATCCGGCGGCGGGACGTTCGCATGGAGGCGCCTCGGGGTCCGCGGCAGTCGGCCGACCCCGACTGCGCTCTGCCGATCAGCCTGTGACGGGTGGTACGGCATCGCTCGTTGGGTGCGCCGATCGGTTGGTTTTCCCTCCCCCGAGGTGTGTTTCAGGTCACGTTGTGCTGAGAAATAACCGGGGACGGTTTCCCCGTTTGCACCGGTGTCCTCGTGAAACGGGGAGGCATTCCCCGGTTGTGGGCCGGGGTTGTCGGGAGACGCCGGCCCGTCCGGTGTCGACGATCGATGCGGCCGGAGCCGGCGAGCCCGCAGTGCGGGAAGCCGGAGGGCGGCAGGGAGAGGAAGGGCGGACACCGTGGAGACCGTTCCCCGTACCGCGACCGGAGCGGCGCGCCCCCGGGCGACCCGTCCGCGGGCCGACGCGCTGCGCAACCGGGAACGGATCGTGACGGCCGCGCGCGAGATGTTCGTGGAGTTCGGGCCGGACGTGCCGCTCGACGAGGTCGCCCGGCGTGCCGGGGTCGGCAATGCCACGCTCTACCGGAATTTCCCCGATCGGGCCGCGCTGATCCACGAGGTCGTGCTCGCGGTCACCTCCCGCACCACCGACCGCGCCGCGGAGGCGGCGGCCGAGGAGGACGATCCCTTCGCCGCGCTCAGCCGCTTCGTGCACGCCGCGGCCGATGAGCGCATCGGGGCGCTGTGCCCGATGCTCTCGGGCGGTTTCGACAAGGACCACCCGGAACTGCTCGCCGAGCGCCGACGCCTCGAAGAGGCCGTCGGGGGGCTCGTGGAGCGCGCCATGTCCGCGGGGCGCCTGCGCACCGACATCGAGGTCGGTGACGTCATGGTCGCCCTCTCCCAGCTCACCCGGCCGCTGCCCGGTACGGGATGTCCGGCCATCGACCGCTTCGCCCATCGTCATCTGCAACTGTTCCTGGACGGCCTGGAGACCCCGGCCCGGTCCCGGCTCCCCGGAACGGCGGTGACTCTGGAGGATCTCCGGCACCGGGCGTGATGCCCGCGCCGGGGGGCTGAGCCGCGGCACCGGACCGGGGCGCTCTCGCCACCCGTCCTCACCGCTTTCGCCACGCGTTCTTCCTCATCGACCCGCCCCCTTTCACCACTTTTCCGGCCTGCTCCTCCCACTCGCCCTCCCACGACTTTTTCCACGACTTTTCCACGCGTCTTCTTTCACCTCCCGTCCTCCCGTCCTCCCGTCCTCGCGCCGGAGTCCCGGTGCATGCTCGCGCGCGCCCGCGCGCCCTCATATGTCCTCAGGTGGATACCCCCATGCCGAAATCAGGTGACCTTCGACTCCCGGACCCCAGCCGCTGGAAGGCGCTGGCGTTCATCTCCCTCGCGCAACTGATGGTCGTGCTCGATGCCACGATCGTGAACATCGCGCTTCCGCACGCCCAGACGGCCCTGGGGATTTCCGACGCCAACAAGCAGTGGGTCATCACCGCCTACGCCCTCGCGTTCGGCGGACTGCTGCTCTTCGGAGGCCGGATCGCCGACCTCTGGGGCCGCAAGCGGACCTTCGTCGTCGGCCTGATCGGCTTCGCGCTCGCCTCCGCGTTGGGTGGCGCGGCGCAGAACCAGGGAATGCTCTTCGGCTCCCGTGCCCTGCAGGGCGTCTTCGGCGCACTGCTCGCCCCGGCCGCGCTCTCGCTGCTCCCCGTGATGTTCACCGATGCCAGGGAGCGCGCCAAGGCGTTCGGTATCTACGGTGCGATCGCCGGTGGCGGCGGTGCCGTCGGCCTGATTCTCGGCGGCTTCCTCACCCAGACGCTGAACTGGCGCTGGACCTTCTTCGTCAACATCCCGTTCGCCGTGCTCGCCGCCGTCGGTGCGTACTTCGTGATCCGGGAACCGGCCGGCAGCCGCAACCGCTCGTCGCTCGACATCGCGGGTGTCGTCCTGTCCGCCCTGGGCCTGGTCTCCCTGGTGTACGGATTCACCCGTGCCGAGTCCGCCGGCTGGTCGGACGGGCTGACCATCGGCATGTTCGTCGCGTCCGCCGTGCTGCTCCTGGCGTTCGTCGTGACCGAGGCCCGGATCGGCGCGCCGCTGCTGCCGCTCCGTGTCGTTCTGGACCGCAACCGCGGCGGTGTCTACCTCTCGCTGGGGCTGGCCGTCATCGCGATGTTCGGCCTGTTCCTCTTCCTGACCTACTACCTGCAGATCGTGCAGGGCTATTCGCCGATCAGGACGGGCTTCGCCTTCCTTCCGATGATCGCGGGCATGATCACCGGCTCCACGCAGATCGGTGCCCGGCTGATGACGAGGGTTCCGGCGCGGGCGCTCATGGGCCCCGGCTTCCTGCTGGCCGCCGTCGGCATGCTGTTGCTGACGCGCCTGGAGGTCGGTTCCTCCTACACCGGGGTCGTCCTGCCGGCGCAGCTCCTGCTCGGGCTGGGCATGGGTACGGCGTTCATGCCCGCCATGTCGCTGGCCACGCACGGGGTCGAGCCGCGGGATTCGGGTGTCGCGTCCGCGATGGTCAACACCTCGCAGCAGGTGGGCGGCGCGATCGGTACGGCGCTGCTGAACACCGTCGCCGCGTCGGCCGCGACGGCCTACGCGACCTCGCACGCCGCGCTCGGCGCCGCCGACCCGGAGCTGCTGAAGCTCCAGTCGATGGTCCACGGCTTCACCGCTGCCATCTGGTGGGCCGTCGGCATCCTGGTGGCCGCCGCCGCGATCGCGGTGACCCTCGTCAACGCCGGACGTCCCGAGGCGAACGCGACCGGCACGGTGTCCGGTCCGCGCGGGGCCGAGGGCGTCGCGGACGAGGTCAGGGTCCCGGTCGTCGCCCACTGACACGGGCCGGACGGTGCACGGCGACGCGCTGTCCGGGTGGGTGCCGTCCACGCTGCCCGGTTCCGCCCGACGGAGCCGGGCAGCGCCGTTCCCGGCCCGCACCGGCCGTATCCCCGATCACCGGGCAATCCCCCGTGACCGGGAGCGGAAGCCCTTGCGGTGACCGGGAGAGCCCGGCGACCGGCGAACTCCCCATGGCCGTGGGGCCCCTTGCGACGGGGAACTTCCCGTGACCGTGACACGCCTTGCGACGGGGAGCTTCCCGTGGCCGTGAGTCCCCTCGCGACCGGGGCCGGTGTTCACCGCAGCCAGGGAAGATCGGCGTCCGTGCCCTCCGGCTGCAGTCCGGCGGCGATGACCTGCATGATCTCGCCGAGCGAATGCATCTGCTCGGGTGTGAGCCGGTCGAACATCGACTGGCGCACGGCGCTGACATGGCCCGGCGCGGAACGGCGCAGCATCTCGAAGCCCTCATCGGTGAGGACCGCGTTCTGGCCGCGTTTGTCGGACGGGCAGTCCTCGCGGCGCACCCAGCCGCTCTTCTCCAGCCGCGCGACGGCGTGCGAGAGCCGGGAGCGGGTGATCTTGGCGTCCTTGGCCAGCTCGGTCATCCGCTTCCGGCGGCGCGGTGCCTGGGAGAGCTGGACGAGCAGTCCGTAATAGATGTGCGGCATCCCGGCGTCGCGCTGCAACTGGCGGTCGAGGTGATCCTCCAGGAGCGTGGTGGCGTGGAGGTACGCGCGCCACACTCTCTGCTCTTCGTCGGAGAGCCAGCGCGGTTCGCCGGAGGGTGCTGCCGTGGTCATGTACTCCACTGTAGACCTTTTCTTGAAAGTTTAACTAGATAGAGATAAGGTCTCCGAAGGTAGGAGCTTGAAGATTAAAGAATCCTCCTTCTCGAAAGAGACCTGTAGAAGACATACCGTGAGCAGCAGCGGATGGGGAGTGCCATGACTGTCACCGCGGAGCGCATGCCCGCCCTCTACCTCTCCCACGGGGCGCCGCCGCTGGCCGACGACCCCGTCTGGCCCGGCGAACTCGCCGCCTGGTCGGCCGGTCTGCCCCGCCCCCGCGCGATCCTGATGGTCTCCGCGCACTGGGAGGAGGCGCCGCTCGCCCTCGGCGCGACGGAGACCATCCCGCTCGTGTACGACTTCTGGGGATTCCCCGAGCACTACTACCGGGTGCGGTACGCGGCCCCGGGCGCCCCGGAGCTGGCGGAGGACGTACGGAAGCTGCTGCGCGGCGCCGGTACGCCGGTGCAGGACATCCCGGATCGCGGGCTCGACCACGGGGCGTACGTTCCGCTGGTGGAGATGTTCCCGGACGTCGACATCCCCGTACTCCAGATCTCCATGCCGACGCTGGACCCGCGGAAGCTGATGGACATCGGGCGCAAGCTCGCGCCGCTGCGCGACGAGGGCGTCCTGATCGTCGGCAGCGGCTTCTTCACCCACAACCTCGCGGCCCTGCGCCACGCGGGCGGCACGCCCGGATGGTCGGCGGAGTTCGACGACTGGGGGAACCGCGCGCTCCGCGCGCAGGACGTCGACGCGCTGCTGGACTTCGAGCACAAGTCGCCGGCCGGTCGACTGGCCCACCCGCGCACCGAACACTTCGCCCCGCTCTTCGTGACGCTCGGCGCCGCGGAGAACGAGTTGGACCGGGGGCGCAGCGTCATCGACGGCTTCTGGATGGGACTCGCGAAGCGCTCCGTGCAGTTCGGCTGAGGGCTGCCGGACCGGGGACGCGCGGGCGGACCCCGCCCCCGGTTCGGTCCGGGCCCTCCTCGGCCCGGTCCGGCCGCTGCCCCGTACCGGGGTGTGTCAGAGTGCGGGCGGGTTCAGTTCGATCGTGCGGAGTGCGGCGGTGAGGGCCGCGGTGTCGCCGACGTCGCACGCGGTGTCGGTGAACTTGATGGTGTGGTCGTCGCCGTGCGCCGCCGCCCGCGCGAAGAGCTCCTCGGCGGACACGGATGGTCCGTCGGCCGGGGACGAGGCCGCGTGCGGGTACGGAGCCGGCTCGGCAGGGGCGTACGCGGCGGTGACCGCGGCACTCGCCGCCCAGGCGGCTTCCAGGCTCGGCGCCCACAGGGGGCGGGGCAGCGCGGGCAGCACGCGCAGGACGGCGTTGGGGGCGGTCGCCGCGTGCACCAGCATGATCGGCTCGCCGTATCCGTACGTGGCATAACGGTGGGTCGCCGCCCGAACCAGCTCCTCCAGGCGGGTCCGCGCCTCGTCCGGGCCGACGGGGGAGCGCTGCGGCCACACCGGGAACCCGGTGAGCCGCGCCGGCCGTTCCCGGATGCCGCCGCTCTGCTCGGACACGCAGGGCACGGCATCCAGTGCCGCCACCGTGTCGGCCGCGGGCGGCAGCGGGGTCAGCACGGGCAGTGGCTGGTGGCGGGCGGCCCAGTAGCCGAGGCCGTGTGCCGGCTCGACGATGCGGGGCGCGCTCGCCGGGCCCGTGAGCAGGGTGCGCACGGCGTGGCCGACCCGGATCGCCGGATGGGTGGCGCCTGCGGCGATGCCGGGCAGCAACCGGGGCCACCACTCGGCGAGGACGTCCCGCCAGGGGCGCTCGGCCGTCTCCCGCTCGAAATACGCCGTCCAGTCCGCGATACGGCGGGGGTCGCCCAGGGCCTCGTGCCAGTTCTCCGCCGTCACGTCCGACGACGTGCCGGGCATGTCCTCCAGTTTGTGCCGGTAGTGGTCGATCCACCGGTGGACGGCCGGTGCCTGGCCGTGCCGCACCAGCGCCTCGACGGCCATCGGGGCGTGGTTGCTCAGCTGGCCGTCCCGCTCGGGGCCCGCCCTGGGGAGCCGTTCCAGCGCCTCGTCGAGCGTGCCCGTGCGGTCGTCGTCGTGGGTGAGGGATGCGGTGCCGTCGTGCGTGCCCTCGAAGCCGTTGTGCGTGGCGTCATCCGTCGTGGCGTCACCCATACGCACACACGGTAGGGACGCGGTCCGGGCCGTGTAACGGGCCGTGGACGTAGACCGCACCCGTGCGGGGGCCCTGGGGACTTTGTCCCGGTCGCCTCCCGCCACCGGGTACCGCGCCCCGGTGGCCGGCGGTACCCGGTGGGGTGTGCGGGACGGGAACGAAGCCGGGGTCGCCACCGTTCGGGTGTGAGGGGGCGTGGAACGTGACGGCGGTCTCACGCGCCGCGGTCCCGCAGAGGTTCGCGAGCGGCCCCGGAACACCTTCGACGTCCGCCTGACCTGCGCTTCTGCTCGGATGTCCGGCATGCGTACCGCGATGCGGCACAGCAGGGTACTGCATGATCGCGAAAATGAGTGTCGGGCATGGGAATTCTGTCCGGATTCCAGTCGTTGTTTCCTTCGGATGCAGGGCACCCGAGAGGGTGTCGCGACCTACTCAGCAAGGGAGCTCGCATGGCAACCCGTGCCGTCGCCCGTCGTTCGTCCGCCACCGGTGGGACCAGCCGGGCAAGCAGTGTTCGCGCAGCGGGCGGAGAAATCGCCGATCGCGACCTGGTCGGCATGTACCTGGACGAGATCGCGCGTACGCCGCTGCTCGACGCCGCCAGGGAGGTCGAGCTGTCGCAGACCGTCGAGGCCGGTGTCTACGCCCGGCAGATACTCGACGGCGTGGTGGACAGCGAAGCCGGCGGAGCGACGCGCGAGGAGCTGGAGGCGCTGGTCGCCGAGGGCGAGCGCGCCAAGGACATATTCATCCGTTCCAACCTTCGGCTCGTCGTCGCCGTCGCCCGCCGCTACCCGCGGGCCGGGTTGCCCCTGCTCGACCTGATCCAGGAAGGGAACGCGGGCCTGGTGCGCGCGGTCGAGAAGTTCGACTACGCCAAGGGCTTCAAGTTCTCCACCTACGCGACGTGGTGGATCCGCCAGGCGATCACCCGTTCCATCGCCGACCAGTCCCGTACGATCCGGCTCCCCGTCCACCTGGTGGAGGAGCTCGGCCGGATCCGCCGGGTGCAGCGCGAGTTCAACCGCGAGCACGGCCGCGAGCCCGAGCACATGGAGATAGCCGCCGAGCTGGACTCCACGCCGGAGCGCGTGGGCGACGTCCTGGACTGGGCCCGTGACCCGGTCAGCCTCAACATGTCCGTGGACGACGAGGGCGAGACCCAGTTCGGCGATCTGCTGGAGGACACCTCCGCGGTGTCGCCCGAGCAGTCGGTGATGACACTCCTTCGCAGCGAGGAGCTGGAGGATCTGATCGGCAAGCTCGACAACCGCACCGCGTCCATCATCCGCATGCGGTACGGCATCGAGGACGGCCGTGAACGGACCCTCACCGAGGTGGGCAAGCAGCACGGCCTGACCCGCGAGCGGATTCGCCAGATCGAGAAGCACGCGTTGCTCGAACTGAAGCGAATGGCCCACGACACGGGTTTTGACGCCGCGGCGTGAGTTGTTGTCCAGTAACCTCCGAAATGGGTCGCCTCGCGTGACCCCCGAGCGTCGCCCCGTGCGATGCCCAGAGCTGAGCCCCGGCGCCCACCCCCCCCCTGGCGCCGGGGCTCATTCCTTTCCCCCGCCTTCCTTTCCCCGCCTTCCTTTCCCCCGCCTTCCTTTCCCCCGCCTTCCTTTCCTTCTCCCCCTTCTCCCGGCCCGGCGGTGGCGGGTCAGCGCGCCGTGGCGCGGTTCAGCCGGGCACCCAGCTCTCTCAGGTAATCCACAAGTCGCGCGGGTTCGTGGACGGTGAACTCGCAGTCCACCAGGGCCAGCCGGAGCGCCACCCACTCCAGCGAGTCCGACAGCTCCGCCCGCATCCGGCACCCGTTCCCGGCAACGGGTTCCAGGGGGCCGAACGCGGCAGGCAGCCGGGCGGAGACGAAGTCGGCCGGGGCCGCGAAGGTCGCCTCGACCACCAGCCCCGGCTGCCGCCGGGTGATGGAGCTGCTGAGGAACTTCGCCGCGTCCCCCGTGGGGAGCTCGCGCGGGGTGAACCGGGCCCCGGTCGCGAACGGCTCGCTGATCCGGTCCACCCGGAACGTGCGCCAATCCTCGCGCCCCAGGTCGTACGCGACGAGGTACCAGCGCCACCCCGCACTCACCAGCCGGTACGGTTCGGCCTCGCGCTTCGTCTCGGCGCCGTCCCCCGCCCGGTAGGCGAACCGCAGCCGTTCCCGCCCGGTGACGGCCGACGCCATCACCGTCAGTGTGTGCGGGTCGATCGTCGATCCGTCGCCCCGGGTCAGCGGCATCGTGGCGTTCTGCAGGGTGGAGACCCGGTGCCGCAACCGCGACGGCAGCACCTGCTCCAGCTTCGCCAGCGCGCGTACGGATGCCTCGTCGACCCCCTCGATGGCGTGCCCCGCACCCGCCCGCAGGCCCACCGCGATGGCCACGGCCTCCTCGTCGTCGAGCAGCAGCGGCGGCATGGCGGTGCCCGCGACCAGGCGGTAGCCGCCGACCGAACCCCGTGTGGCCTCGACCGGATAGCCGAGGTCGCGCAGCCGGTCGATGTCCCGGCGGATGGTGCGCGGGCTGACGTCCAGCCGCTCGGCGAGCTCGCTGCCCGGCCACTCGCGCGGCGTCTGGAGGAGCGACAACAGATTCAGCAGTCGTGCCGGGGTATCGGTCATGGGCTCACCCTCGTGTCGGAGCGGAGGTCGTACCGGAGTGACGGCCGTTCGTGGTTCGTGTCGGCGGCGTCCGGACGTCGGCCGCACATGGGTCCGCGGCGACCGGATCGGTCACCGCACCAGGATGCCCACTTATTGGGTCATGATCTGACCTAATGGTTGTCTAACTTCTTCGCATGCCTTCTTCCGCAACTCCGCAGCCTCCGTCGGCCGGGTCATCGGCCGTCGCTGCTGCCCAGGCCGGCCCGGCTGCTCAAGCCGTCTCGGCTGTTCCCACCTCACCGGTAGCCGCGGCTGCTCCGCCCGCATCGGACCGGCGACGCTGGTTCGCGCTCGCCATCGTGATGACGGCGGCCTTCATGGACCTCGTCGACGTCACGATCGTCAACGTCGCCATCCCGAGCATCCAGCAGGACACCGGCGCCTCGTTCACCTCGATCCAGTGGATCACCGCCGGATACGCCCTGGCCTTCGCGGCCGGACTGATCACCGGTGGTCGCCTGGGCGACATCCACGGCCGCAAGCGGCTGTTCCTGATCGGCATCGGCGGCTTCACGCTGGCCTCCGCGCTCTGCGGTTTCGCCGTGAACCCGGAGATGCTCGTCGCGTCCCGCATCCTCCAGGGCGGCACCGCCGCGCTCATGGTTCCGCAGGTGCTGTCGATCGTGCACGCCACCTTCCCGGCGCACGAGCGGGGCAAGGTCTTCGGTCTCTTCGGTGCGATCGTCGGTCTCGGCGCGGTCATGGGGCCGCTGCTGGGCGCGCTGCTCACCGAGTGGGACATCGCCGGTCTCGCCTGGCGTCCGATTTTCCTGATCAACCTGCCGGTCGGTGTCGCGGGGCTGGTCCTGGGCAGCAGGTTCATCACCGAATCCAAGGCGCCGAAGGCGCTCCGGCTCGATCTGGTCGGGGTCGTCCTGGTGACGCTGGGCCTGTTGATGCTGATCTACCCACTGACCCGGGGACGCGAGCTGGGCTGGCCGCTCTGGGGTCACCTGTCGATGGTCGGCAGCCTGCTGGTGTTCCTGGTGCTGGTGTTGTTCGAGCGGGCGAAGGCGCGCAAGGACGGTTCGCCGCTGATCGAGCTGTCGCTCTTCCAGATCAAGAGCTTCGCGGCAGGTATCGCGGTGCAGCTGACCTTCGGTATCGGGCTCGGCATCTTCTTCCTGGTCTGGACGCTCTACATGCAGATGGGGCTCGGCTGGAGCGCGCTGCGGGCAGGTCTCACGGGCGTTCCGTTCTCGGTCGCCGTCTCGGCCGCCGCCGGGATCTCCGTGCAGAAGCTGGTGCCCCGGTTCGGGCGCAAGGTCCTCCAGACGGGTGTGCTGCTGATGATCACCGGTCTGCTGCTCTACACGGTGGAGGCCGACCGGTACGGCATGGGCATCACGTCCTGGCAGATGGCGCCGCCGCTGCTGGTCATGGGCCTCGGCATGGGGCTGATCGTGGCCCCGTTGACGGATGCGGTGCTGTCCGAGGTGCCGAAGGAGCACGCGGGGTCGGCCTCGGGCCTCATCAACACCGTGCAGCAGATGGGCAACGCGATCGGGCTCGGTCTGGTCGCGGTGGTCTTCTTCGGGTCGATCGACGACCGGTTGGCCCCGCAGCAGGCGGGCCCGGCCTTCGCCGAGGCGTTCCGGCACTCGCTGTGGTGGGTGGCCGGGGTGCTCGCGGTGATCTTCCTGGTGATGTTCGCGCTGCCCGCGCGGCCGCGGCAGCACCTGGAGGGCGGCGGCGATGCCGTGACCGGCGGCCCCGAGGGCAGCGGCCCGGTGCGCGGCCGACCCGCGGACGACGGCGACAGGGCCGGCACCGTATCCGCGCCGGGGACCGGAACCGCACGGGAACCGGGAGCGGCACCCGGAACCGAAATCGCATCCGGAACCGGAAGCCGAACCCACTCGGTCTCGGATGCGGATGCCGCGCCGGACAGGACTCCTGTGCCGACGCCGTGAGGTCTTCCCGTGAGGTCTTCTCACGAGGTCTTCCGGAGGGCTTCCCTTGCCTGGCCCGGCCTCCCGAGCCCGGAACGGCACTCGACACTGACGAGGGCCGCATACGGGCCGGTGCCCGCTCCCCGAAGGGTGCGGGCACCGGCGTGTGTGCGGGGTGGAGGCGGTACGCCCTTTTCGGGCCCGGCTCGTTTCCGGCCCGGGCCCGCCGGATCAGCAGATGCGGATACGGCTCTCCATGGCGCCGCGTGCGGCGTCCTCGTCGGTGTACACCTCGCACATGTGACGGCCGTCGGGCGTGGCCGTGTGCTCGACCTCCCACAGGCTCGTCTCACTGCCGTCCAGGAGCAGGAAGGCGTGCTCGTACAGGGTGAATCCGGCGTCCCGCCCGTTCACCTGGCACTGGCGGCCGAAGACCTGGGTGATGTGGTGGGCGAAGGCGGCGCGCAGCAGCCGGGCCGTCTCCTCACCGGGGCCGTCGCCGTTCTCCGCGCGGCGCAGCACGCGGCGGGCGTGGTCGGCCGAGTTGTCCGGGGCGTACGTCCGCGGTAGCACGGTCGGGGGAGCCGCCATCAGGATCGTGAGCGTCTCCAGGTCGGCCTGCGGGCCGTCGTCCCCGAACACCGGGACCTCCCCGAGCCGGCCGTCCAGCCGGACGGCTGCGACCTGGGCGTCGGCCTCGTCGTCGTACACCTCGTGGTGCCGGAATTCGGGTTCCGTCCGGGCCCACGGGTCCGTCGTCTCCCGCGGACCGCTGTGCACCAGCTCCCACAGCGTCAGCGCGGCGCCGTCGGACAGCAGGTACGTGTGCCGGTAGGTCTCGCGATGGAGAACGGAACTGTGGTGCGAGGAGTGCAGGGAACTGCTGTGGGCGAGCGCGGTACCGAGTCTCTCGACCGTGTTGTCGGGCAGGTCGAAAGAGTTGAGTGCCCGTCGCAGGAGTCGCTCGAGGTGTTGCTCGGTTGTCTCGTACGGATCGCTCAAGGTGCTGTCTCCAGGCCGTTGCCGCGTGTTACTTGCTGCGTGCATAACGTAGTCCCTGGCTCCGACATCGTGACCGGGGTTCAGAAAAACGATTGGCGCGCACGGATGGTTCCTGATGATTCGTCCGAACTTCCCTACCCCGCAGGCGAGTCGGGAGCGGGGCGGAGGTGCGCAGACGCGGTCCCCGCCGACCGATTCGGGGATGGCGCCGTGCCGTAGAGATCGTTGTACGAGAGCAGTCCGGTGCCCCCGTGCCGGGCCTCGACCCCGCGAGCCGCACGGACAGCCTTCACGATGGCACGGGTCAGACAGTCCGCACCGGCCGCCAGCACGTCGTTGAGCGCGACCGGGTTCCGCGGATCGAGCGATCGGGCACCGGTGGCCAGCGCGAAGACGGTATCCCCGTCGGTCAGCAGGTGCACGGGGCGGATGGCGCGAGCCAGTCCGTCGTGCGCCGTGCCCGCGAGCTTCTGCGCCTGGGCCCGGGTGAGATCGGCGTCCGTGGCGACGACCGCGAGCGTGGTGTTGAGCGGACGCCCCGGACCGGCCTCCCGGGCCTCGGCCAGGCGCTGCCGCGCCGCGCGGTGGACCTCGGGCGCCGGGACCGCAGGCGGTTCGGCGGCGCCGTACTCCCCGTACAGCACGCCCGTGTACGGGTCGACCACCGAGCCCGCCGCGTTCACCACGACGAGAGCGCCCACGGTGATCCCGGACGGCAGCCGCACACTCGCCGTGCCCACCCCGCCCTTCAGCCCACCGGCGACCGCGCCTGTTCCGGCGCCGACATTCCCCTCGGCGACCGGTGCCCCCGGACCCGTGCCCGCCGCGTCCTCCACCGCGGCCCGGCCGGTGGAGGCGTCCGGGCGGGCCCGCCAGTCGCCGCCCCGCCCCAGATCGAAGACGCAGGCCGCCGGGACCACCGGCACCACCTGCGCCGGATCGGGGCCGACCCGTACCCCGCGTCCCCGCTCCTCCAGCCACGCCATCACCCCGGACGCCGCGTCCAGCCCGTACGCGCTGCCGCCCGTCAGGACGACGGCGTCGATGCGCTGCACCAGATTGCGCGGATCGAGCGCGTCCGTCTCCCGGGTGCCGGGGCCGCCGCCGCGCACGTCGACGGCCGCGACCGCGCCGCCCTCGGGGGCGAGGACGACGGTGGTGCCGCTCAGCGCACCCGCGCCCGCCACCCGCGCGTGGCCCACGCGCAGCCCGGCGACATCGGTCAGCGCGTCGAGCGGCCCGGTGGTGGTGCCGCAGGGGTCCGCGGACCCCTGCCCTTCCCGAAGCCCTGCCGTCGGCTCGTCCGCTGCCTCTTCCGCCATCGCGACTCCTGTTCCTCGTGCTGTCCGCCGTCGGCGGCCCCAACACCCCTCACTCGCCCTCACATGCCTTCACATGCCCCGCCCGCCCCGTTGCCACCGCCCAGCCATCCCACCCGCCACCTCGCCCGCTGCCCCGTTCACGCTCGTCCACGTTCCCATCCGCGTTCCCGTCCGGGTGCTCATCCTGCCGAGACCGACCCCCGGGAGAGCAGTGTTCCGGCGGCAACCGCTCCTGCGGCCACCAGGCCGGCCGCGAAGACCGCCCACGGTCCGGCGAACGTGCAGCCCAGATGGCCGCAGCAGCCGCGGGCAGGGGAAGCTGTTCCGCGAGATCGCGCTTGAAGTGCCGTGCGTGCAGCGCCCACACCGTCAGCAGGAAGATCGCGGAGGGCACGGTCACCGCGGCGGCGGCCGCCTCGGTCGAGACATGCGCCTTGCCCACGGCCTCCTCCACCGCGACCTCGATGCCCGCACCGATCGCGGCCGCGGAACCGAAGACCAGGTGGTGCCCGTAACCCCAGAGGAACGCTTCCCTGCTGCCTCGCAGATAGTCATGGATGGGCACGGCGAAGTAGATCCACCAGGCGGAGAAGACGATCAGCAGCCCGCCCGCGGCGATCGGCAGCAGTTCGCGCCGAGCGCGTCGTGCTCGTCCAGCGCCTCCTGGACCACGACCGTGGCAGCCGCGATGGTCTCACCCAGCACGATGATCGTGAACAGTCCGTACCGCTCGCCGATGTGGTGCGGGTGCCAGCTTGTCGAGCGGCCGCGCTCGGCGATCGCCGGAACGGACGTCTCCGCGAGTACGAGCACGACGAAGACGGCCGCGCGGGCTCCGCCGGACGCGGTGTCGGGCAGCAGCATGGCGATCCAGCCCAACTGCACCACCGCGATACCGGTGGCGTACCGCAATGCGACGCGCCGCTCGGCGCCCCGGGTGCAGTGCGCGGCACGGAGCCACTGGCTGGTCAGTGCGATGCGCATCACCACGTAACCGATGACGACGACTGTCCAGTCGCCCGCGTCGAAGACGCGCGGAACCCCGGCGGCGAGGATCAGCACACCCGTGATCTGGACGAGCGTGACCACGCGGTACAGCGGGTCGTCGGTGTCGTAGGCGGAGGCGAACCAGCTGAAGTTGACCCAGGCCCACCAATCGCCCGGTTCACCGGCGCTATCCGCAGATCCGTGCCACCAGCGGCTACGGCGATCCCCGGGTCCGCCACACCGGCCCCGGCCCGGGCGCGGGAACCGAGCAGGAGCCCGAGCGCTCCTCGAAACTGACGGCCCGGCCGGCACGGGCGATGACCGTGGTCGTCGGACAGCTCTGGGGCCTGACCGTCGTCATCGACGCGTGCATGGAGGGCAGCACCGGCACGGCCTGGTGGGGTGCGGCATTTCTCTGCCTGTCGTTCCTGGTGGTGCTCGGGCTGTGGCGGCTCGACCCGAAGGATCGTTGAAGGCCGCCGTACCCTGGATGCATGAGCACCGCCCCTGCCCCCGGCCCGCGTGATTCGAAGCCGTCGCAGCCGGACCGGCCGAGACCGAGACCGGCTCTGGTCTTCGACGATCCGCTGGACCAGCAGTCCGCGGACGATACGGACCGAGGGTGGGGCGAGCGGGCCCCGGCCGGTGGCAGCGCCGCCGATTTGGCGCGCTTCCTGGACGAGAAGCCGCCCCACCACATCTGAGCACCCCGCTCCGCGGTGGACCGGCGACGCCGCCCCCGGTTCTCCTGCGTCGTGGCCCCGACCAGCGGGTTGATGATTCCTTTGACGCACGCGGTCACGATCTGCGTGGACGCGGCACCGCTGCCGACGGCGACCGCAAGGTCGACCGCATTGCCGCGCATCGGGAAGGCGGCGATTCCTTCCGGCACGCAAATTGTCTTCTTCACGCTCGCGGGTGAGCCTTTCTTCACGTGCGCAGTGCGTGGAGCCACGTGCACCCGGTGTGGGGCAAACCGCTCCGCGACTTACGACAGCGGATGAGGGAAACGTCCGATCGGCGCCCGTTCGGTGGCGAAGAGGCCGTTGGCGCGTATGAATCAGCACAGGATCACCGCCAGACTGGTCGACATGCCGGCACCCGCCAGCGACGTGGCTGTGTTCCGGGGGACGGACAGCACGATCAAGGCGCCGCCCTGCGCGAGCCCTTCGTCCTGAGGACGCGGCACACGCGCGACGCGCACCCCCTTCGCCAGGACACGTGCCCGGGTCCCGGTCCTTTCCGCGGCGATGACATCGACGAGGTCTCCCGGACGCAGCAGTCGCACCGTCCCCGCGTCGGCGATCCGGATCGGTGCGGAGGCCAAGGGCGGCGGGCGCCGAGCCCGCTCCGGCGGCGACCCGACCACGCTCCCCGCAGCCGTCCCGGCACCGTGTGCGGCACCGCTGTCCGTACCGCCCCCGCCCAGGCCCGTCGCCGCGAGCGCGGCAGCCGTCAGGGCCAGCCCGGCGGCCGTCGCGCGGCGTCGGCACCACACCGCCCGCCGCAGGCGGTGCGTGGCGCCTCCGCTCACCCGCAGCGGTTCGAACGCGGGTACCCGGCGCGGCGGAGGAGCGGAGTCCGGGAGGGGGCCGGGACCGGCCGGGCACGTCGGAGACACCGGGTACGTCGGAGGCATCGGAGACGGCGTGGATGGCGTGGACGCACCGGAGGACGACGGGAGGGGCCCGGACGACGGGGGAGGCCCGGACCACGGGAGGGGCGGGAGAGGCCGGGGTGAAGTCGGCGACTGGGACGAGGCGAACATGATCGGCACCACCTGCGAGGAGGAGTTCGGACGGACGCCTCCCACGATCCACAGTCCGCGCGATTCCCGCTCGGGCCTGTGGACAGGGCCCACGTTGTGGACAACGCGGTCCCCCACTCACGCCCCACCCGTCACCGACCTCATACGTCGGCCCGGCCGTCCCGACCCTCCCGCTCCCGGTCCGGCCGTCTCGCTCCCGGCACGCGCGGCTCCCCGCCTCCGGCCAGGCTTTCCCGCTCCCGCTCCCGCTCCCGCTCCCGCTCCCGCTGCCACTGGCGGCCCGGTCTTCTGCTGCCGGCCCGTTCACCCGTCCCGGCCCGGTTCGCCGCGCCTCCGGCTCGGTTCGCCCCGCCTCCGGCCCGTTCACCCGTCCCGGCCCGGTTCGCCCCGCCTCCGGCCCGGTTCACCCCGTCAGGGAAGCTCGATCCCCGTGTCGATACCGTCCAGGGCGCGCGAGCACGGACAGGCGCGCTCGGCCTCCGAGGGCAGCGCGGCCACCACGTCGAAGAGCACCGCGCGCAGCCGGTCCACATTGGCCGCGAACACCTTCAGCACCTCGTCGTGCGAGACGCCCTCCCCGGCCTCGGCCCCCGCGTCCAGGTCCGTCACCAGCGTCATCGTGGTGTAGCAGAGGCCCAGTTCACGGGCGAGGACTGCTTCCGGATGCCCGGTCATGCCGACCACCGACCAGCCCATCGCCGCGTGCCAGCGCGATTCCGCCCGGGTCGAGAAGCGCGGCCCCTCGACGACCACCAGCGTTCCGCCGTCCACGGGTTCCCAGCTCTTCGCGCGCGCCGCCGCCAGCGCGGCCCTGCGGCCCTCGGGGCAGTACGGATCGGCGAAGCCGAGGTGGATGACGTTCGGTTGCGCGCCGTCGGCCCGGGTCTGCCCGTCGTAGTACGTCTGCGTCCGGTTCTTGGTGCGGTCCACCAGCTGATCGGGTACCAGCAGGGTGCCCGGCCCGTACTCCGGGCGCAGACCGCCCACCGCGCACGGACCGAGGACCTGGCGCACCCCGACGGAGCGCAGCGCCCACAGGTTGGCCCGGTAGTTGATGCGGTGCGGCGGCAGATGGTGGCCGCGTCCGTGGCGGGGCAGGAACGCGACCCGCCGACCGCCGACCTCGCCGAGGAAGAGGGAATCGCTCGGTTGCCCGTACGGGGTGTCCACCCGCACCTCCGTCACGTCCTCCAGGAAGGAGTACAGGCCCGAGCCGCCGATGACACCGATCTCTGCGTTCACCATGCGATCACAGTAATGGCGCGGAAAAACGCCCGGGACCCCGCCGACGAGTTCGGCGGGGTCCCGGGGGAAAGTTCGCGCGGCGGAGCGGTCCGGCTCAGGCGGCCGACGAACCACTCGTCGAGGACGACGAGGAGGACGCCGCAGGGGCGGAGGAGGCGGACGACTTCGTGTCGGACCCCGTCGACGCGGACGACGAGGAGTCGGACGAACCGGAACCGGAGCTCTTGGCCGAGGACGACGCCGTCGAGCTGCTCGACGACGAGCCGCGGCTGTCGTTCCGGTAGAAACCGGAGCCCTTGAAGACGATACCGACCGCCGAGAACACCTTCTTCAGGCGTCCTTCGCAGTTCGGGCACACGGTAAGGGCATCATCGGTGAACTTCTGCACCGCCTCAAGGCCCTCGCCGCATTCGGTGCACTGGTACTGATAGGTCGGCACTTGCTCCTCCTGGCACTCTCACTCAATGAGTGCTAACGACGTTCCATAGTGACGTATTCCGACGGCTCAGTCCACCGTGACGGACTTCCGGTGACCGATACCACGTGCCACGGTCCGTCCCGGAGCGGTGGTCGCCAGCCTGGAACGCAACGTCACCAGGGTCACCAGCGCCAGCACGGTCCCCACCAGCGGCACCAGGAAGCCCGTACTGGCGCCGTGCGCGTCCGCCAGCCGCCCGGCGACCGTCACCGCGGCGGCCTGGCCGAGCGCGACGGAGCCCGTCAGCCAGGTGAACGCCTCGGTCCGGGCCGACCCCGGCACCAGCGCGTCGACCAGGGTGTAGCCGCTGATCAGGGCCGGGGCGATGGAGAGCCCGACCAGCAGGCCGAGCCCGGCGAGCAGGAACACCGAGTGCACGGCCCACAGCCCGGACGCGGTGACGGTCAGCGCGGTGTACCCGACGATCAGGCGCCGCCGCGGTCCGCTGCGCCAGGCGATGGCGCCGCAGGCGATACCGGCCAGCATGTTGCCGGCCGCGAAGATCCCGTAGAGCAGACCGTTCGCCCCGGGGTGGCCGATCTCCTCGGCGAACGCCGTCAGGGAGACCTGCATGCCGCCGAAGACCGCGCCGATGCCCAGGAAGGACACCGCGAGCACCCGCACCCCGGGTACGGACAGCGCGGACGCGTGCCGTTCGGAGGTACCGGACGAGGTGGTGCGCACCGCGGGCTGGGTGCGACGCTGAGCGGCGAACAGCAGGCCGCCGAGAAGTGTCAGACCGGCCTCCGCGATCAGGCCGGCCGCCGGGTGCACGCCGGTGCACAGCGCGGTGGCGAGGACCGGGCCGATGACGAAGGTGAACTCGTCCGTCACCGATTCGAAGGCGGCCGCGGTGGACATCAGCGGAGATGCCTCGCGGCCCGGCGCCGCGCCCAGCAGGGCCGCCCAGCGGGCCCGCACCATCGGCCCGACCTGCGGCACGGACCCACCGGTCGGCACGGCCGCCACGAACAGGGCCCACAGGGGCGCCTCCGCCAGCGCCAGAGCGGTCAGCGCCGACACGGACGCCGCGTGCACCAGAACGCCGGGCAGCAGTACGGCGCGCTGCCCGAAACGGTCGGCGAGTTTGCCGGTCTGCGGGGCGAACAGGGCCATGGAGACACCGGTCACGGCGGCGACGGCGCCCGCGCTGCCGTACGAGCCGGTGGTGTGCTGGACCAGCAGCACGATGCCGATCGTCAGCATCGCGAAGGGCTGCCGAGCGGCGAAGCCCGGCAGGAGAAACGTCCACGCACCCGGGGTGCGCAGCAGCTGCCCGTATCCGGGGCGGTCGGTGACCGTGGATGCCACGGTCCATGCCTTTCTGCCGCCTGGTGGCCGAGCGCCCGTCGGTCCGGGCCGGCATGGGGTGCCGACTCGTTCGGGCGCTGCCGAGAGCTGTCCTCTTCGCGCGGAACTGCGGTAGATGCCGGGCGCTCAGCAAGAGGCGGAGTACGCCACGACCGCCATACGGTCGCGCCAGCTCTGCATCAGGCAGAGTTGGTCGTTCGGGGTGGTCAAGCGCGTGGCCGACCCCGTGACGGGGACCGACCAGACGTTTGCTCATGATACAGACGCCCGTCCTCATACAGACGCCCGTCCTCATGCGGACGGGCGTCTTCGTGCGGACGGGCATCCGCACGAAGACGGGCGTCCGTGTTTCTGGTCCTCAGCGGTGTGCTGTCAATGGTGCGCCCTCCGTGATGCGCCCCTCAGCGCTGCGTCCTCCGTGACGCCCCTCAGTGCTGTGTCCTGCGTGGTGCGCTCTCAGTGGTGCGTCCGGGGGCCGTCGGCCCTGCCCAGTCTCTTCACGGCCTTCAGCGCGTGCGCCATGTCCTGGGCCACGTGCGGCCCGGCCAGGTTCTCGCCGCCGCTGCCGGTGGCGCCCAGCCAGCCCGCGAGCTTGCCGCCCTCGCCGACCGCGCGCAGCCGTTGCTCCGCCGCGTCGCGCACCGGGTCGGTGGTGACCACGAGCAGTTCGTCGCCGCGCCGCAGCACCGTGGAGGGCGCTGGTACGAAGCTCTTTCCGTCCCGCACGATCAGGGTCACCGCCGCCCCCGCGGGCAGTCGCAGTTCCCCGACCTCCACGCCGTGCATCCGCGATTTCGCGGGAATGGCCACCGACAGCAGATGGCCGCGCAGCCGCTCCAGCGGGGCGGACTCGATGCCCAGGTCGGCGGCCTCGGCCGGGTCGTCGGCGATCTTCAGGACCTTCGCCATCCAGGGCAGTGTCGGCCCCTGGATGAGGGTGTAGACGACGACGAGCACGAAGACGATGTTGAAGATCCGGGTGGAGCCCTCGACGTCCGACACCATCGGGATGGTCGCCAGGATGATGGGCACGGCGCCGCGCAGGCCCGCCCAGGACATGAACACCTTCTCCTGCCAGGGCATCCGGAACGGCACCAGCGAGAGGAAGACCTCCAGCGGGCGCGCCACCATCGTCAGCACCAGCCCCACGATGACGGCGGGCCAGAAGTCGTCGTACAGGTCGTGCGGCGTGACCAGCAGCCCGAGCAGCACGAACATGCCGATCTGGGCCAGCCAGCCGAGCCCGTCCGCGAAACCGCGGGTCGCCGGCCAGTGCGGCAGTTTGGCGTTGCCGAGGATCATCGCGGCCAGGTACACGGCGAGGAAGCCGCTGCCGTGGACCAGTGCGCCCGCCGCGTACGCGGACACCGCGATCGCCATCACGGCGATCGGGTAGAGGCCGGACGCGGGCAGCGCCACACGGCGCAGTCCGAACGCGCCGAGCCAGCCGACGGCGAGGCCCATCGCAGCGCCGATCGCGAGCTCCAGGGCTATCTCGCCGACCAGGAGGTACCAGCTGTCCACCGGCCCCTTGGTCGAGAAGGCCACCACCAGGATCACCACGGGGGCGTCATTGAAGCCCGACTCGGCCTCCAGCACGCCGGTGACCCGGGCGGGCAGCGGCACCTTGCGCAGCACCGAGAAGACCGCGGCGGCGTCCGTCGACGAGACGACCGCGCCGATGATCAGCGACTGCCGCCAGTCCAGGCCCACCAGATAGTGCGCGGCGGAGGCGGTGACGCCCACGCTCACCCCGACTCCGACGGTCGAGAGCACCGCGGCGGCGGGCAGCGCGGGTCTGATCTCTTTCCACTTCGTGCCCAGACCGCCTTCGGCGAGGATCACGACAAGTGCGGCGTACCCGATCACCTGGGTCAGTTCCGCATTGTTGAACTTCACGTCGAAGAAGCCGTCCTGCCCCATGGCGATGCCGATGCCCAGGTACAGGAGCAGGCTGGGAAGGCCGCTGCGGGACGAAATGCGCACCGCGGCCACCGCGACGAGCAGGACGAGGGAGCAGACGAGCAGGAGTTCGTTGAGCGTGTGGACAGTCAGTGGCTGTTCCTTCCCTGCGTGCGCCTGCCGGATCGGCCGGTTCGAGCGGCTGTGCCGACTCGACCGGACCGGACCTCGGCATCGGTCGTCGGCGGTCGATACTTCGTTACCTTACCTAATCTTTAACGCTTTCTTGACGGGTTCGTTCATTCATGCGACCGCCATGGAATTCGAACCATTCCGATACCGGCGTCGGAACGGCCCCGCCGGGGCGCCTATGGTTGCTCCTGCACTTCCCAGGACCACCTGCCCCTCGAAGGACAGCGATGCCCGCCAATACAACCGCCTCTTCCGGTACCACCGGTTCCGCCGGTGGGAAGACCGGTAGGAAGAAGGGGCGCCGCGCCCGCCTGATCGTGATCGTTCTGGTGCTGGCGCTTGTCGCGGGTATCGGTTACGGCGCGTTCTGGTCCGTCTCGACCGTGCGGGCCTCGTACCCGCAGACCACCGGGACGATCAAGCTCGACGGTCTCGACGGCGACGTCGAGGTCAAGCGCGACAGCTACGGGATTCCGCAGCTGTACGCGGACTCCGACGCCGACCTGTTCCGCGCCCAGGGCTTCGTCCACGCGCAGGACCGCTTCTGGGAGATGGATGTCCGCCGCCACATGACGGCCGGGCGGCTCTCCGAGATGTTCGGTTCCGGCCAGGTCGACACCGACGCCTTCCTGCGCACGCTGGGCTGGCGCAAGGTCGCCCAGGAGGAGTACGACAAGGTCCTGTCCGAGGAGACCAAGAAGAACCTCCAGGCGTACGCGGACGGCGTGAACGCCTACCTCAAGGGGCGCGACGGCAAGGACATCTCCGTCGAGTACGCCGCCCTCGGCCTGACCAACGACTACAAGCCGGGCGAGTGGACCCCGGTCGACTCGGTGGCCTGGCTCAAGGCGATGGCCTGGGACCTGCGCGGCAACATGCAGGACGAGATCGACCGTTCGCTGATGTACAGCAGGCTCGACAAGAAGCAGATCGCGGACCTGTACCCGTCCTACCCGTACGGCGACCACAAGCCGATCGTCGAGGAAGGCGCGATCTCCCCGGTCACCGGGAAGTACGACCCGGACGCGACCCCGTCGTCGTCCGGCCTCGGATCCGACACCCCGCAGGGTGCCACCGAGGGCCTGAACACCCAGCTCGCCTCGCTCTCCGACACCCTCGACACGATCCCGTCGCTGCTCGGCCCGAACGGCAACGGCATCGGCTCCAACTCCTGGGTGGTCTCCGGGAAGTACACGACCACCGGCAAGCCGCTGCTGGCCAACGACCCGCACCTGGCGCCGATGCTGCCCTCGCTCTGGTACCAGATGGGGCTGCACTGCCGTGAGACCAGCGCGAAGTGCCAGTACGACACCGCCGGCTACACCTTCTCCGGCATGCCCGGCGTGATAATCGGACACAACGCGGACATCGCCTGGGGCTTCACCAACCTCGGTGCCGACGTCACCGACCTCTTCCTGGAGAAGGTCTCCGACGACGGCTACCTGTACGACGGCAAGGTCGAGCCGTTCACCACCCGCACGGAGACCATCAAGGTCGCGGGCGGCAAGAGCCGGACGATCACCATCCGTGAGACCAACAACGGCCCGCTGGTCTCCGACCGCAGCAGCGAGATGGAGAAGGTCGGCCAGAAGGCCCCGGTCACGGGCACGGCCCCGGACCGGGCGGCCGGTTACGCGGTCGCCCTCCGGTGGACCGCGCTGGACCCCGGCCACTCCATGGACGCCGTCTTCGAGCTGAACCGCGCCAAGGACTTCCCCTCCTTCCGCAAGGCCGCCGAGCACTTCGAGGTGCCGTCGCAGAACCTCATCTACGCCGACGCCAAGGGCAGCATCGGCTACCAGGCCCCCGGCAAGATCCCGGTCCGCAAGAGCGGCGACGGCACGATGCCCAGCCCCGGCTGGTCCTCGAAGTACGGCTGGGAGAAGGACCCGGTCCCGTTCGACGAGCTGCCCTACGAGCTCGACCCGAAGCGCGGCTACATCGTCACCGCCAACCAGGCCGTCATCGACGAGAAGAAGTACGCCCACCTGCTCACCAAGGACTGGGGATACGGCGCCCGCAGCCAGCGGATCAACGACCTCATCGAGTCGAAGATCAAGGGCGGCGGGAAGATCTCGACCGAAGACATGCAGAAGATGCAGATGGACAACACCAGCGCGATCGCCACGCTGCTGGTGCCCGAGCTGACGAAGATCAACATCTCGGACAAGAGCGTGCGCGAGGCGCAGAAGCTGCTGGAGGGCTGGCGCTACACCCAGGAGCCCGATTCGGCCGCGGCGGCGTACTTCAACGCGGTCTGGCGCAACATCCTCAAGCTGGCCTTCGGCAACAAGCTGCCCAAGGAGCTGCGGGTCGAGGGCGAATGCCTCAACGTGCGCCGGGCCGACGGTTCCGGACCGATCGACGAGCGGCACAAGCTGGTGCGCGAGTGCGGGCAGCGCGCCCCGGAGAGCGCCCAGCCGGACGGCGGCGACCGCTGGTACCAGGTGGTGAGCAACCTCCTGGACGATAAGAACAACGACTGGTGGAAGACGCCGAGGAGCGGCCGCGACGAGGCGACCGAGACGCGTGACGAGCTGTTCGCCCGCGCGATGAAGGACGCCCGCTGGGAGCTGACCGCCAAGCTCGGCAAGGACATCAACAGCTGGAGCTGGGGCCGCCTGCACCAGCTGAACCTGGAGAACCAGACCCTCGGCAAGGAGGGCCCCGGCCTGCTCAAGCAGCTGCTCAACCGCGGCCCGTGGAACCTCGGCGGCGGCGAGGCCGCGGTCAACGCCACCGGCTGGAACGCGGCGGGCGGCTACGAGGTGGTGTGGGTGCCGTCGATGCGGATGGTGGTGAACGTGGGCGACTGGGACAAGTCCCGCTGGATCAACCTGACCGGCGCCTCCGGACACGCGTTCGCGGCGCACTACACCGATCAGACCGACAAGTGGGCCAAGGGCGAACTGCTCGACTGGTCCTTCGGTACCAACGCCGTCGCGGAGTCGACGACCGACGTCCTGACCCTCAAACCGTAGGGTCCGTCCCCCCGGCCGCCGGCCGCCCGATCACAGGGTGTCCGGCCGCCGGACCCGCCCCGCTCCCGGTACGGTCCGCCCCGCGGCCCGTACGGCGGATCGCGGCCGGAGTCACCACCACGTCCACGGGGTGGTCGTGCGGTTCCGCCGGAACCCGCGCGACCACCTCGTCGTCGTAGAGCAGGACGACCAGCGCCGGGTGCGCCCCCGCCGCCGCGAGCCGGGCCAGGACCCGGTCGTAGCTGCCGCCGCCGCGGCCGAGCCGCATCCCGTGCGCGTCCACCGCGAGCCCCGGCAGCAGGACGGCGTCGGCCGCCAGCACGGCATCGCGGCCCAGCCGCTCCCCGCCCGGCTCCAGCAGCCCGCGCCCGGCCCGGACCAGCCGGTCGGCGCCCTCGTACACGCCCCAGTCCAGATCGTTGTCCGGGAGCAGCACCGGCAGCAGCACCCGTACGCCCCGCGCGCGCAGCGCGTCCAGCAGCGTGCGGGTGCCCGGTTCGCTGCCCACCGAGACGTAGGCGGCGACGGTACGGGCCCCGGACAGCTCCGGGAGACCCGATGCGGTCCGGGACAGAACCGCTGCGGCGCTTTTCACGTCTTCTTCGGTCAGAAGGCGCCGCGCGGCCAGAAGTTCACGCCTCAGAAGCGTCTTTCGCGACATCTCGGTGTTCAACGGGCACCCTGGGTCTCTCGTACATGCATATACGTGTACAAAGTTAACCGGACCCTCATCTTCCGCCCACGGGTGCCGGTTATCGTTCTGCGCATGACTATGTCGCACCGCAGGATCAGCAAGGCCGTCATCCCGGCCGCAGGGCTCGGTACCCGTTTCCTTCCGGCCACCAAGGCCACTCCCAAGGAAATGCTGCCTGTCGTCGACAAGCCCGCGATCCAGTACGTCGTCGAGGAGGCGGTGGCCGCCGGCCTCTCCGACGTCCTGATGATCACCGGCCGGAACAAGCGCCCCCTGGAGGACCACTTCGACCGCAATTACGAGCTGGAGTCCGCCCTCACCCGCAAGGGGGACGCCGACCGGCTGCGGAAGGTCCAGGAGTCGAGCGACCTGGCCACCATGCACTACGTCCGGCAGGGCGACCCGCGCGGCCTCGGCCATGCGGTGCTGTGCGCGGCCCCGCACGTCGGCGACCAGCCGTTCGCGGTCCTCCTCGGCGACGACCTGATCGACCCGCGCGACCCGCTGCTGTCCCGCATGGTCGAGGTCCAGGAACGCGAGGGCGGCAGCGTCGTCGCGCTCATGGAGGTCGCGCCGGAACAGATCCACATGTACGGCTGCGCGGCCGTCGAGCCCGCCGCCGACGGCGACGTGGTGCGGGTCACCGGCCTTGTCGAGAAGCCCGAGCCGGGAGAGGCGCCCAGCAACCTCGCCATCATCGGCCGCTACGTCCTGGACCCCGCCGTCTTCGAGATACTGCGCAGGACCGAGCCGGGCCGCGGCGGCGAGATCCAGCTCACCGACGCCCTTCAGCTCCTCGCCGAGGACGAGGAGGTCGGCGGCCCGGTGCACGGCGTCGTCTTCAAGGGGCGCCGCTACGACACCGGCGACCGGAGCGACTACCTCCGTGCCATTGTCAGACTCGCATGCGAACGTGAGGATCTGGGTCCGGACTTCAGGTCATGGCTGCGCAGTTACGTCACCGAGGAGTTGTAGCACCTTGAGCAGCACGATGTGGTCGGTGGACGAGCACCTTGACGACATTCTCGGCGCGGTGCGCCCGCTCGAACCCATCGAGCTGCAATTGCACGACGCCCAGAGCTGCGTCCTCGTCGAGGACGTCTTCGTGCAGATCGCCCTGCCGCCCTTCGACAACAGCTCGATGGACGGGTACGCGGTCCGCGTCGCCGATGTCGGGGCCGCGAACGAGGAGTTCCCCGCCGTGCTCACCGTCATCGGTGACGTCGCGGCGGGCAGCGACGGACTGCCCGGCGACCGGAGCGTCGGCCCGGGGGAGGCGGCCCGGATCATGACCGGTGCCCCGCTGCCGGCCGGGGCCGACGCGGTGGTCCCGGTCGAGTGGACCGACGGCGGCACGGGCGGCGGGCCCGCCGACACCATGCGCCCCCACCGCGACGCGCCGGAGGGCGCGGGCGGCGAGGTCCGCGTCCACCGCCCCGTCGAGGCCCGTGCCCATGTCCGGGCGCGCGGCAGCGACGTCAAGCCGGGGGATCTGGCGCTGAGCGCCGGGTCGGTGATCGGTCCGCCGCAGATCGGGCTGCTCGCCGCGATCGGCCGCTCGACGGTGAAGGTGCGGCCCCGGCCGCGCGTCGTCGTCGTCTCGACCGGGAGCGAACTTGCCCAGCCGGGCGAGGAGTTGACCGGCGGCCGGATCTACGACTCCAACAGCTTCGCGCTGACGGCCGCCGCCCGGGACGCCGGGGCGATCGCCTACCGCGTCGGCGCCGTCACCGACGACCCGGACACGCTCCGCGCGACGATCGAGGACCAGCTGATCCGTGCCGACCTCGTCGTCACCACCGGGGGCGTCAGCGTCGGCGCGTACGACGTCGTCAAGGAGGCCCTGTCGTCGGTGGGCGACGCGGACGAGCCCGGCGGCGTCGACTTCCGCAAGCTCGCCATGCAGCCCGGCAAACCGCAGGGCTTCGGCACGATCGGCCCGGACCGCACGCCGCTGCTGGCGCTCCCGGGCAACCCCGTCTCGGCGTACGTCTCCTTCGAGTTGTTCGTCCGGCCCGCGATCCGTGCCCTGATGGGCCTGGCGGACCTGCACCGCCCCACCGTCAGGGCCGCGCTGGACGTCGACGAGGCACTGACGTCACCGGCCGGACGGCGCCAGTTCCTGCGCGGCACGTACGACGCCGAGGCGGGTACCGTCAGCCCCGTCGGCGGCTCCGGCTCGCATCTGATCGGCGCGCTCGCCAGGGCGGACGCGCTGATCGTGCTGCCCGAGGACGTCACCTCCGCCGAGCCCGGCGCCGACATCGAGGTGGTCCTGCTCCGCTGATACCCGGGCGGTGGCGGTACGGTGTTCGCCGCTGTGCCTTCCCGGGGACACCCCCGGGCCCCCGGCCGCACCCGGTGCGGGCCGCGCGGGCAACCGGCGCCCTACCCGCGAGGCGGAGTGAGTTGAGTACGCAGAACAGGCTGACGCATATCGACGAGGCGGGCGCGGCCCGGATGGTCGACGTCTCCGGGAAGGACGTCACCGCGCGGGCGGCCCGGGCCTGCGGCCGGGTCCTCGTCTCGCCCCGCGTCGTCGAACTGCTCCGCGGCGAGGGCGTCCCCAAGGGCGACGCCCTCGCGACCGCCCGCATCGCCGGGATCATGGGGGCCAAGCGCACCCCCGACCTGATCCCGCTCTGCCACCCGCTGGCCCTCTCCGGCGTCGAGGTCGACCTGGTCGTCGCCGACGACGCGGTGGAGATCACCGCCACCGTGCGGACCACCGATCGCACCGGCGTCGAGATGGAGGCCCTGACCGCCGTCTCCGTCGCCGCGCTCACCGTGATCGACATGGTCAAGGCGGTCGACAAGGCGGCGGTCGTCACGGACGTCCGGGTCGAGGAGAAGTCGGGCGGCGCGTCCGGCGACTACCGGCGCGCCGACGCGGACGGAGCGCGGGCATGACGCCGCCCCCGGGAACGACCGGCGCCCCGGGCGATACGGGACCGGCACACGGGACCGAGACCGGCGGGTCCCCGACCGCCCCGTACGCCGCCCTCGTCGTCACCGCCTCCAACCGTGCCGCGGCCGGTGTCTACGCAGACCGGGGCGGGCCACTCGTCGCCGAAGGACTTGCCGCGCTCGGCTTCTCCGTCGACGGACCCCGGGTGGTGCCCGACGGCGACCCGGTCGAACAGGCCCTGCGCGAGGGCGTCACCGCCGGGTACGACGTGATCGTCACCACCGGTGGCACGGGCATCTCGCCCACCGACCGCACCCCCGACGCCACCCGCCGGATTCTCGACCGGGAGATCCCCGGCATCGCCGAGGCGATCCGGGCCGAGGGCCGTGACAAGGTGCCCACCGCCGCGCTCTCCCGCGGCCTCGCCGGGGTCGCGGGCGGCACGCTCATCGTGAACCTGCCCGGTTCGACCGGCGGGGTGCGCGACGGCCTCGCCGTACTCGAACGCCTGCTGGTGCACGCCGTCGACCAGGTGCGCGGCGGCGACCACCCCCGACCCGGGAGCCCGAGCTGAACGTCCCGACCTGGCCGGTGGTCCTCACCGACGGCGAGATCACCCTCCGCCCGGTGAGGATGCGCGATCAGCGCATGTGGCGCGAGGTCAATCAGCGCAACCGCGACTGGCTGCGCCCCTGGGAGGCGACCGTGCCGCCGCCCGCGCCGGGCGCACCGACGGGCCGGCGCCCCACCTACCGTCAGATGGTCCGCCACCTGCGTGCCGAGGCGAACGCGGGCCGCATGCTGCCGTTCGCCATCGAGTACCGGGGACGTCTGGTCGGCCAGCTCACCGTCGCCGGGATCACCTGGGGGTCGATGTGCTCGGGGCACGTCGGCTACTGGGTCGACCGGGACGTGGCCGGCCGCGGCGTGATGCCGACCGCGGTCGCCCTTGCCGTCGACCACTGCTTCCGCCGGATCGGACTGCATCGCATCGAGGTGTGCATCCGCCCGGAGAACCGGCCCAGCAGACGGGTCGTCGAGAAGCTGGGATTCCGCGAGGAGGGGCTGCGCCCGCGCTACCTCCACATCGACGGCGCCTGGCGGGACCACCTGATCTACGCGCTCACCGCGGAGGAAGTCCCCGACGGGCTGCTGCGCCGGTGGCACCGCATGAGGGCCGAGGCGCCGCGGACCCCCGGCACGGCACAGGCTCCCGGCACGGCACAGGCTCCCGGCACGGCACAGGCTCCCGGCGCGCCGGAGGCGACGGAAGCGGCCGGGGCCCCCGCGGCCCCGGTACGCCCGGAGCCGACCGAATCATTCGAGCCACCTCAGCCGCCGGATTCCTCGACGTCAACACGGGAACCGGAATCACCCGGTGACTCCGGTCGGACACCACCGAAGAATGAAATCGAATAACCGTTCGGAAACCAAGGGTCATGGGCTTGCAAAAAGAGGCATAAATGGTCATGTTCGACCCGAACAATCGCAAAAAAAGCCCTTGATATCAGCTGGATCGTGCGACACACCGAGCCAATTGGCGGATGCGCCCGCGCAAACCCCTCTACGGTGTGAGATGTGAGCAGCAGCGGCCTGATTTACGCAGTCATCGTCGGGGCATGGGCCGCCTACTTGGTACCGATGTGGCTCCGCAGGCAGGACGAGCTGAACGAAGCCCGTCCCACGGAACGCTTCAGCACCGCCATCCGGTTGCTGTCCGGACGGGCGGCCATGGAGCGCCGGTACGCCAAGGGCCTGCGCGGGCGCACCGCCGAGGAGGCCGGACCCGACTCCGACGTCGACCCGGACGCCGCCACGGACCGCATGGATTCCGTGGACGTCCGGGCTTTCGCCGCGCCCGAGGCGCATACCGGGGCCCGGGTGCACGATCCGGCGCGCCCGGCGGAGCGCGCGGACCGGCAGCGTCCCGGATCCGCCCGGCGCGCGCGCCAGAACGCCGGGCGCACGGACGCCGAGCGGGTCCGGCGCGCGCAGCGCCTCCAGGTCCTCGCCCGTCGTCGGCGCACCACCGTCGTCCTCTTCCTCGCCTTCACCCTCGGCGCGATCGTCGCCGCGGTCGGCGGCCTCGCGTTCCTCTGGGCGCCCGGGGTCCCCGCGGTGCTGCTGAGTGTGTACATCGTGCACCTGCGGGCCCAGGAGCGGCGCCGGTTCGCCTTCACCATGGACCGTCGCCGGGCCGAGGCGGCGGCCCGGCAGCTGCGCGAGAGCCGTACCCGCAGGCAGCAGCCCGCCGAGACGGCCCCCGCCGAGCCCGAGGACGAACCCGAGGCGCGCGGCCCCGAGCCGGAGCCCGCGCCCGCGATCTCCCCGCAGGAGGCGGGCCGCCGCGCCCTGGTCGAGCAGACGGACCACGCGGAATGGGTCGACCAGCAGCGCCAGCGCGGCCCCGCCCAGGGCGACAGCTGGGAGCCGGTCCCGGTGCCGCTGCCCACGTACGTCACCGCCCCGGTCGCCCCGCGTGTCACGGGCGGCGTCGAGGTGAGCAATCCGGAGACCTGGAGTGCGGCCCGTTCCAGCACCGCCGACCCCACCCGCACGGGCACCTCGCACCCCACGGAGCCCGCCGCGGAACCGGAGCCGCGCCGGCGCACCGGCTCGTCCCGCCGCACCCGCGACCGGGGCCGGACCCCGCTGTTCGACCAGTACGAGGACGGCGACCGCCCCCGTGCCGCCAACGAGTGAGCCCGCCGTTCCCCGCTGCGACGCCGGTTCGGCTGACCAGCGCGGAACGGATTTCCGAGCACCCTTGTGGGGATGCTAGAGTTTCACTCGTTGCAAGGGCCTGTGGCGCAGTCTGGTAGCGCACCTCGTTCGCATCGAGGGGGTCAGGGGTTCAAATCCCCTCAGGTCCACAACAACAACTCTTCTTGAGTTGGCTCAGGGAGAGTTCACGAGATCCCGTCCGATCTGATTGATCGGGCGGGATTTCGGCGTTCGTGGAGCCTGTTCGAGGTGATGCCCGAAGATGCCGTTGTCATGGGTTCTGGCTCGTCCCTCTGACGGATCGTCAAGCTGCCGTCCGCACATGCGGGAACGACGCCATGGCATGGGCCGGGACGGGACGCGTGCGGACATCGGCCGCAACGGGGACGCCCGGTGGGTTCTGCGCGAGTACGGCTCCGGTGTCCGCTCCTCGTCATCAGCGACGGGGTGCTCGTCGGCCTGTTGGCGGCCGGACTCGCTCGCCGACGTCCGCGAAGGCGTGGTGTGCGCGCCCTGCGGAGGCGGCCTGAACACTCTTGAGGTCGCCGTGGCGCGGGTCGACGACCGCATCAGCCGCGTGTGCCTGAGCGGCGTCGACTGAGGCACGGCGAGCGCCGGATCGCCGGTCGGCCGCGCGGCCCGGCCACCGGGCTCCGGGTCCTCGCCGGACCGGCTCGGCGCGTCCGTCGGCCGGACGGCGGTTACGCTTGCCCAGCCGGCTCGATTCCGTGGGGTTCTGCCGGGGGACGGTCTTCCCGCGCTCAGCCGGGTACTCAGCTGCTCGTGATCTGCTGTACGGAGGAGAGCCCCTGTGACTGCCGGTATACCCAGCTCCCGCATCGACACCAGCAGGCCCCATCCCGCGCGGGTCTACGACTGGCTCCTGGGCGGGAAGGACAACTATCCCGTCGACCAGCAGGTCGGGGAGACGCTGCCCGAGGCGGCGCGGGGCAACGCGGCGCGGAACCGGGCGTTCATGCTTCGGGCCTCCACCTGGCTGGCGAAGAATGGCGTCGACCAGTTCCTGGACATCGGGACCGGCATTCCCACCGAGCCCAATCTGCACCAGGTCGTGCAGGCCGTCACGCCGAGTGCCCGGATCGTCTACGCGGACAACGACCCGATCGTCCTGCGGCACGCGGAGGCCCTGTTGGTCAGCAGTCCGGAGGGCGCCACCGACTACATCCACGCAGATGTGCGGGAGCCGGGGACGATCCTCGAACGCGCCCGTGAGCTGCTGGACTTCGGCCGGCCCGTGGCGCTGTCGTTGATCGCGCTGCTGCATTTCCTGCCCGATGACCAGGACCCGTACGGAATTGCCCGCGCCCTGGTCGACGCGCTGCCGTCGGGCAGTTTCCTGGTGCTCTCGCACGGGACCGCCGACCAGCATCCCGAGCTGAGGCGGGCGACCGAGACCGCGTACAAGGAGGGGGCGATTCCGCTGCGGATGCGCACCCGGAGCGAGGTCGAGCCCTTCTTCGAGGGGCTGGACCTCGTCGAACCGGGGCTGGTGTTCGCCACCGAGTGGTACCGGGAGGAGCCGGCCCCGGTGCGGGAGCGCAGCGGTTTCTACGTGGGCGTCGCCAGGGTTCCCTGACGGCCGTCGCCAGGGTTCTCCGACGACCTGGGGAGCAGGGGCGGCGGGCCCTCAGTGCAGCGGCTTGGCCATGCAGATGCTGCTGTCGTGGTTGCGGTAGTAGCCGAACTTGTCGCACACGGTGTAGCCGCTGGACGTGTACAGCTCCACGGCCTCCGGCTGCTGGTCGCCGGTCTCCAGCACCATGCGGGTCCGGCCCGCCGCGCGTGCGTCGGCCTCCAGGGCGGCGAGTATGCGGCGGGCGAGCCCCTGGCCGCGTCCCTCGGGGATCACGAACATCCGCTTGAGCTCGGCGTCGCCGTCGGCGTAGCCCTCGTCGTTCCGCTCCTGGGACCGCCAGCCGCCGGTGGCGACGGGGCGGCCCTGCGCGTCGTAGGCGAGCAGGTACAGACCGTGCGGCGGCTCGAACATCGACGGGTCGAGGTGTGTGAGATCGCCCTCACCGTCGCCGTACCGCTCCGCGTACTCCTGCTGCACCTGGTCGTTGAGCTTGACGGCATCGGCGTGATCGAAGGGCCGAGGCTGGATAATCATGCGGATTATGGTACATGTATGCGGCACCCGGGTGTCTGTATCGTGCCGTAATGCTCACTGTGACCACGAACACTGTGTATAAAGCATTGCGCCGCTGAGTTGCGGAGGAACGAACGGCCCCGCAGGTTGAACCTGCGGGGCCGCCAACTCTACTGCGCGGGCTGCCCGCTTCCGAGGCAAGTTTCCGTGCCGCTCCCGTTCGCCGAGGAGCGGGTGTCAGTGTGGGATGCCCTCGATGATGTCGCGGGCTCCCTGCCGCAGCAGCTCGGCGCAGACACGCGAGCCGAGTACGCCCGGATCGTTCATGGACTCGCCCCAGAAGTGTGCGTGAACGAACTTGCTGCCGTCGCGCGAGAAGACCATGCCGCGGAGACTCAGTTGCCCGTCGGGTTCCGTGATGCAGTGCCCGGCGATCGGCGAATTGCAGTGCCCCCGCAGGCCGTGCAGCATGACCCGCTCGGCGGTGATTTCGGTCATTGTGCGTTCGTGGTTGAGTTGCCGGAGCAGGTAGGCAACCGGGTCGTCGTCCTTCCGGCATTCGAGGCCGAGCGCCCCCGCGCCGACGGCGGGCAGCATCTCGGCGACGTCGAACATCTGCCGGGCCCGGTGGCTGAGGTCGAGTCGTTCGAGTCCGGCTCGGGCGAGAACCATCGCATCCAGTTTGTGGTCCATGGGCTTGCGGCCGTCGAGCTTGTCGATTCGCGTACCGACCAGGCCGCGGATGCGTACAACGTGGAGGTCGGGGCGCGCGCGGTTAATCTGAGCCTTGCGGCGCACGGCCGAGGTGGCGACGGAGGCGCCGGGCGGGAGGTCGGCAAGGGTCTGCACGTCGGACCCCTCGGGTACGACCAGGACGTCGCGCACGTCGTCGCGCGGGAGGTAGGCGGCGAAGATCAGACCGCGCGGCATTGGCACGTCGCCGGGGACGTCCTTCATGCAGTGCACGGCCATGTCGACCTGTCCGCGCTGCAACATCTGGTCGATTTCGCGGACGAATAAGCCTTTCCCGCCAAGCTGGGCCAGGTCGCCCTGCCACGTGTCCGCCTCGGTGGTGACCGGTACGACCTCGATGTCGAGGTCGGGCTCGATCTTGCGGAGCAGGCCCGACACCAAGTCGACTTGAGCGATGGCGAGCGGGGAACTGCGGGTACCGATACGCAACCTTCGGGCGGGGAAGTCGGTCGTGGTCATAACGTCCATTCTTGTCTGATTCTGATTTCACGGTAGACCGCGCCGCCGGGAGTCTGGAGAGGCCCGACGATGCGCGCGGCTATTGCGGGGTGCAGCATTGATTCCGCGTCGGCGCGGGTGGCCCAGCACCAGGCGTCAAGTTCGTCGCGCTGCAAGGTGATGCGGTCTGTGTCGGCCAGGCGGAGCACGGGACCAGCGAACAGGAACGCCAGCCGGTCACGACGACCAGGGCGGGTGGCTTGCAGCCACTCGACGGCGAGCAGGTCACGTTCCCGTATGTCGAGACCGAGGCCGAGCTCTTCCCGTCCTTCCCGGCGAACGGCGTCGACGGGGGATTCGCCCTGCTCGACGATGCCGCCGGGCAGCTGCCACGGTCCGCCCTTGGCTGGGTGGACGATCAGCAGGTCGCCACCCGGATTGGTGATCAGCGCGTACGCGGTCATGGGGTGGCCAGGGGGCGGGGACGGCATGAAGAACCCTTTCGGTGAGGGGGAATCCGCCTGTCGACGACACCGCGGAGCATGGCGCGCGCCGTACGTCTCAGGACGCACGACGCGCCTCGCCAAAGGCCCGGCAATCAGGCGGGGCGGACGCACCTCGACGCCGAGTTACCGGTGTACGCGCAAATGGTCAATGCCCTGCCCAAGGTCACGAGTTCTCGATCATGAACAGGGCACCACGGCCGTCCGCGGTGTTCTGCGTTCCGGTCGCCGTCGCCCACGTCCCGCCGGGGTGTGCTGCTGCCATTGCCTGACACATCCGTCACCTGCGTAGTTGGTGGTTGGCCGGGTCCATGCAGCGGCCGGGCGGCGGCACTCCGCACCCGATGCACCCGGTCGGCTCCGGCAAGGGCGTCGGCTCCGGCTTCGGTGTCGGCTCCGGCTCCTGTTTCTGCGGCATTGCGCTTCTCCTCGGTGGACTTGCCGGCGGTCACGGTTGCCGCCAGGCGGGCTCAAGCGCACGGATGCGGGCTGTGCGGTCCCGCACCCGAGCGAAGAATCCCCCCTCGTCCGCGGCGAGTTCGGCGAGCAACTGCCGGTGCAGCTGCCAAGCCTCGGCGGTGATTTCGTACCGGCATGCCGCACAGCCGTACCTACCGGGCCCTGCCGCGGACAGCGGGCCTCTACATCGAGGACAGGACACATGCGGGTCAGTGGCACGGGCATTCGCAGTCAGGCAGTTGGCAGCCCCGATGCGCCTCGGCCACGAAGGTACGCGCAGCCACGGCACACAGTCGGCTGACGCGTATCTCGGTGGGCTCGGCCGCCATTACCGCGTACCGTTCACGTGCGTCCGGGGACCGTGCCGCAGCTACCTCGGCGGCCAGGGCCGCGGCGGCACCGTCCACGACACCACGCGCCGCATCCGCCAGTTCCTCGGTCACAGCGCCTCCAGCCGTCGGACCTGGGCCACGTCGGACCACCCGCGGGCGTACTCGTCGTGGCCGGGGTTCAGCCCGGCATGTGTCAAGCAGGCCGCGTTGCCTGCGTCTTCGTCGTCGGTCGGGGCCAGCGTCCATGCACAGTCCGGGGTGAGGCACCGTGCCGTCATCAGTAGCCGGGAGCGGGGTGCGGTGCCGATGCCGTGTACCGCGAACCGGTACCTGGCCCGAACCGTCATCGCCGCCCTCGGCGGGGCGTGTGCGGGTGCCTGCGCATTTCCACGTTGCAGTCCACCACCCGCGAAAGGTCACTTGCCTGCTGTGCCGCCTCCCGCTGGTCGGCCAGGGCGGCGCAGACGTCGCAACCGCCGACCGGTTCGGGAGCCTCGGGAACACTGTGGTGGGGCAGCTCGGTCATCGGCCCCTGCACGGTGGACCGCGTCACCGGGACACACCCGCCAATGCCGCCGTTGGCCCGGCCGGGCGGCGACCACTGCACCGATCACACTCACAGGCCGGGTAGTCATCCGTCACCGGCGGGTGCTTGAGCGGCACAACTTCGGCCGTCGGCCGGACGATGCGCGTCCGGCCGTACCGGTCGACCTCGTACACCTTGATCGTCATCGACGACATCACGCCACCACGAGGGAAGGGCCGCTGAGCAGCGCGGTCAGGGTGTCGCGGAGCGTTTCGGCCTCCGCCTGGGACAGGACAAGCGGTACCTCGCCCGTACTCGGATTGCTGTGCGGCATCGCGGCGCGCTGCGGTGAGGCGTGCCAGGACGTGACGGACATGCGGGAGCCCCCTACATCGACCGGTTGGTGGGGCGATCACGGTAGAGGGCTTGTGGAGCAGGTAGGGGGACAAACTGTCCCCCTGTCACAGAGTGTCCCCCTTACCCAGTGGCGACGCCGACGGCGGCGGCAAGGCGGCTTGCCTCGCCGCGGAGGGCCCGCGGGGCGGTACGCCACAGGTCCGATGTGACCGTGCGGGCGGACGGGGTGAAGGCGACGGTCTCGGCTCCGATCTCGTGCGCGATCTTCATGACGTGGAGCGCTGCGGTGCGGTCCCCGCGCTGGAGGTGCCCACGGGCAACCTCTACCCAGAGACGAGCACGTCGTTCGCGGGACGGCATGACGTCCGGGTCGAGGTCGTCAGCGACGCCGAGCGCGCGTCCGGCCGTCCGCAAGTCGACGCCGACCGACACCGCGTGGAAGTCGACGTTCGCTCGGCCGAAGACCGTGGACGGATGCACGTAGCTGGTTGGTAGCGACTTCGCGACTTGGTCGCCCTTCCCCCAGTACCGCCAGGCGTCGCCCTCCCGCCCTTCGCGCGCAGCCGTCACCGCGGCGTGAAGCTGGAGGGCTCCGTAGATGCCCCGCCAGTCGTCCGGTGCGCCGTCGAGGTGGGGGCGGATCAGGTCGGCAGCCTCGTCGACGACGCGCAACGCCTCCTCCGGGTAGCTGGTTTCCCGCAGGATGTTGCCCATGTTCCAGGCGCTCGCCGCTATGGCCGCGGGCTGATCGGCATCCTGTGCAGCCGACAGCGCGCGGTCGGCGACTACCCACGCGAGTTCGGCCGGGGCGATGTACGCGGTGGCCTGCCCGGTCAGGCGGTAGATGTCGGACAGCGCGACCAGGGCGGCTCGGCGGTCGTCGCCGTCGAGCGTGCGCACGGCGGTTTCGCCGTCGCGAATCAGCGACGGCAATAGCGCTCCGACTTCGGTTCGGTTCCGGGCGGAGGTGTGCCACAGCCGCCACGTCTGATCCGCCCGGCCCTGAAGCACAGCCGGGGAGATGGGCCCGGCGGCAGGGGCCGCGAGGCTCCGCGTCATGACCGCAGCCCAGATGTCCGGCATGACCGGGTGCGAAAGGCGGCCGAGCGGTACCGGCTGCGCGGGACCGGTCTCGGTGCCGGTGATAACCGATAGATCGGATACCTGAAGCGCGGCAGCAAGGTTGAGCAGCAGGGTGTGCGAGCGCAGCTCGCGTTCGCCGGTCTCGATCTTCTTCAGCCAGTCCGGACCCCGGCCGCACATCTCCGCCAGGACATGCCGGGTCATGCCTCGTGACTCGCGTAGGACCCGAATTCGCTCGCCAGTACTGAGATCTGATGTGGGGTGGTTCATGGTGCCCCTCCGTCTGCCGTCGCGGTTCCGTCAGCGTACGGGCGGGCGACGCGTTGAGGGGAGGCCAAGGGCGGTCGGACGATGGCGGCGATGGCTGACCCTGGACGTACGAAACCGCCCCCTCCCGCGCGTTGCGGGAGGGGGCGGGGGCCACTTCTGGGCGGCCTGCCATAGGGCCACGGCGAGGCTGATCACGCCGACCAGCGCGGCAAGGGACGGGAGCGGCCACCGGCCACCGGCCACGTTCGAGGGTGTCGAGCCGCTTCTCGTGGTCGTTGATCCGTCGGTCCGTCTCCGCCCCGGGGCTGATCTGTACCCGGAGAGAAGGGAAACCAGTGCCCCTACGCCCCCGGCCGCAGCCACTACGGCCCGTTGCTCATGGCCCTTCTGGACACCTGCACCGAGATGCACGACTCGGAGAAGAACTCGATGCTGAAGCAGGTGATTCGGCGGATCGTTCTCGTACGAACGGACGGCACCGCAAAGGTCGAGATCCACCCAGTGTGGGAGCCTGCCCCCTGGGCCGCGACACTTGTCGAGGCCGCAATGTAGGAGCATGTTTTGTACACAGTGACCACCGCCAATGTAAACGGGCTCCGGGCCGCCGCCAAGAAGGGATTCGTCGAGTGGCTGGCCGGGACCGAAGCCGACGCGATCTGCCTTCAGGAGGTCCGGGCCGAGCCGCAGCAGTTGCCCGAGGAGGTGCGCGACCCCGAGGGCTGGCACACCGTGCACGCGCCGGCCGCCGCCAAGGGGCGCGCCGGGGTCTCCCTGTACACCCGGCGTGCGCCCGAGCGCGTGCAGATCGGGTTCGGCGGTTTCGGTGACGCCGGGAGCGAGGAGTTCGACGCCAGCGGGCGCTATGTCGAGGTGGATCTGCCGGGCGTCACGGTCGCGAGCCTGTATCTGCCCTCGGGCGAGGTCGGTACGGAGAAGCAGCAGGAGAAGGAGCGGTTCATGGCCGCGTTCCTCCCGTACCTGAAGGGGCTCCGGACGCGGGCCGCCGCCGACGGTCGTGAGGTCGTGGTCTGCGGGGACTGGAACATCGCCCACCGGGAGGACGACCTGAAGAACTGGCGGGCCAACAAGAAGAACTCCGGCTTCCTGCCGGAGGAGCGGGAGTGGCTCACCCGGGTGTTCGACGAGGCCGAGTACGTCGATGTCGTACGGGCGCTGCACCCGGACCGGGAGGGGCCGTACTCGTGGTGGTCCTACCGGGGCCGGGCCTTCGACAACGACACCGGCTGGCGGATCGATTACCAGGTGGCGACGCCGGGGCTGGCCGCCCGCGCGGTGAAGGGCTGGGTCGAGCGGGCGGCCACGCACCCGGAGCGGTGGAGCGACCACGCCCCGGTGACGGTGACGTACGACCTGTAGGGCACGGGTTCGGAAGCCGGGAGGCCGTCGTGGTGGACATCCGTCGTGCGCATCGCACTCTGCTGGGCCGTCTGCTGCCCGGTGACCGACTGGACGACCTCGCCGTGCGACGGGGGCAGTACCACCACGTCGTCCTGGGTTCGGACCGCGTCGTGTGCCTGCCGCGCACTGCGGCGGCGGCCGCCCGGCTGCCCGAGCGGGTGGCCGCTCTGCGCGCGCTGTCCGGGCTCGACCTCGGCTTCCGGGTTCCCGAGCCGTTGGATCCGGACGGCGCCGACGGTGTCGGCGAGGTGCCCTTCCTGGTGCTCCGTCGCATTCCCGGGGAGCCTTTGACGGCCGACGTGCTCGACGACGTCGGGGTGGCCGATGCGGCGGCGGCCCAGTACGCGGAACTGCTGGCCGGGCTGGCGCGGGCGGGCGCCGACGCGAGGGCGCGGGCGATTCTGCCCCGGGCGCCGGAGGACCGGTGGCGGCGGTTCGCCCGGGACGTGCGCGCGGAGCTGTACCCCCTGATGTCCGACGGCGGGCGGGCGCGGGCCGAACGGGAACTCGTGGCGCTCGATGGTCTTCCGCATCTCACCCGGGCCGTGGTGCACGGCGACCTCGGTGCCGAGAACGTCCTGTGGCAGTGGGAGCGCGGGCTGCCGCGCCTTGCCGGAGTGCTCGACTGGGACGATGTCGCGCTCGCCGATCCGGCCGAGGATCTCGCGGCCATCGGTGCGGGGAACGGTCGTGACCTCCTGGAGCGGGTGCTCGCGGCGGGGGGTCGGGCGGACGGCGGGCTCGTCGCCCGCGTCGCCGCGATCCGTGGCACCTTCGCCCTGCAACAGGCGCTCGGCGCCGTCCGGGACGGCGACGAGGAGGAACTCGCGGACGGCTTGGCCGGTTACGGCCGGCCGCATGGCGCCGCTCGCTGATCCACCCCCTCCTGTTCCCCGGGCCGTCACCGCCCGGGAGGGAGGTGTTCCGGCCGGTCCTCAGGGGGAGGCGGGTTTCTCGGCGGGCTGTCCGGTCGTCCTGCCGCGCAGTCGGCGGTCCAGGGCCATGGAGAGTTCGGCGTCCACCACCGCGCGGGCCAGCGGGCGGAGCTGGGGCGGTTCGGGCTCGTCGGCGTGCGCATCCACGACACCGACGAAGAGTTCCGCCAGCGCCTCCGCGTGCTCGCGGACGCGCCGGCCGGCCGCGAACACCGAGGCGAGCGGCACCCCTTCGCGCACCAGTTCGACCGACACCTCCAGCAGGCGGCGGCTGATGTGGACGATCTCGTCGCCGTCGGTGGCCAGGTAGCCGAGTTCCAGGGCGGCGGCCAGGTTCTCCGCGGTGACCTCGCCCTCGAAGTAGTCCGCGAGCTGTTCGGGGGTGAGGCGGACCGGGGTCTCCTCGGTCGGTTCGCCCAGCCCCAGCACCTCGGCCACATCGCGTCCGCTCTCGAAGGTGCGGGCGAGATCGGCGATGCCGGTGAGGGTGTGGCCGCGTTCCAGCAGGCCCGCGATGGTGCGCAGCCGGGCCAGATGGCGGTCGTCGTACCAGGCGATGCGGCCCTCGCGGCGCGGCGGCGAGATCAGGCCGCGCTCCCGGTAGAAACGCACGGTCCGGACCGGGATACCGGCCTTTTTGGCCAGCTCCTCCATCCGGTACTCACAACGTTCGCGTCCTTCAACCACATGCGCACCCTACGTTGTACCGTCGGTAACTTCGCTTGGCCGTATCCCTACCCATCGGTACGAAGCTGTTCTACGCTCCCCATCATGCCAGTGATTGCTGGCAGAGTCGTGTGACGTACCGCGGGAGGCGGCAGCATGGCCCAGCACGAGCACGTACGAGTGGCGGTGATCGGATCCGGATTCGGGGGCCTCGGGGCCGCGGTCCGGCTGCGCCGCGAAGGCATCACGGACTTCGTCGTCCTGGAACGGGCCGGCTCGGTCGGCGGCACCTGGCGTGACAACAGCTACCCGGGCTGCGCCTGTGACGTACCGTCCCACCTCTATTCGTTCTCGTTCGCGCCCAACCCCGAGTGGCCGCGCACCTTCTCCGGGCAGGGGCACATCCGTGCCTACCTGGAGCACGTCGCCGACACCTTCGGTCTGAGGCCGCACATAAGGTTCAACCACGAAGTGACGCTGATGCGCTGGGACCGCGAGGAGCTGTTCTGGCGGATAGAGACGGCGAACGGGGCCGTGATCGAGGCCGATGTCGTCGTCTCCGCGACGGGCCCGCTCTCCGACCCGAAGACGCCGGACATCCCCGGAATCGACAGTTTTCCCGGCAAGGTCTTCCACTCGGCGCGCTGGGACCACGACTACGACCTCACCGGCAAGCGCGTGGCGATGGTCGGCACCGGTGCCTCGGCCATCCAGATCGTGCCCGCGATCCAGCCGAAGGTCGGACGGATGACGCTCTTCCAGCGCACCCCGCCCTGGGTCATGCCGCGGGTGGACCGCAGGATCAGCGGAGCCGAGCGCTGGCTGCACCGCACGCTCCCGGTCACCGGCGCCGCGCGTCGCGGACTGCTGTGGGGCATCCGGGAGTTGCAGGTCGGCGCGTTCACCAAGCACCCGAACGAGCTGGGCCTCGTCGAACGGATCGCCAAGTCCAACATGGCACGCGCCATCAAGGACCCCGCACTCCGGGCCAAGTTGACCCCCTCCTACCGCATCGGCTGCAAGCGGATCCTGCTGTCCAACGCGTACTACCCAGCACTCGCCCGTCCCAATGTCGATGTTGTCGCCTCCGGTCTCGCCGAAGTGCGCGGCTCCACGGTCGTCGGGTCGGACGGCAGCGAGGCCGAGGTCGACGCGATCATCTTCGGCACCGGCTTCCACGTCACCGACATGCCGATCGCCGAGCGCGTGGTGGGCGCGGAGGGCATCACGCTCACCGAATCCTGGAAGGGCGGCATGCAGGCGCTGCGCGGTGCGAGCGCGGCCGGCTTCCCCAACTGGATGACGATCATCGGCCCCAACACGGGCCTGGGGAACTCCTCGATGATCCTCATGATCGAATCCCAGCTGAACTACATGGCCGACTACCTGCGCCGATTGGACGCGCTCGGCGGCCGGGTCGCCCTCGACGCACGCCCCGGGGCGGTGGACGTCTGGAACCGCCGCGTGCAGCAGCGGATGAAGCGCACGGTGTGGAACACCGGCGGCTGCGACAGCTGGTACCTGGACGACAGCGGGCGCAACACCACGGTCTGGCCGGGCACCACCGCCGAGTTCCGGAAGGCGACGCGGTCGGTGCACCTCTCGGAGTACGAGGTGGTGCGCGCGGCGGAGAAGGCCGTCGTCGCGGCCGGGGCCCCGGCGTCGGACGCCGTCACCGGGGAGGCCGCCCGATGAGCCGGCCGATGCGACGCGGCGCTGTCGCGCCCGTCCCCACCCGCGAACTGACCGCGAGTTCCGCCGACGGCGCCCGCATCCACGTCGAGGTGCACGGTCCGGACGGTGCCCCGGCGGTGGTCCTGGCGCACGGCTGGACGTGCAGCACCCGCTTCTGGGACGCGCAGATCGGGGAGCTGGCGTCCGATCACCGGGTCATCGCCTACGACCAGCGGGGCCACGGCGGTTCGCCCGTGGTGGGGCCGGAGGGGTACAGCACGGACGCGCTCGCCGACGACCTCGAAGCGGTGCTGAGCGCCACACTGGAACCGGGCGAACGGGCGGTGATCGCCGGGCACTCGATGGGCGGCATGACGGTGATGGCAGCCGCGCGGCGGGCCGCACTGCGGGAACACGCAGCCGCCGTACTGCTGTGCAGCACCGGGAGTTCGCGGCTGATGGCCGAATCGCGGGTGGTGCCGTTGCGCCCCGGGGCCGTCCGTGACCGGATGACGCATGCGATCCTCGGCGCCAGCGCACCCCTCGGGCCCGTCACGCCGTTGTCAAGGCGGGTGTTGAAGTACGCGACGATGGGTCCGGGCTCGGCACCCGACCGGGTCGACACCTGCGCCCGGATCGTGCACGCCTGCCCCACTCGGGCGAGGGTCGCCTGGGGGCATGTCCTCGCCGACATCGATCTCGACGCCGGGGTACGGGAGTTGAGGGTGCCGACGGCGGTGATCGCGGGTACGGAGGACCGGCTGACGCCGCCCGTGCACGCCCGCGCCCTCGCGGCGGCGCTGCCCGACTGCCTGGGGGTCACGATGCTCACGGGCACGGGGCACATGACTCCGGTGGAGGCGCCGGAGGCGGTCACCGCGAAGATCCGGGAGCTCGTCGCCGCGTACGTCCCGGCCGGGGCGAACGGTGCGAACGGTGGGGCCGGGCAGGGGAGTTCGGACGGCATGGCCGAGAAGGAGGATGTGGCATGAGCGGCGTACGGAGCCTCGAAGGGCAGGTCGTCGTCGTCACGGGCGCGGCGCGCGGTGTGGGCGAACTGCTGGCGCGCAAACTCTCGGCGCGCGGGGCGAAGTTGGCCCTGGTCGGTCTGGAACCGGACGAGCTGAAGAAGGTCTCCGAGCGGCTGCACGCGGAGAGCGACCACTGGTTCGCGGATGTCACCGACCACGAGGCGATGGCACGCGTCGCCCAGGAGGTCAAGGAGCGGTTCGGGAAGGTCGACGTCGTCGTCGCCAACGCCGGGGTCGCCACGGGCGGTCGGTTCACGGACTCCGATCCGGAGGCGTGGCGCCGGGTCATCGAGGTCAACCTGATCGGCGGCGCGGTCACCGGACGGGCATTTCTGCCGGTGCTCATGGAGAGCCGGGGCTACTTCCTCCAGATCGCCTCGCTCGCGGCGATGACGCCCGCGCCGATGATGACGGCGTACTGCGCGTCCAAGTCGGGTGTGGAGGCGTTCGCGCACAGCCTGCGCGCCGAGGTCGGGTACCGGGGAGTGCGGGTCGGGGTCGGTTACCTGTCCTGGACCGACACGGACATGGTGCGGGGCGCCGATCAGGACGACGTGATGCGGGAGTTGCGGCAGCGGCTGCCGTGGCCGACGAACCGCACGTACCCGCTGGGCCCGGCCGTCGACCGGCTCGTGGACGGCATCGAACGGCGCTCCGCGCATGTGTACGCGCAGTGGTGGCTGCGCGGGATGCAGTCGGTGCGCGGATACCTGCCGGCACTCATCGGGGCGGTGGGCCGGCGTGAGATGCGCCGGTTCGGGCCGCGGCTGGCGGGCGTGGGTACGGGGCTGGTGGGTGCCGGTGGCGCGGCCGACCGGGACGCCCGGGCGGTGCGTACGCAGCGTAATTGATCGACATGCGAGCGGTGAGGGGGCGTGCGACGGTGATCGAGGTCCTTACGGACCGCCCCCCGAGCATCACGAGGAGTGAACAGCATGGGTATCGCCGACCAGTTCAAGGACAAGGCGCAGGAACTCGCCGACCAGGCGAAGAAGAAGGCGAACGAAGGCCGTACCGAAGGTCGCACCGAGGGCCGGGAACGGACGCAGGACGCGTCCGGGCGGGCCTCGAAGACATCGCGGCAGCCCCGTGAGCGGGCCCAGGGCACCGCGGACGACATCCGCGAGCGCCGCGACCGCTGACCGCGTTCGTGCCTTCGTGACGTCGTGACGTCGTGACGCTGCGCACTGTCCGTGAGAGGCGTGCCCGGGTGACCGGGCGCGCCCCTCACGTCATGGTCACTGTGTCCTTCGGCGCCGCCTACTGCCCGCCGATGCCACCGTACGGGCGGGTGATGATCTCCATGCCGTGCCCGGCGGGGTCCATGAAGTACAGGCCGCGCCCGCCGTCGTTGTGGTTGATCTCGTTCGGCTGCTTCCGGTGCGGATCGGCGTAGTAGGTGATTCCCGCCTCCTTGATCCGCGCGAAGGACGCGTCGAACTCCTCCTCGGAGATCAGGAACGCGTAGTGCTGCATGACGATCGACTCCGCCGGAATGGTGGCGAAGTCCAGGGTGACCCCGTTGGCGGTCTCGACCGGAATGAAGGGTCCCCACTCGGCTCCGACCTCAAGGCCCAGGATCTGCGCCAGGAACTCGGCCGACTCCCGGTTGTCCCGGGAATGGATGATGGTGTGGTTCAACTCGACTGACATGTGTGGAATGCCTCCGTAAGGCATCTCGGCACCTCCATGCCTCACCCGGACGGTGACCGGCACGCGATGCGATGCCCATGATCGGCAGTGCTGCTCGTGTTGTCGAGGGAGCCCCGGAACTCGGCCATTTTCCGGCCGGAACACGCCCGGTGCCGCCGTGCGGCGCGACCGCCCGGCTCCGGGAGGGGCCGGGGGGGAGGCCGGGGCGACAGCCCTCGGGACCGTCTCGTGATCCCCGGCGGGCGTGCGACGACGCGGCCGTGGTGCCTCGTCGCGTTGCCGGAACACCCGCCTGGATCCAGTATGCGGTTCCGCGTCGCGTCGTGCCGACGGACGGGGGTCAGTCCGCGGCGGGCCGTACCAGGTCGCTCGGGTCGGTGTTCGCCCCGCACAGCACGACGGCGATGCGCTCGCCGCCGCTCGGCCGGTAGCCGTGGCCCGGGTCCGACGGGGTTTCCGGGCGGTCCGGGTCCGGGACGGTCAGGGCGGCCAGCGCGGTGGCGGCGGCGTGCTCGACGACGATGCGGTGGTGGTCCCACAACTCCTGCCGGGCGCGGGCGATGTCGCTGTCCGGGACCAGGACCGGGCGCACATCGTCCGCACGGGCCGCGTGCAGGGCGAGAGCGGTGGCGCGGCGGGCACCGAGGGAGTCGATGGCTATCGAGTCGACGGGCACGTCGACCGGTCGGCCTGCCTCGACGGCGGCGTCGAGTGCCCGGCAGTTCTCCGGTTCGACGGCGACCGTCCGGATTCCGTGGTGCCGGGCGGCGGTGGCCACACCGGCGAACAGACCGCCGCCGCCGACCGAGACCACCACGGTGTCCAGCCCGGGGATCCGGGCGTGGATCTCCTCCAGCAGGGTTCCGGCCCCGGCCGCGATCAGCGGATGGTCGTAGGCGTGCGAGGCCAGTGCCCCGGACGCGGCGGCGAACTCCGTGCACGCTTCGAGGGCTTCGGCGTACTCGGCGCCGACGATCCGTACCTCCGCGCCGAGTCGGCGGAGCCTGGCCACCTTCACCTCGGGGGCGACGGTCGGCAGGAACACCGTGGCCCGCACGCCCTGTTGCCGGGCCGCCCACGCGCAGGCAAGTCCGGCGTTGCCGCCGGAGGCGATGGTCACGCCCGCGTCCGGCAGGGTTCCGGCCTCGCGGTGGGCCTGGATGAAGTTCTGCGCGCCACGCGCCTTGAAGGAGCCGGTGTGCTGCATGTACTCCAGCGCGAACCAGACCTCGCACGGCTCCCCGGACCGGTCGTCGAGCGGGCCCGGCCGCGCCGCGCGGATCGTCCCCGGGGCGACGGGGGCGATGGCGACCGGGCGGACCTGCCCGGTGATCCGCTCGGTGGCGGCCTTGATGTCGTCGTAGGTGAGTCCGTGCACGTCGTCGCTCCTGCCGGGAGTGGATCTCAGCCGGGCGCCGGGCCCGGCCGGTGGTCGTGTGTCGCCCCACCGTCCCACCGTCCCGCCCCGTCCGTCACCCTGCGGGACCATTCCCGCAGGTCCCGGGTCCGCGCCGCCGACGGCGCGGGCGGCCGGGGAGTCCGCCGCAGCACCGACGACGGCCGCGGTCGCCGTCCACCACCGCACGCGTCCGGGGGAGCGAAGGGGCCGGTGCGTCCGGTGCCATGCGGTCCGGCGGGACCGGCGGGCGGCCGGGCTCCCGGCGGGGGCCGGGTACGGTTTTCCCGACCCGGATCAATCGATGTCCCCGTCCTTCTCGCCCTCCTCGTCCGGGCCCATGAGGTCGAGGAGGCGTGCGAGTACCCGCAGGCAGGCATCGACCTCCGTATCGCTCAGGTCGTCGCCCGCCCGCCGCAGGATCGCGCGCTCGTGGTCGAGCACGCCGGTGATGGCGTCGTGGCCCCGTGCGGTCAGCCGGATCAGGGACGACCGTCGGTGGGCCGGGTTGGGGACGGACTCGACTAGCCCCGGCGCGGTCGCGTCGTTCACCATGCGCTGCACGAACTGACGGCTCAACGCCTGGGCCCGGCCCATCTCGGGAACGGTCATGGGCCCGTGCTCGCGGAGCAGGCTGAGCACGGCTCGTACCCCCACCGACAGCCCCTGGGCGGAGACATCGCGCTCCACCTTGCGCTGGGTGCGCCGGTACAAGGGCCCCACCAGGTCGAACACCTCGGTCAGCCGGTTGATCCGCTCTTCGGACGCCAGGTCCTGGTCCGTCTTCTCACTCACCCCGTCATCATGACACCTCGGTTGTCATTCGGCGAGAGTCATGACACCCTGGTTGTCATGACTGATCTGTTCTGGCTCGACACCGGCACCGGTCGCCCGCTCGTCCTCCTGCACGGTGGTTTCCTCGACCACACGATGTGGGACGACCAGATTTCCTTCTTCGCCCGGCGATACCGCGTCATCGCTCCGGACGCCCGTGGACACGGCCGTTCCGCCAACGCCACCGCACCGTTCCGTCACACCGACGATCTCGCCGCGCTGCTGCGCCGCCTGGACACCGGCCCGGCCGTCCTGGTGGGCATCTCCATGGGGGCGAGCATCGCGGTCGACACGGCGCTCGAACACCCGGAGCTGGTCGGTGCCGTGGTCGTCGGCGGCGCCGGGACCAGCGAGCCGTACTTCACCGACCCCTGGACCGCGAACACCTTGGCGGGGTGGCAGGCCGCGCTGGCCGCCGGTGACCTGGACGCGGCGGTGGAGACGTTCACGCTCTTCGCGGCGGGCCCGCAACGCACCCTCGACGACCTCGATCCCGAAGTCGTCGGCCGGCTGCGCGCGATGACCCGGGGCACGCTGTCCAAGCACACCCCCGACGAGCCGGACTGGCTCGTCCCGCTCCACGACACCTGGGAACGCGCCGCCGCGATCGACGTCCCCGTACTGGCCGTCAACGGCGGCGTCGACTCACCCGACCACATCGGCATGGCCGAACGCCTCGCCAGCACCGTCGCCGACGGCCGCGTCGCATCGATCGACGGGACCGCCCACTATCCGAACATGGAACGCCCGGACGTGTTCGACGCGGTCCTCGACGACTTCCTCCGCGTGGTGTGAACGTGCCGACGCCGGTGGGCGGCGTGCGGGGACGGAGGGCACGCGCGCCGTGCCCGGTGGCAGCCGGTCACGGGGACTGCCCGCACGGTGGCGGTGGGTACAGCCGTGCCCACGCCGTCCGGGGCCGCGTCGCACGGGGCGAGGCAACCGTCTCGCCGTCATCGTGTCCGGCCGCGCCCGGTGCGTCCTCACGGCCCCGCAATCCGTGTTCATCCCACCATCCGGCCCGGCGACGAGCGGCACGCGGCACGGGCGGGCGTCCCGGCCGCGTGCCGCCCCGGACAACTCGGCGAAGGGGCGTTGTCGGTGGGGCGTGGTTCACTGCCGGAGTGACCGAGGACCGCGAGATCATCACGTTCGAAACCGCCGAGGACTTCGAAGCGTGGCTCGGTGAGCATCACGCCGCCTCGCCGGGCCTGTGGCTGAGGCTGAGGAAGAAGCGGCCGGGGGTGTCCTCCCTGGACTACGCGCAGGCGCTCGACGTCGCGCTGTGCTACGGCTGGATCGACGGGCAGAAGGCCAAGTCGGACGACGAGTGGTGGCTCCAGCGCTTCACTCCGCGTCGGCCGAGGAGCAGGTGGTCCAAGGTCAACCAGGGCAAGGTGGCGGCCCTCATCGAGCAGGGCCGGATGCGCCCGCCGGGCCTCGCGGAGATCGAGCGGGCCAAGGCGGACGGCCGTTGGGAGGCCGCCTACGACGGGTCCCGGACGGCCGCCGTGCCGGACGACCTCGCCGCCGCCCTCAAGGCCGCCCCGGCGGCCGAGGCGTTCTTCGGCACGCTGAACCGGCAGAACCGGTACGCGATCCTGTACCGCGTCCACGACGCCAAGAAGCCCGAGACGCGGGCCCGACGGATCGCGAAGTACGTGACGATGCTGGAGAACGGCGAGACCATCCATCCGTGACGCGCCCGCCCGGTGCGGCAGCAGCCCGCCGGATGCGGTGGGTTCCTGTCCGGCGGTCCGGCGTCGTGGAGGCCGGGGCATCCGGCACGCCCACCGGCACGGTACCTGCGCGGATGAGGACTGCCGGGCCGCCGGGCGGCGCATCGCGCGTCGTTCGGCCCGGCAGTGGCGGCGTGCCGGACCGCCTCAGGGCAGGAAGTCGTAGAACGGTCCGTCGGGCGCGACGTTACGAGAACACAGCGTCACGTCCCTGCCCCTGAGATAGGCCAGCAGCCATTCACCGAACGTCATCTCGTAGAGAGTCCAGGACGGGCTGTCGAACTCCTGGACCACTACGCGCCAGGGCGACGAGGGAGTGTCGGGAACGCGAAGGAAGACCGCCTCGCCCGTCGTGGCCGACGCCACCGGTATCAGTTCCCCGGGGGCGGTCCCCACCGGACTCGGCAGGAACTCCGTCATGTCATCCTCACGCCACAGTTCGAGATCTCCCTTGATCGTCTCTCCCAGACTGTGCAGAAGATGGGTGGCGGGGTGCTTCAGGTACAGCTGCTTGTTGATCTCGATCGAACCGTAGGCGTTCACGATCTCCCGGAAGTCTGCGGGAAATTCACCGCCGATCTCCTGCTCCAGTTCGATCCATGGCGCCGGATCGGACCAGTTGAACCGGGGTTCGCCCAACAGGGCGGTGATCTCTGGAAGTGTCGTCATCACAGGGCCGTTCCGTTCGGATCGTCGAGTCGGCAGCCATGGTCCCCGAAGAACCTCTCGCCGGTCCGTCGAACGGCATTGCCGACGGCCTCATCGGATGCCCCTGCTGATTCCGGAGGACGCCGGAGGGACGAGCGGGCCGACGTCGGAATCCGCCCGGAGCATGGGCGGGGAGGATGGCGGGCAGGGCGACGAGGACACGCACGGTTTGCAGGTCGGGGCCGAGGGCGGGCCGAGGTCGGCGCGGACCCGGCCGGGCCACTCATGAACCCTGACCCGCCCGCCCCTCCGTACGACGTCTAGTATCATGTGACGTTTTGTCGCCGGACGCCGATGCCTGCCCGGCCGTGTCCGGCGCCCAACGCCCACGACGTCCGCCGCACAGCGATGGAGTGGGGTGTCGAGCAGTCGAGGAGAGGAACGGTTCATGCGTGCTCGGAACATCGGCGCGGTCGCCGCAACAGCATTGGCGCTGGTGGCTGCCCGTGACCTCGTCCAGAAGAAGCACGCGCTGCTCAGAAACTTCCCCGTGATAGGTCACGCCCGGTACCTGTTGGAGACGATCGGGCCGGAGCTGCGGCAGTACGTCGTGACGTCCAACGAGGAGGAGCGCCCCTTCAGCCGCGACCAGCGCACCTGGATCTATGCGTCGGCGAAGGAGGAGAACAACTACTTCGGGTTCGGAACCGACGTGGACGTCGAGCACGTGCAAGGGCACGCGTACGTGAAGCAGCGCACGTTCGCCGGTGCGCTGCCCGATCTGCGCGACCCGCAGGCCCCGCTGCCCTCGGCCAAGGTGCTGGGCGGCCCGCGCGGGCGCGCCAAGGCGTTCCGGCCGGCGAGCGTCGTGAACATCTCGGCGATGAGCTTCGGATCGCTGTCCGGCGCGGCCATCACGGCGCTCAACAAGGGCGCGGGGCTGGCCGGCGCGATGCAGAACACGGGCGAGGGCGGCCTCTCGCCGTACCACCGCAACGGCGGTGACCTCGTCCTCCAGATCGGGACCTCGTACTTCGGCTGCCGCAACGAGGACGGCACCTTCAACCTCGACAAGCTCAAGGACGTGGTCGCCGGAGCCCCGGTCAGGGCGATCGAGATCAAGCTCTCCCAGGGCGCGAAGCCGGGGCTCGGCGGGATGCTGCCGGGCGCGAAGGTGACCCCGGAGATCGCCGAGATCCGCGGCATTCCGGCGGGCGAGGACTGCGCCTCCCCCTCCCGGCACACCGCGTTCCACGACGTCGACTCGATGCTCGATTTCGTGGAGCTGCTCGCCACCGAGACCGGTCTGCCGGTCGGGATCAAGAGCGCCGTGGGCGAGATGAGCTTCTGGGAGGAGCTGGCCACGCTGATGGCGCGCGGCGATCGAGGGGTCGACTTCGTGACCATCGACGGCGGCGAGGGCGGCACGGGCGCGGCTCCGCTGATCTTCAGCGACTCGGTGTCGCTGCCGTTCCGGATGGGATTCTCCCGCGTCTACGGCACGTTCGCCGAGCGCGGTCTCACCGACGACATCACCTTCATCGGCTCCGGCAAGCTCGGCCTGCCCGAGAACGCCGTCGTCGCCTTCGCGCTGGGGGTCGACATGATCAACGTCGCCCGTGAGGCGATGCTGTCCATCGGCTGCATCCAGGCGCAGAAGTGTCACACCGACAAGTGCCCCACCGGCATCGCCACCCAGGACCCGTGGCTGGTGCGCGGTGTCGACGCACCGTCGAAGGCCACTCGGGCCGCTGTCTACCTGCGCACCCTGCGCAAGGAGCTGCTGAAGGTCTCGGGAGCCGTCGGCGTCGCCCACCCGGCACTCATCACCACCTCCGACATCGAGATCATGAACGGCGACTACGACGCCCGCACCCTGGCGAGCGTCTACGGCTACAAGGAGCGCTGGGGCGAACTCGGCCCGAAGCTCGCCCAGGAGATCACCGCGCTGCTCACCACCCGGCCGAACCCGCTTCAGAAGCCGACCGACTGACGTGTGACGAGTTGCCGGCCCGCCCGACCGGTCCGTCCGCCGGTCGGGCCCGGGCCGGCGCCCACCGGCAGTGGGACGGGCGCTCATGGGAGGGGCGGTGCCGGGACGCGCGCTCATGGGACGGACGGCGCCGGGAGGACGGGGCCGGGGGCGGATGGTGCAGGGGCGGTTGGTGCAGGGGCGGACGGTGACGTGGGCCCGTGCGTCGTGCCCGCCAGCCCGGCCGGTGTCACCCGGCTGGACCGATCGGCACTCCCTACTCTGCAACCCGTCGCTACTCTGCAACCCGTCGCTGACGTCCCGCTTGTGTTCTGCTGACATCCGCCTGCGGGGCCAAGGCGTCGGCACGGAGCTTGTCCGCCCGCTCGGTCGGGTCGTAGCCGGGGCCGACACCCTCGATCAGGACCACATCGCCCTCGACGTGATCGGTGCGCAGCCGCAGGATGTCCTGGTAGGCGGGCGAGTCGTACCAGGCGCGTGCCTCGGCCAGGTCGGGGAACTCGATCAGCACCATGCCGCCGGACCACGTTCCCTCCAGCACCTCGGCGGGCGGCCCGTGGATGACGAAGCGGCCCGCGAACGGGTCCAGGGTTGCCTGGATGCGCGCCAGGTATTCGAGTACGTCGGCGTGGTGGTGGCGGTCGCGGAGATGGGCGAATCCGTAGGCGGGCATGGGCGGACTCCTTCGTGGCCGGTCTCCCGGAGGGGGAGGAACGGACCACCAGGGTGCGGCCGGGGGCGACAAGTCGCGATTACCTCAGCGGTAGTTGTCGCCGCTCGGCGCGCTGCGGTAGAGCGGCACGCCGAAGTCGTCGGGCAGACCGGCGGGCGGGTGTCCCCGGACCCGCCGGTGTCGTTCAGGCCGCCGCCTTGACGGACTCGACGAACGGGGTCCAGGCGGACGCGGTGATGATCAGGGCCGGGCCTTCGGGGCGCTTGGAGTCGCGAACGGGGACGAGACCGGGGGCGCCGTCCGCGACTTCGAGGCAGTTGCCACCGTCACCGTTGCTGTGGCTGCTCTTGCGCCAGGGGGCGAAACCCTCGGCAACTTCGAGGCAATTCCCGCCGCTGCCGTTGCTGTGGCTGCTCTTGCGCCAGCGGGCGAACTCCTCGGCGACTTCGAGGCATTCTCCGCCGCTGCCGTTGCTGTAGCTACTCCTGCGCCAGGTGGCCAGGCGGAGATCAGGACCGATGCGGGCCATGCCGGTACTCCTCGGCCGCCTTCTCGATCAGTTCGAGGGACACCTCCGGCGGCAAGGCGGCGGCCCTCAGCCGATCGTATGCCTTGCGGTACTGCATCACGAGGGCCGGATCATCGATGGTCTGGCCGTGGTAGGGACCCTCGGTGTAGAGCAGCGGTGCCTCGTCGTCGAAGCTCATGAAGAACAGCGGAAGCTCGGTGAAGGGCCGGGTGGGGCCGTTCCACGGAAGGATCTGGGTGACGATGCGGCCGCGCCGCACCAGGGCGGCGATGTGTTCCAGTTGCTCGGCCATCTCCTCGGGCGGAAGGATGGGTTGGCGGATCAGGGTCTCGTGCAGGACCGCCCAGTACTCCGGCTTCGCCGGCTCGTCGAAGAGCCGGGCCCGTTGCAGCCGGGCGGCGATCTTGGCCTCGACGTCCTCCGGTGCGTCCAACGGGTGCGTGGAGCGGATGACGGCGTGCGCGTACGACCTGGTCTGGAGCAGTCCTGGGATGAGGGTGTTGGACCAGTGGTCGATGGTCCGGGCCCGTGTCTCGGCTTCCACGACCGGGGCGAACGAAGGCGCATGCGCCCCCCGTTTGGCCTTCCGTACGTCGTCGCAGCTCCGCGCGAAGTAGTCCGTGCCGAGTACCAGGTCGGCGTGCTTGGCGAGGTCCAGCGGGATGCGGCGGTTGCCGTGCTCGATCTCGCTGAGGAACGTGATGCCGTAGTAGCTGCCCTCGACCAGCTTCTCCAGGGTCAGCCCGGCTTTCTCCCTTTGGTAGCGGAGTTCCTTGCCGTAGAACTGCGGGACGCCTGCCGAACCGTCGATCTCCTTGCGCGTAGCCACGCGTGACCACCTTTTCTGCCGTGCGGTGTGGAGCGGGAATCCCTCTGACGGTAGAGCGTCGGGCGGCAGCGTGTGAGGCGTTCGTCACAGCAAGCAACGAAAGGCGGAAGCTCGGGCCGCTTCAGGACTCGGCCACGACGATGTAGAGCGTCACCGCCGCGAGGAACGGTCCGGTGGTGAGGTGGTCGAGCCAGCGCCGGGCCGCTTCCTCGGTGAGGTATCCGGCGGTCACGGCTCGCTGTGTGGTGCGTTCCAGTCCGAGGATCGCGTCGGCCGCACCGGCGTCCCGGAACACGGAAGTGACCGGGATGACCGAGGGCACCGCGAAACCGGCACCGGCCGCCAGCCGGGGGAGTTGGCTGCCGATGCGGGCGTTGCGGACCGCTTCGTCCGTGACGTACCGGGTGTAGGCGCGGGTGAGGTCGTCGTCCGGGTGGTCGACGGTCAGAGTTCCCCAGTCCGGTTCGCCCATGACGAGCCGCCCGCCCGGCCGCAGTACACGGTGGATCTCGTGGAGGGCTCGGGCGGGGTCGGTGACGTGTTGCAGTACCCGGTCGGTGCGGGCGCCGTCGGCGGTCCGGTCGGGCAACGGCAGGTCGTGGAGGTCGCCGAGTCGCACGGTGACGGTGCGCTGGTCGGCGGTGCGCTCCCTGGCGGTGTCGACCGAGGCCCGGTCGTGGTCGACACCGATCACCGTGCCCGTCGCCGTGGCGGCTCGGGCGAGCGAGGCGAGATCGGTGCCGGGGCCGCAGCCCAGGTCCAGCACGGTCTGACCCGGGCGGATGCCCAGTTCGTCGAGCATGCGCTCCTTGTAGGAGCGGCCGATGTCGGTGGCGGCGACCCGGTCCAGGTAGGCGATCGGGTCGGGAGTGGCGGTCTCGAACGCGGCGGAGGTCATGGGGGACAGTCAACCAACATCCGCTGACCGCAGGGGGATTGCGCGAGCGCGGGTCGGGTGCCGATCGGTCCCGAGCGGAGCGTGTCCGGGCCTGTGCGCGGGGTGCTCGGGCATGTGCCTGCGCGTCGTTCCCCCCGGGGCGGGTTGCAGTCGCGGCACCGAAGGATTGCGGTGATCCTGGCAGGGGAGCGCGGTTGGCTTCGTGCGGACAGTGTGCGTCGGTGACTGCGCTGTACAGGAAGGCGACGGCCATGGCAGTGATGTCGGACAAGACGCGGTCGGGGCACGGGATGCCCGACAGGGGAAAAGTGAACGGCGCGTCCCAGTTCGCCGGGGCCGCGCTGATGCTCAGCGGGCCGCTCAGCATTCTCATGGGTGTCGCTGCCATCGTGCGGGACAGCCTGTTCTTCTCCTCGTCCCACTACGCCTACCGGTTCGGTCTCACCTCCTGGGGCGTGATCCACCTCGTGATCGGAGTGGCGCTCGTCGTCGCCGCCCTGGGAATCCTGACGAACACGAGCTGGGGACGCGGGGCCGGCATTGCGGCGGCAGGGATCAGCCTGATCAGCCAGTTCATGTTCGTGCCGTACTACCCGGTGTGGGCCATCCCGGTGATGGCACTCGATCTCGTGATCGTGTTCGCGCTGACGAGGCTTCAGTTCGACCCCGATCACGATCGGTGAACCGGACGAGACCTTTCGCTCCCGTCGCTCGCCCGCGAGCCGCGGAGGCGCTTCCGGTCACCTTCCACGTCGTGCGTTGCGGAGCGGGAATCCCTTTGTCGGCGGGGCTCGATGCGGCAGCGTGTGAGGGGTTCGTCACCGTAAGCAAGGAAAGGTGGGCGGTCCCTCGTGGACGACACTCACGACACTCACGACGCACCCGGCCGCGACACCGGCAGGGAGATGAACGCGGACATGAACGCGGACATCGACGTGGACATCAACGCGCTCCGTGCCGCGCTCTCGGCGCACGGCATCACTCTGCCCTCTCTGGGCGTGGACCCGCTGACGCTCGCCTGGTGGGAGCCCCGGACGCCGCTGGTCGCGCTCGGCAACTGCAACGTGGCGACCGCGCGTCGGCTGGCCGAGGTGCTGCGTACGGCGGCCGGGGGATGACCGGGGTCGCGCTCACGATGGATCTGGTCGCCGTACCGAAGGTCGTACCGGAGGTGCGCCGCATGCTGCGCGCCTGGTGCCGGGAGGAGGACGCGCTCCATCTGCTCATCTGCGTCTCCGAGTTACTGACCAACGCGATCGTGCATCTCGGCAAGGGCACGCCGGTCACGCTCCGGGTCATCGGTACGCCCTCCGGGCACGTCCGGGTCGAGTTGACCGATCCGGAGCCCGGCTCCTGGCCCGTACCCCGCTGCGCCGACGACGAGGAGGAGTCGGGCCGGGGGCTGGCGCTGGTCGGCGCGTTGGCGTCGCGGTGGGGCGTCGACCAGGGGGCGCGGGGCAAGACGATCTGGTGCGAACTGCCGTTGCCGAGAGGGTGGGACGACGTGCCGGCCGACGCGCCGGCCGTGGTCGGCGCCGGGGGGACGCCTGTGTAGAGCGGGACGGCCGGGACCTGCCGACAGGGTCCGGGACGTGTCGGCCGCACGCGAACTGGGCGGGGCGGCGGACACCGGTCCCGCGCGCCGGTGTCCTCCGGGACGGCGGGCCGCGAAAGGGAGCGGCCCGCCGCGCTCACGGGGTCGGCCGACCCGTCACACCTGGTCGATCACCCAGCGGGACGCCGTCCCGATGGTGGGCTGGAAGACGACCTGGGCCCCGACCTTTCCGTTCGCGTCCAAGTACTTGCCGCTCTGGTTGTGTTTGATGGACTTCGGACTGCCGGACGTGGTCGTCCACTTCTGGAACGCGCCACCGTTGCACGGGTATGTGTAGACATCCGTGCCGTTTCCGTCGAGGCAGTGCCCCGACGCCGGATTCTTGAACACGCCGCCGCTGATCTGCCACACCTGCTTCGCGCTGCGGTCGCAGTTGCCGAGGACGAGGTTTCCCTTGCCTCCCGAGATGTTCACCTGGAGGCAGGAGTTGCTGCTGTTGCCGTTGATCACCTGGTAGTTCACCGCCGCCGCCTGCGCCGACGCCGTGGCGCCGACCAGCAGCGTCGAGGTGAACGCGATCGCCGCGCCCGCACCGGCGAGTCGAACGAGGTTTCCCCTGAGTTCCATGATTGATCCCCTCGGATGATGTCCTTGGCCGGCCCGGGACAGTGGTTCCCGGGCTCGGGCACCGGTTTTCGTCGCTGCACGGATGTCGACGTCTATGTTGAGGGCGGCGCCGCTCGGGCGCGGCGGTCCCGGAGAAGTCCGGATCCGCCGGGCTCCCCCGCTGGATGGGCTACATTTCCGGACTCCGAAGTCCGGACGATTCCGGAGAACGCGACGGGGAAAGCGGCGTACATGAGGGGACCGGGCTCACCACAAAGCTGGTTCGTCGGCCGGTTGCAGCGGTTGCGCACGTCCTCGGGATCACCCACCCAGGCGCAGTTGCCGGCCCATCTCGCTTCCCGGACTCCGGCCGCACGAGCGACGAGCCTGATGCCCCCATGGCCCAGCGACCGTGCCTCTGCTGCTATGGCCAGCCGCCGCTGCCGCTCGTCGAGATGCGGGAACGGCGTCGCGAACTTCGCGGCCAGTGCTACCTCGATCCCCTCCGGTCTCCCCATACCACAACAACGATCCACAGAGCCGGAAGTGACGGCTTGTTTCCTGGCAGACCCTAACTTCACGGCCTTGGCCTTTGGGCAGGGAGGGAATCCGATCTCAGGAATGCTCTGACCCGCAGACTACGATGGACGTTTCTGCTGCTCGATGTACTGCTCGACGATGCTCGGCGGAGCCCCGCCGCAGGACCCGGCGAAGTAGGAGCCGGACCAGAACCGGCCGTGCGTGATGAAGCGATTGACGCGGTCGGTGAACTCCTGTCGCAGGTAGCGTGACGACACCCTCTTGAGTGAGTTGACCTCGCCGTTCGACATCAAGACACCGGGTGGGCGGGTGGTGTGACAGACAGTGAGGCAGATCACGTACGAGGGGCCGGGTCGACTCGGCCCGCCGACGCCGTTCCTCGGCGCGGCGGCCCTCAGCGCGGCGGCAGGGGCGGGCGGCGGCGGTCCGGGACGGTGTCGTACGAGGGCGGGGTGGCGGCCGGGTGCGCGGCCAGCAGTTCCAGGGCCACGCGGACGGCGTCGTCCAGTACGGCGTACCGGCCCTCGGCCCAGTCGAGCGGGGTGCGCAGGGCCTCCACGTCCGGTTCCACGCCGTAGTTCTCGACCGACCAGCCGTAGGTGTCGAACCAGGCGGCGTTCATCGGGACCGTGATCACCGTGCCGTCGCCCAGCCGGTGGCGGCCGGTCATCCCCACGACGCCGCCCCAGGTCCGCTGGCCCACCACGGGCCCCAGTCGCAGCAGCCGGAACGCGGCGGTGATCATGTCGCCGTCGGAGGCCGTCGCCTCGTCGGCAAGGGCGACCACCGGCCCGCGCGGGGCGTTGGAGGCGTACGAGACGGGCTGGGCGTTGCGGGTGAGGTCCCAGCCGAGGATGGTGCGGGTGAGCTTCTCGACGACGAGTTCGCTGATGTTGCCGCCCGCGTTGCCGCGCACGTCGACGATCAGGGCCGGGCGGGACATCTCCATGCGCAGGTCCCGGTTGAACTGTGCCCAGCCGGAGCCGCCCATGTCGGGGATGTGCAGGTAGCCGCATTCGCCGCCGCTCAACTCCCGTACGACCTCGCGGCGTTTGGCCACCCAGTCCTGGTAGCGCAGCGGGCGTTCGTCGATCAGGGGGACGATCGCGATCCGGCGGGAGGGGCCCTCGCCCTCGGCGGGCCGGAAGGTGAGTTCGACCGTGGTGCCGCCGGCCGCGGACAGCAGCGGGTACGGGCCCGCCACCGGGTCGACCGGGCGGCCGTCGACATGGGTGAGGACCGCGCCCTCCCGGATGCCGGTACCGGCCAGCGGGGAACGCGCCTTGGAGTCGGACGAGTCGCCGGGCAGGATGCGGCGAATGGTCCAATCGCCGTCCCGGCACAGGAAGTTGACGCCGAGCAGCCCGATCGCCCGCTGGTAGTGGGGCGGGCCCTCGTTGCGGCGGGACGGCGACACGTAGGCGTGCGAGGTGCCCAGCTCGCCCAGGACCTCCCGCAGCAGGTCGGCGAACTCGTCGGGTGAGGCGACCCGTTCGACCAGCGGGCGGTACTGGTCGAGCACCCCGTCCCAGTCGATGCCGCACATGTCCGGTTCCCAGAAGTACGCCCGGATGATGCGCCCCGCCTCCGCGTACGCCTGGCGCCACTCCGCCGCCGGGTCGACCTCGTGCAGGATGCGGCGCAGGTCGAGGTAGACCGTGGTGTCGCCGTCCGCGACCTCGGTGGCGGGCACGGCACGCAGTTCGCCCTCGTCCATGACGACCAGCCGGGTGGCGTCGCCGCTGACCGCGAACCAGTCGAGGTGGGCGACGAGTTCGGTCTTGCGGGCTTTGGAGATGTTGAAGTGTTCGAGGGTGGGGCGGCCCGACATGTCCGCCGGGTTGGCGAAGGTCTCGCCGAGCGCGCCCGAGATCGGCCAGCGCAGCCACACCAGCCCGCCGCCGCTGACCGGGTGCAGACTCGAATACTTCGACGCGGAGACCGGGAACGGTGTCACCCGGCTCTCCAGCCCCTCGAACTCGACGCCGACCGTCGACGGGCCCTCGGCCGTGGCGGGCGTGGCGATCTCGTCGACCGGGTCGAGCCCGCCCGCCGCCGGGCGGCCCTCGGGGGACAGCGCGAACGGGGACGGTGTCGCCGAGGAGAGCGGCACCAGGTACGGGCGGCAGCCCAGCGGGAACGACAGGTCGCCGGTGTGGACGTCGTACACCGGGTCGAAGCCGCGCCAGGAGAGGAAGGCGAGGTAGCGGCCGTCGCCGGTGAAGACGGGGTTCTCGTCCTCGAAGCGGCCGTTGGTGACGTCGGCGATCACCGGGGCGCCGGTGCCGAGGATGCGGGCCAGCTTGATCTGGCGCAGCGAACGGCCGATGCCGGGGTGCGACCAGGTCAGCCAGGCGCCGTCCGGCGAGAACGCCATGTCGCGGACCGGGCCGTTGACGGAGCGGATCAATTCCACGGGCACACCGGTGGAGGTCTCCTCGTCGGTGTCGAGGAGCAGCAGGCGTCCGTCGTTCGTCGCGATCGCCAGGCGTTCGCCGTCCGGGTCCGCGACGAGTTCCTGGACCCTGCCGATCAGGCCGGAGGCCAGTCGGATCGGCGGGCGGTCGCCGCTGGCGCGCGGCAGGTAGGAGATCTCGATCGCGTCGTCGCCGTCCGCGTCCGTGACGTAGGCGACCTTGCCGCCGCTGCCGAGCATCTCGGGGAGCCGGACCCGGACGCCGGGGGTGTCGGCGATGGTGCGGGCGGGGCCGTCCCGGTGGGTGAGCCAGTACAGGCTGCCCCGCACGGCGACGGCGCTGGCCCGGCCGGTCTCGTCCACGGAGAGGGAGTCGATGTTGCTGGCCGTCGGCACCTGGTACGTGCGGCGCCCGGCGCGCGGGCCGCCGAGCCGCACCGACAGCTTCCGGGGCGCGGCGTCCGGTGAGGCGAGGTCGTCGACCAGCCACAGATCGCCCGCGCACTGGTAGATCACCCGGTGTCCGTCGCTGGACGCGTGCCGGGCGTAGAAGGCGTCGTGGTCCGTGTGGCGGCGCAGGTCGGTGCCGTCCGGGCGGCAGGAGTACAGGTTGCCGACGCCCTCGTGGTCGGAGAGGAACGCGATCCGTCCGGCGACGAACATGGGTGCGTCGAGATGGCCGCCGATGTCCGGGAGCAGCCGTTTGCCGTGCAGCCACAGCCGGCCCGTCGCGCCGCCCCGGTACCGCTTCCAGGAGGCGGGTTCGTGCGGTGGTTTCCCGGTGAGGAGGAGGGTGCGGCGCTCCCCGTCGATGTCGGCGACGGCGATGTCGGAGACCGGGCCCCAGGGCAGCTTGCCGCCGGGGCCGCCGTCGGTGTGCAGGGCGTAGGCCCAGGAGACGTGCGAGAACGGCTGCCGGTGCGAGGACACGGCGAGGATCTGGGCGGCGTCGCCCGGGTCGGGGGTCCAACCGCAGACCCGGGCGTCCGTCGACCCCCAGTAGGTGAGCCGGCGGGCCGGTCCGCCCTCGACCGGCACGAGGTGGACCTCGGGGTCCAGGCTGCGCCAGGTCGTGTACGCGATGCGGGTCCCGTCGGGGGAGAAGCGCGGGTGGCCGACCCGGGTGCGGTCCACGGTCAGCCGCCAGGCCCGGCCGGGCCGCTGTCCCTCCGGGGCGAGGGGTGCGACCCAGAGGTCGTCCTCGGCCGCGAAGCAGATCAGATCGTCGTGGAGGTGCGGGAAACGGAGATACGCGACGTCGTCACTCACCCCTCCATGCTTTCCGCGCGGCAGGGCCCCGGCAACTCGTGGTGCGGGGAGGGTGCCCGGGGCGGGTCGACCGGCGTCGCGTTTGCTGTGGTGCGGAACACAAGCGAAACGTTTTCGTTTCGCTCGGCGGGCGCGCTATCGTCGATGTGTACGAAACAGTTTCGTTCGATGGACTGGCGTCCTTGCCGGTGTCCTCGCCGGTGTTCGGGCGGAACCGAACCGGTGTCGCGCGGATGACGCGCACGGACACGAAACGGAGGTCGACCCATGGCACGCACCCGGCTCACGCCCGAGCGCGAGAGCGAGCTGTACGCCGCCGTTCTCGACCTCCTCCGCGAGGTCGGTTACGACGCCCTGACCATGGACGCCGTCGCCGCCCGGACTCATTCCAGCAAGGCCACCCTCTACCGCCAGTGGGGGAGCAAGCCCGAGCTGGTCGTCAGAGCACTCCGGCACAACAAACCGGTCTCCTTCGCGGAGATCGACACCGGATCCCTGCGGGGCGACTTCCACGCGCTGGTGAGCCGCACCGACGACTGCCAGATGAAGAAGGACTCCGAGCTGCTGCGGGGTCTGAGCCATGCCGTCCACGGCAATCCCGATCTGCTCCAGGCTCTGCGGGAACTGCTGATCGAGCCGGAGATGACCGGACTCGGCACGGTGCTGCGCCGGGCGGTGGACCGGGGCGAAGTGCCGGCGGACCACCCGGCGCTGAAGTATGTCCCGCACATGGTGGTCGGCGCCATCGCCGCCCGGGAGCTGGTCGAGGATCGCTTCGTCGATCAGGAATTCCTCTTCGACTACGTCGACTCCGTGGTTCTCCCCGCTCTCGGAGTCTGTTCTCCCCGCGTCCCCGCGTCCCCGCGTACCCGAGTTCCCGACTCCCCGAGTCCCTGATTCCCCGAGTTCCCGCGCACGGCCCTCGCCCCCCAAGACCCACCTGAACCACCTGACACGCCGCTCTCGTCGTCGGGCCGGCACCTCACGCCCATTTCCAGCACACGACCGACCCGGGAGTACGCCTCCGTGGCCACTTTCCTCTACAAACTCGGACGGCTCGCCTTCCGGCGCCGCCGCTACGTCGCCCTGATCTGGGTGGCGCTGCTGGCGCTCGCCGGATTCGGCGCGGCCTCCGCGTCCACCGCCGCCTCCAGCTCCTTCTCCATACCGGGCACGGAGGCGCAGCGCGCCTTCGACCTGCTCGAACAGCGCTTCCCCGGAGTCAGTGCCAACGGCGCGACCGCCCGTGTCGTCTTCAAGGCCCCCGACGGCCAGAAGATGACCGACCCGGCGAACAAGGCCCAGGTGACCAAGGTCGTCAACGGCCTGAAGTCCGGCTCGGACCAGGTCGCCTCGGTCGCCGACCCGTACACCGTCGGCGCCGTCAGCAAGGACGGTTCCACGGCCTACGTCGCGGTGTCCTACAAGGTCAGCACCATGGATCTGACCGACGAGACCCGGGACGCCCTGGAGGACACGGGCCACGCCGCGCAGAAGAGCGGGCTGACCGTGGAGATCGGTGGTGACGCGCTCCTGACGATTCCGGAGGCCGGGGTCACCGAGATCATCGGTGTCGCGATCGCCGCGGTGGTGCTGGTCATCACCTTCGGGTCCCTGGTCGCCGCCGGGCTGCCGCTGCTCACCGCCCTGATCGGGGTCGGTATCGGTGTCTCGACGATCACCGCGCTGGCGAACACGCTCGACCTCGGCTCCACCACCTCCACCCTCGCGATGATGATCGGCCTCGCGGTGGGCATCGACTACGCGCTGTTCATCGTCTCCCGCTACCGCGCCGAACTGGCCGAGGGCCGGGAGCAGGAGGAAGCGGCCGGCCGGGCCGTCGGCACGGCGGGCTCCGCCGTGGTCTTCGCCGGGCTCACGGTGGTCATCGCCCTGGTCGGCCTCGCGGTCGTGAACATCCCGATGCTGACGAAGATGGGCTTCGCCGCGGCCGGAACGGTCGTGATCGCGGTCCTCGTCGCGCTCACGCTGGTCCCGGCGGTGATGGGCTTCGCGGGCAAGCGGGTCATGGGCCGCAGGGCGCGCAAGGCCGCCGCCATGTCCGTCCCGGCCGAGGAGAAGCCGAACATGGGGACCCGCTGGGCCCGGTTCGTGCTGCGCAAGCCGCTGTGGGTGCTGCTGGCCGGGGTCATCGGCCTCGGTGTCGTCGCCGTACCGGCCGCCTCCCTGGAGATGGGCCTGCCCGACGAGGGCTCCCAGCCCACCAGCAGCACCCAGCGGCGTGCCTACGACCTGCTCTCGGAAGGCTTCGGCCCCGGCTTCAACGGGCCGCTGGTGGTCGCCGTCGACACCGCGGACAGCTCCGACGGCAAGACTGCGGTCAAGCAGGTCACCGACGAGATCTCCGGCATCCGGGGCGTCGGCGCGGTCACCCCGGCCCAGTTCAACAAGGCCGGCGACACCGCGATGATCACCGTCATCCCGAAGGACCGCCCGAGCTCCACCGAGACGGAGGACGTGGTCCACGCGATCCGTGACGCAGGCGCGGACATCACGTCCGACACCGGTGCGAAGCTCCTGGTCACCGGCTCCACGGCGATGAACATCGACTTCTCGCAGAAGATGAACGACGCGCTGATGCCGTACCTGGCGCTCGTGGTCGGCCTGGCCTTCGTGCTGCTGATGCTGGTGTTCCGCTCGGTGCTGGTGCCGCTGAAGGCGGCCCTCGGCTTCCTGCTCTCGGTGGTCGCGGCCCTGGGCGCGGTCGTCGCGGTCTTCCAGTGGGGTTGGCTCGGCTCGCTCTTCGGCGTGGAACAGACCGGCCCGATCATGTCCATGATGCCGATCTTCATGGTGGGCGTGGTCTTCGGTCTCGCGATGGACTACGAGGTTTTTCTCGTCACCCGGATGCGCGAGGCGTACGTCCACGGCGAGACGCCGGACCAGGCGATCGTCACCGGCTTCCGGCACGGCGCCCGGGTCGTCACGGCCGCGGCCGTGATCATGATGGCGGTCTTCGCCGGCTTCATCGGATCCAGCGAGCAGATGATCAAGATGATCGGCTTCTCGCTCGCCATCGCCGTCTTCTTCGACGCGTTCGTGGTCCGCATGGCGATCGTGCCCGCGGTCCTGGCCCTGCTCGGCCGGCGTGCCTGGTGGCTGCCGCGCTGGCTGGACCGGCTGCTGCCGAACGTGGACGTCGAGGGCGAGGGCCTGCGCAAGGAACTCGGCGAGACGGGTACGGACGACGCCGATCGCGGCGCGAACGGGAACGGCGGACGCGGCGACGGCGGGGACGGGCGCGAGCTGATCCGGGCCTGAGCCGACGGGGCCCCGGCGATGTCCGGGGCCTCGGGCGGCCCGGTCCGCGGCGGACCGGGAGACGTCCGGGACGCAAGGACGGGCCCGCCCGGCCCCGGGGGCGCGTGTGCGAGCGGCACACGCGCCCCAGGCGTATCCGAGCCCTGTCTCCCCGGCGTATCCGGGCCCGGCGCGTGCGCGCGCCCGGTCAGTGGACGGCGTGGCTGCCGACACCCTCGTCGTCGGCGTCCTCGCCGACGCGGGTGCGGTAGAGGAAGCGGACCAGCGGCGCGCTGTCGAACTGCACCACCTCCACGCCCTCCTTCGAGTGACGCTCCACGACCAGCTGGGTCCGGCCGCACGGCCACACCCGGACACCGCCGCGCTCGGCGGGGGAGAGCAGACCGCGTTCCAGCAGCTCGCGGCTGAACGCCCAGTCGATGCCGCCGGGGAAGGCGACGTGGACCGTACGGGGGTCGGCGTCGGCGTCGTACAGCAGGTCGACCGGCACCGCCGGGAGGTCGGGAGTGTCGTTGACGAGCCAGGCTTCGGCCTGTTCATGGATCACGGGGGACATGGCCGACTCCTCCTGTTAACGACCTGGGGTGATCCACCCCTGTTGCTCTCCAGGTCGTCATTCCTCTTTGTCATCTTTGTCATCAAATGTCGCACATTTTCGATGGCGGGCACGTTGAGCGTTCGAGCCGTCACGGGTGCCGCCGGGTGGGGCAACGGCCGAGACCTTTCCGCAGCTGTGACCCGGTCGCTCTTGCGAACGCTTTGCAGCAAGGCCCTATCATTGAGCGGTTCACGACAGGTTGGTCCCGACGACGGATCGGTCCCATGAGGGATCTGTCCCCACGACGGATCGGTCCCCAGCACCCGTCCGCGGCTGCACAGGGTCGCAGGAAGCGGAGCCCGCATGCATGTACCCGACGGATTCATCGACGCGCCCGTCTCCGCCGCCACCGGAGTGGTCGCCGCGGGTGCGGTGGCGGTCAGCCTGCGCGGCGCGCGGAAGGAGCTGGACGAGCGCACCGCACCGCTCGCCGGTCTCGTCGCCGCGTTCATCTTCGCCGTGCAGATGCTGAACTTCCCGGTCGCGGCGGGCACCAGCGGACACCTGCTGGGCGGTGCGCTCGCCGCGATCCTCGTCGGGCCGTACACCGGGGTGCTCTGCGTCTCGGTCGTCCTGCTCATGCAGGGCATCCTCTTCGCCGACGGCGGCCTCACCGCACTCGGCGTGAACGTGCTCGACATGGGCATCACGACCACCGTCGTCGCCTACGCCGTCTTCCGCGGCCTGACCGGTGTGCTGCCCCGGACCCGCCGCTCCACCACCGTCGCGTCCTTCGTCGCCGCCCTGCTCTCCGTACCGGCGGCGGCCGGTGTCTTCACCCTGCTCTACTGGATCGGCGGCACCACCGACATCCCGATCGGCAAGGTCCTCACCGCCATGGTCGGCGTGCACGTCCTGATCGGCATCGGCGAGGCCCTGATCACCGCGCTGACCGTCGGTGCCGTCCTCGCCGTGCGCCCCGACCTCGTGCACGGCGCCCGCGGGCTCGCCGCCCCGCTCAAGCTGCGCGTCGACGGCGAACTCGTCGACGCCCCGGCCCGGCAGCCCGCCCCGGCCCCGGCCGCCGCCCGGTCCACCCGCGGCTTCTGGGCGGCCGGCCTGGTCACCGCGCTCGTCCTGGCGGGCTTCGTCTCCTTCTACGCCTCCGCCTCCCCCGACGGCCTGGAGAAGGTCGCCGCCGACCAGGGCATCGACCGAAAGACCGAGGAACACGCCTCCAAGGACTCCCCGCTCGCCGACTACGGCGTCAAGGACATCTCCGACGCCCGGCTCTCCGGCGGCCTCGCCGGGGTGATCGGCGTCGGCGGCACCGTCGTGGTGGGCAGCGGCGTCTTCTACGTGCTCCGCCGCCGTCGCACCCCGGACACCCGGTCCGGCACCGCGGCCGACGCCCCGCGCACCGGGGAGAACGTCTGACATGGGCGCCGGGCACGCCCACCGGCTCCACCGGCCCGGCAACTCGCCGGTCCACACCCTGCCACCGCACTGCAAGCTCGCCGCGGCCTTCTGCTTCGTCGTGATCGTCGTCTCGACGCCCCGCGAGGCGATGTGGGCGTTCGCGCTGTACGCCGCGCTGCTCGCCGCCGTCGCCGCCACGGCCCGCATCCCGGCCGGACTCCTGCTCAAGCGGCTGCTGATCGAGGTGCCGTTCGTCGCGTTCGCGCTGCTCATGCCGTTCGTGGTGCCCGGCGAGCAGGCCCACGTCCTCGGCCTCTCCGTCAGCGTCCCCGGCCTCTGGGGCGCCTGGAACGTCCTCGCCAAGGGCACCCTCGGCGTCGCCGCGTCCGTGCTCCTGGCCACCACCACCGAACTGCGCGCACTGCTCCTCGGCCTGCAACGGCTGAAACTGCCGCCGCTGCTCGTCCAGATCGCCTCCTTCATGATCCGGTACGGCGATGTGATCACCGACGAGATGCGCCGAATGTCGATCGCCCGCCGCTCCCGGGGCTTCGAGGCGCGCGGGGTACGTCAGTGGGGTGTTCTGGCCAAGTCGGCGGGCGCCCTCTTCATCCGGTCCTACGAGCGCGGCGAGCGCGTCCACCTCGCCATGGTCAGCCGCGGCTACACCGGCTCCATGCCGGTCATCGACGAGGTGACCGCGTCCCGCACCCAGTGGGCGTACGCCTCGGCACTCCCCGTTCCCGCCCTCCTCGTGTGTCTGCTGGGATGGACCGTATGAGCACCCCCATCGCAGCCGCGCCGTCCCTGGAGGTCAGCGGCCTCGCCTACGCCTACCCCGACGGCCATCAGGCCCTGTTCGGGGTGGACCTCACGGTCGGCCGGGGCGAACGCGTCGCCCTGCTCGGCCCGAACGGAGCCGGGAAGACCACCCTCGTCCTCCACCTCAACGGCATCCTCGACGCCGGCGCGGGCACCGTCCGCGTCGCCGGACTCCCGGTCGAGAAACGCCACCTCGCCGAGATCCGCCGCCGCGTCGGCATCGTCTTCCAGGACCCCGACGACCAGCTCTTCATGCCCACCGTCCGCGAGGACGTGGCGTTCGGCCCCGCCTCCTCGGGGCTGCGAGGCCCCGAACTGGAGGAACGCGTCACCGAGGCCCTGAAGCAGGTCGGCATGGAGGGGTACGGGGACCGGCCACCGCACCACCTCTCCTTCGGCCAGCGCCGCCGCGTCGCCGTCGCCACCGTCCTCGCGATGCGGCCGGAGATCCTGGTCCTGGACGAACCGTCCTCCAACCTGGACCCCGCCTCCCGGCGCGAACTCGCCGACATCCTGCGGTCCCTGGACGTCACCGTCCTCATGGTCACCCACGACCTGCCGTACGCCCTGGAGCTCTGCCCGCGCGCGGTCGTGCTGAGCGACGGCGTCATCGCCGCCGACGACCGCACCCAGGACCTGCTCTGCGACGAGGAACTGATGCGCACCCACCGCCTGGAACTGCCCTTCGGCTTCGATCCGCGCTCCGTGACCGTGAACAACACTTGACGACCGCGGACAAGACCTGACCCGGCCCCCGTCCCGCCCGCGGGGCGATGCACCATGGGGGGATGAGCGGGAGCGCGGGAGCAGACGTGGACGTACGGGGCACGGTGGCGGCCGGATTCGAACCGGTCCGGGACGCGTTCGTCCGTAACTTCGAGCAGCGCGGCGAACGCGGCGCTGCCGTCACGGTCTACCGGGACGGCAGCAAGGTCGTCGACCTGTGGGCCGGCACGAGAGACGTCGACGGGACCGAACCCTGGGCCGTGGACACCGTCCAGATCGTCCGCTCCGCGGGCAAGGGCATCGCCGCCGCCGTACCGCTGCTGCTGCACCAGCGCGGCCAACTCGACCTCGACGCCCCGGTCGGCACCTACTGGCCCGAGTTCAAGGCGGCAGGCAAGGAACGCGTCCTCGTCCGCCACCTCCTCGCCCACCGGGCGGGCATCCCCGCCCTCGACTGCCCGCTGACCCCCTCCGAGGCGGCCGACGGGATCTCCGGGCCGCAGGCCGTCGCCGCCCAGTGCCCCCAGTGGGAGCCCGGCACCGACCACGGCTACCACGCCCAGACCTACAGCTTCCTCGTCGGCGAACTGGTCCGCAGGGTCACCGGCCGCACCATCGGCCGCTGGATCGCCGAGGAGATCGCCCGCCCGCTCGGCCTCGACTTCTGGTTCGGCCTGCCGGACGACGAGGCCCACCGGGTGGGCCGGATCGGGCCCGTCGAACCCCCGGCCGGACCGGGCAACGGCGGCGCCCTGCGGGTACGCCCCAAGCGGTCCGTCGCCGAGGCGTACCGCGACCCGCACTCCCTCACCCGCCGCGCCTTCGGGGCGATCGACCCGCTGCCCGACGAGAACGACCCCGGCTACCGGGCGGCCGAGCTCCCCGCCTCCAACGGCATCGCCACCGCCCGCGCCCTGGCCCGCTGCTACGCCGCGATGATCGGCCCGGTCGACGGGCACCGCCTGTTCGCCCCCGCCACCCTCACCCTCGCCCGCACCGAGGAATCGGCGGGTCCGGACCGGGTCCTCGTCGTCAACACCCGTTTCGGACTCGGCCACATGCTGCACGGCCCGGCCGCCCCGTTGCTCGCTCCCGGTTCCTTCGGCCACCCCGGCCGGGGCGGTTCGCTCGGCTTCGCCGACCCCGAATCCGGCATCGCCCTCGGCTATGTGACGAACGGTCTGCAGAAGGGAGTCACCGCCGATCCCCGTGCCCAGGCACTCGTCCGGGCAGTACGGTCGGCCCCATGACTCCTCCTCCTGCTGCGTGTTCACGGTTCGACGGATACGGCGTACTCATCACCGGCGCGGGCCGGGGCATCGGCGCTGCCATCGCCCGCCGCCTGGCCGCGGAGGGCGCCCGGGTCCTGGTCACCGACCTGGACGGCGAACGGGCCGAGCGCACCGCCGCCGCGATACGCGAGGCCGGGACCACGGCCGGCACGACGGCCGGGGCGACGGCCGAGGCGCTGGTCTGCGACGTGGGCGACCGGGCGTCCGTCGAGGCCGCGGTCGCGCACGCCGTCGCCACGTTCGGCTCGCTCGACGTCCTGGTGAACAACGCGTTCGCGTGCTCCCCCGACGTCCCGCTCTTCGAGGACGAGACCGACGAGGACTGGCGGAACGACCTGGAGATCACGCTCACCGGCGCCTACCGGTGCTCCCGCGCCGCCCTCCCGCACCTGGAGGCGTCCGGGCGGGGCGCCATCGTCAACATCGGATCGGTCAACGGCGAACAGGACTTCGGCAATCACGGCTACAGCGCGGCCAAGGCCGGGCTGGGCGGCCTGACCCGTACCCTCGCGGGCCATGCCGGACCGCGCGGCGTCCGCGTCAACATGATCGCCCCCGGCACGATCCGCACGGCCAACTGGGCGGGCAAGGACGACGCACTGGCCCGGGTGAGCGGCATCTACCCGCTCGGCCGGGTCGGCGAGCCGGACGACGTCGCCGCCGCCGTCGCCTTCCTCGCCTCCTCCGACGCGGCCTGGATCACCGGTACGACCCTGCATGTCGACGGAGGGATCACCGCCACCAACTACGGCTTCCGGAAGCTCATTTCGGGGGCGTGGCAGGGCGACGGGGAATAGCGGCCACGGGCTGCCCCGACGGCGGAACGGACCGCGGCGCGGAACCGACCGCGGCTCGTCCCGCCCGGCCGTCAGCGGCCGAGCCGGTGGGCGGCCCAGCGGTCCGCCGCGCCCCGCAGCCGGTGCGTCCAGTCGTTGGGGTGCTCCTCCTCGGTGGACCGCCAGTAGCGCTGCAGGGCGAGGGCGGCGGCGTCCAGCTCGTGGGCGGAGGCGGTCGACCAGGCGGGCACCTTGGCGGCCCACTGCTCGGCCTCGTACGGTCCGTGTCCGGCGAAGCCGAGCCACACCACCCAGCACGCGGGATCGATCCAGGCGGCGCCCCGGGTGGCCCACGCCCAGTCGACGACATGGACGCCGCCCCGGCCGTCCCCGGTACCTGCGTCGGCCGCGACGCCATCGGCGATGTGCACATTGGTGTGGAACCAGTCGGTGTGCAGCAAGGCCGTACCCGCGAACAACGCCGCGTCGGCGGGGTCGTCGAGCAGGCCGCCGAAACGCTCCACGGCGTCCTCCACCTCGATGCCGGGGCACGGAATCCGCCCGAGCGTCGTCATGGCCTCGACGACCAGGGGAAGATCGGCGGAACCCGGTGCGTAGTCGGCACTGCGGCCCGGGACGTACGCGAAGCCGAGCAGGTCCCAGTCGGTGGTCGTGGCGCGCCACAGCAGCTTCGGCCCGACCGGGACGACGTAGGGGTTCACGGCCGCCTCGCGCGCCTGCGTCCACACCAACGGCTGGTCCCGGTGTACTCCCTTGACGAAGCACCGGCCCGCCGCGGTGTCCAGGACGGCGACGAACTGACTGCTGAATCCCTGCCCGACCGGTTCGACCCGTTCGATCGGGCCCGTCCGCTCGCGGACCGCCACATGGACCTCGTCGGGGAGTTCGTCCCAGCTCGTCTTCGGCATGGCGCGGAGTATAGGAGGCCGCGCGGACGGGACGGCGTGCGACGACAGGACGCGGCGCCGGGGCGCGACGGCGGGGCGTGGCGCCGGGGCGCGACGGCGGGGCGTGGCGCCGGGCGGACCGGGAAGGGCATCGGGGCGTGGGACGGGACGGATCCGGGCCGGGCGGGGCGGAGGGGCGACGTGTGTTCGGTCCCGCACGGCACGATGCCCGCCCCGGCCGCGGCATGCGGCGGTGCGGGCATCGGGCAGCGGTGCGGGTGCGATCGCGGCCGGTCAGCCGTTGGCGACGGGGCTGTCGTTGCCCGTCCTGCGCCACAGCCGATCGGAGCTCGGCTGCGCGATGTTCAGGTAGAGGGTGTCCCAGCTGCCGTCGTTGTACCGGTTCAGGCTGAGCGCCAGGTCCTTGTTCACCATCGGGCGGTACATCCACCAGCCGGTGTAGGTGTCACCGGCCTTCTCCGGGTACAGGCTCCACTTCTGGAGCCGCGAGCCGTCACAGGTCCGCACGACGACCGCGGTCCCGCGCTGGGGGGTCGCGGCGCTGGGCTGGAGGCACTTGTTCGCGGCCTCGTTCCGCAGCGTGGCGGTGTAGGTGTTGGGGGCGTCCGCCTGCCAGGCGGAAAGGTCGATCTCCCACCGCTCGGTGCTGTACTTCCACGCCGGGTCGCGCAGGGTGATGCCGGTGGCGCCCTCGGCGGTGCTGTTGTTGAGCAGCGCCAGACGGCTCCCGTCCATCTTGTTGATCAGGTCCTGGTTCGGGGTGGGCGCGGCGGAGGCCGGCGCCTGGCCGGCCGCGGCGAGACCGGCAACGGCCAGGACGGCGGCGGCGAGAACCCTGCCGGGGTGGTGGCGCTTGGGCATGGCGATGTCCTTCTCGGAGCGGGGGAGTGCTTCGGACAAGCGGGTTCGCTAACGCGAGCCCTGCGCATCCAAACAGCCCCCACTCGTGCTGAAACGTTCATGCAGGGTGGGGGCACCCCGTTTCACCCCATCGGAGGGCGCTCCCGCCGCCCGCTCAACTCGTATGCAGCATCATCCCGATGCCGATGACCATCAGCCCCGCCGCCGCGAGGCGCGGCGTGCCGAACCGCTCCTTGAAGAACACGGTCCCCATGGCCGCGCCGACGATGATCGACGACTCCCGGAGGGCCGCGATCGGGGCCAGGGCCGCCCGGGTCTGTGCCCACAGCACGAGGCCGTAACGACCTCGCCCACGATTGGCAGCGGCGTCGCGGCGTCCGGGACCTCCGCCTCCGGTGTTGTCGTCGGTCGCCGACGCTCAGCGTCGACTCCCTCCTCCGCCTTGGACTCGAAGGCCCCGGACGCCGCTCCTTCCCCACTGCCAATCGTGGGCGAGGTCGTAAGCGATCAGCGAGAGCGCCGCCCCCAGCAGCCCGCGCGCGGCGAACGGGCGCAACTGCGCGACAAGTTCGCCCCGTCGCCGATAGAGGGCGTAGGCGGGGATGGCCAGTCCCTCCAGGATCATCAGCCAGGCGATGTAGCCGAGCGGGGTTCCCGAGGCCCGCACCCCCACCCCGTCGACGGTGGTGTACCCGGCGATGGCGAGGCCGGTCGCGACGGCGGCCAGCAGCGCGGGCCAGTCCGGGCGCCTGCCGGATCCCCGGATGCCCCGGAGAGCCAGTCCCACGAGCCCGGTCGAGGCCACCACGACCCCGGCCGTGGCCCAGCCGTCGGGCCGCTCGCCCACGAAGACGGCGGCCAGGACGGTCACCACCAGCGGGGCCGTGCCCCGGGCGATCGGATACATCTGGCCGAAGTCGCCAAGGGTGAACGAACGCATCAGCAGCAGCATGTACACCACGTGCAGGGCGGCCGAGACCAGGAGGTACGGTCAGGCCCCGGCGGCCGGGAACGGGACGAAGCAGGCCGCCACCGCGCTGATCAGCAGCGCACCCCCGGATATCAGGGTGAAGGAGACGAGCTTGTCCGCCATCCCGTGCGCGAGGGCGTTCCAGCTCGCGTGGGTGACCGCGGCGACGAGTACGGCGAGGGCGACCAGCGGTGTCACGCGGGGCGCTCGCGCACGTCCACCACGGTGCCGCCGGCGTGCCCGATCAGTGTTTCGGGGTCGAGCGGGAAGACCGTGTGCGGTGTGCCCGCCGCCGCCCACACCACGTCGTGTTCGAGCAGTCCCCGGTCGGCCAGTACCCGGGTCCTCGTCCGGTGGCCGAAGGGCGGAACGCCCCCGATCGCGTACCCGGTGGTCTCCCGGACCAGTTCGGCGCCGGCCCGCCGGACCTTCCCGGCCGCCAGCTCGATGCGTACGCGCTCGACATCGACGCGCGAGGCGCCGTCCATCAGGACCAGCACCGGTACGCCGTCCGCCTCGAAGATCAGCGACTTGGCGATCTCCGCGAGGTCGCAGCCGATCGCTGCGGCCGCCTCGGCGGCCGTACGGGTGGCCTCGGGGAAGCTCCGTACCTCGACATCGAGGCCCAATTCGCTCAGGGCCGCGGCGAATCGGGGGTGGGCCTCGGACGGGGTGGCTGCGGTGGTGTTGGGTGCGGTGTCAGAGGTGTTCATGTCCCGCACGCTACCGAAGCGGGGCGCCTCCCCGGGCCGGGGGTGTTGTGGCACGGCCCAGGTGCAGTCCCGGCCCCGGCCGCCCGTTCCGCGTGCTCAGGAGCCCGCGCGGAGCACCGCCGCCACCACCGGGCCCGCCGCGTCGCCGCCGTGGCCGCCGGCCTGGACGACCGACGCGGCGGCCAGATCGTTGCTGAAGCCGGTGAACCAGCTGTTGGACGTGGCCTGGCCGTCCACCTCGGCGGAGCCCGTCTTGGCGCCCTTGTCGCCGCCGACCGAGGCCATCGCCGCCTTGCCGGTGCCCCAACTTGCCGTCTGGCGCATCATGTTGGTGAGCTGCTGGGAGACGGACGGGGGCAGCGACCGGGCGGCGGTGGCGATGGGCCTGCCGTCGAGGTCCGGGTCGACGATGACCGGCTGACGGAAGGTGCCGGTCCGTGCGGTGGCGGTGATGGACGCCACGTTGAGCGCGTTCATCTGGACCGTGCCCTGACCGATGTACTGCGCGGCAGCCTCACCGCCGGTGGCCTCCGGCACCTTGCCGTCGACGGTCACCACGCCGGTCTGCCAGTTCAGCCCGATGCCGAAGACATCGCGCGCCTCCTCGGCGAGCGCCGAGTCGTCGTCCACCTCGTCGATCTGCTTGATGAAGGCGGTGTTGCAGGACCGGGCGAAGCTGGTGGTCAGGGTCCCGTCGGCGATGGAGAAGCCGTCCAGGTTCTTGAAGGTGCGCCCCATGTACGTCACGGTGGGCGGGCATTCGATCTTCTGGTTCGCCGAGGCGAAACCCTTCTCGATCAGCATCGCCGCCGTCATGATCTTCAGCGTCGAGCCGGGGGCCTGCGTGCCCTGGAGTGCGGCGTTGAAGCCGGTGGCCGGGTTGTTGGCGACCGCGCGGATCGCGCCCGTGGACGGCCTGATCGCGACCACGGACGCCTGGCTGAACTTCCTGACCGCCGTCTCGGCCGCGGCCTGTGCGCCCGCGTCCAGCGTGGTCCGCAAGGTGCCGGGCTTGCCCTTGCTGAGGACGAGCAGGCTCTTGTCCGGGCTGCCCGCGTCCGCGCTCTCGATCACGGTCTCGATGCCCGCGCTGCCGCCCGCCTTCTGCCCGTACTTCTCGCGCAGGGCGTCCAGGACCGTGCCCAGGGACGGGTACTTCTCCTTGGTGAGTACCTTGCCGTTGTGGTCGAGGGCCTCGATCGCGGGCGTCGACGCCTCGCCCGTCCGCAGTTTCGCGCCGGGCTTCAGCTCCGGATGGATCACCGTGGGGGCCCAGTCGACAAGGGGCCTGCCGGTGGTCAGGCCGCGCACCACGGTCAGTTCGGAGGAGTACGACCAGGGCTTGGACTTCCCCCCGAACGACACCGTCGCCTTCACCGTGTACGGCACCTTCGTGCCGACCGCGGGGCCCGGAGTGATCACCGCCTCGGTGACGTGGGCCTCCTCCTGGTATCCGGCGAGGGCCGGTTCGGCCTCGGCCGCGTTGTTCGTGAGCTGCGAGGCGACGGCGGCCTCGCCCTTGGCCCAGGCGTCCAGGAACCTCTTCGACACGTCGTCGATCTCGGCCTTGGTGACCGGGCCCGTCTTCACCTCGGCGGAGGCGGACGTGCTCCCCGAGCCGCCACTGCTGCCGTCCCTCAGCGCGCCCAGGACGTTGTACGCCCCGTAGCCCACCCCGCCGGCCACGACCGCGAACACCCCGCCGACTATCGCGACCTTTGCTCCACTGCGCATACGTGCAGTCCCCTCCCCAGGAGTTCCTCTTGAACGTGTTCAAGAGGATGTCGCTCGGCACACTACGTGACCCCGCCGAAGGCCGGGACCGTCGTTATCGGAACGGGATGTGTGCGCCCTGACACACCGGGTGAGCCGGTTCCGGGCCGGGTCGGGCCGGGGTCCCGGAGGCCGGGGGTCCGGGGGAGGCGGGCGGTCCTACGCGTCCTGCTGTCGACGCACCATCTCGGTGATCCAGACGGGAGCGAACGGGGACGTGCAGCCCGGGGAGGTCGGGTAGTCCTTGAGGACCTCCAGGCGTTCCCCGATGCCGATCGCACGGGCACGGTGCTCGGCGCGCTCGATCCCGATCCGGGCGAGGCAGTGGTTCATCTCCCACTGGAGGCGGGGCGGGGCGTCCCTCATCTCCGCCTCGATGACATCGAGCAGGCCCGGGAGGTCGAGGCTCTCCGGCTTCTTCGCCACGCGTTCGGCGGTCAGCGCCCACCCGGCGCTCGCGACCACCGGATCGGGATCGGCGGACCAGGAGAGGCGCAGCTCCTCGGAGTGCGGGCTCTTCTTCACCACGTAGTTCACGAGCCAGTCGTGCACCTTGGGCGTGCGCGTCCCGCGCACCATGCCGTCCAACTCGTCGCGCGTGAACGCCTTCGGGCGGCAGATCAGGATCGCCAGCAGCCGCGCCGCGGAGTCCTCCGTCTTCCAGAGCCCGGACGCGAGTTCATGCTGCGTCTTCAGCCGCTTCGCGAGCGCGCGCAGCTTGCCGAGGTTCACACCGTGGTCGTCGCCGTGTCTCTCGTTCACCGCGCGCGTCCTCGGGTCGTCGAGCGCGGCGAGTTCGACCATCACTTCGGCCAACTCGGCGGTCACCTCGGACATGTCGGCCTCCTGCGCCTCACGTGCCTCACGTGCGGTCCTCAGCGTACGACGGAGGCCGGTCTTCCGGGCCGTGCCCGAATCAAGGCCGTGCCCCAGTCGAGGGCCCGCCCGGGAAATCATCGGGAATCCGCCGGAGAATCACTGGGAGATCGCCGGGAAACGGCCGGGAGGCCGCAGCTGACGACTGCGGCCTCCCGGCGGTTTCCCGTGCGGTCGGAATGCGGGAAAGACCGTTGGTGGGGAGAAATCCACTGCGTCGGGGACGATCGGCGCCGCAGCTTTGGCCATCTCCCGGTTCGGGTCCCACAGCGAGCGAGCCCAGAGGCCGCTCGTTTGCATTCCGGGCAGGTTCACAGCCTGACAGAGTTGCCGGTCGGCGTACTGCCTCTGCATCCTGCCCCGCCGACCTCCGTGCACCGATACGTTGACCGCTCAGCGCTTCAAGAGCGCAAGAGTGACAGGCGGGCAACCCAAGCGAGCGGTTAGGTCGGAAACCGCAACACGCAAGTAGGGGTGCACCGCGAGCTGAGCTGCTGTCTGGCCAAAGGCGACGAGACTTTCTTCTGTCACGTCCCCACCCGGATCACTCTCATCAGGGAATTCGAAAAGGGTACCCAGGTGTACTTGCAGCTTCACCGCATCCTTGCCCTGCGTACCTTGAAGCACGATTTCATGCTCGAAATGGTACGTCAGATTTCCCTTTTCTCGGCCTATGCCCATCGTCGTCTCCAGCGACTTGATTTCCTGGAGCTCGCCAGATGCCTCCACGTTCAGAACTTCTGCATGAAGCAGGAAAGTCCTGACGTCGACAAGTTGGGCACAGGCAACGACAGGTGCGGCCAGCCGATGCAGCTCGCCAGAGTTCTTGATCGTGAAAGCCACCATTGCTCCTAGCAGTTCTTGACTGTGGAAAACGGTTCGCTTCTCACGACTCGGCTCCCGCGATTCCAGGAAGCCACCCATGCCTCAGAGACGCGACTGGAGCGAACGTGGAGCTCTTCGCGGAGGGCTACAGGGGCCGTGATCTCATAGAACTCCAGCCCGACATGCTGATCGCGCGACAGGGTTCCCCAGCGCAGCAGCCAGTTGTCGACAATCGCCATCTCGTCACGCGTGAGGCCATATTCGGGATCGCCCGCTCCGGGTACATTGGAGCGCAGCCATTCGTTCACGGTGGACCATTCCCAAATCTTCTTTCCGTTGGGCGAGCCAACGGGGGTGGGGAATGGCTCGCCTTTGCGGCGCTCGCCTTGAATCAGTTGGCGGACGCTTTCCCTGCTGCGGTCCATGCGTCGAGCTATTTCGGCCGCATCCACCAGATCGCGATCAATCCGCGTCACCATGACGTCGAGATTCTTGTCGATTTCGAATGCGGCACACTTCGCAGCCATGGCGCCATTTTGATGGCCCTCCATGTATACGGTTATCAGAAGTCGCCCGAAAGACTCCGCCAGCAGGCCGTCGAAGTGGTCATAGAATTCGGACTCAAGTGCCGACGTGTCGCGCGGCAGTGGTGCTTCAAACTTCAGAACATAGGTTTTCATCGTTGTTCCCCCACTCAGGTCAGCGATGCAACCTGTTGACACCCGTCAACAGTACGATACCCACCTAGCGCCTCGTCAAGCGCTTCTCACTCTGACGGGCGCTTCACGCTGCGAGGGTCGCCATCCGGCAGAGGGCAGGTCCTGGCTTCGCGTACCAGGTCACGGGCGTGCCTCTCGGGGACCCGGGGGGTTCCGTTCACCGAGAGGCGATGACACCCGGACGAGCACGTGAGGAGACCCCAGTGGCCGCCCGAGCGCAGTTCCCATCCGCCTGACGCCATGATGTCCTCCAGCGCCTCACGCACAGCCTTTTCCTTGTGCCTGCGTGGCTGTAGCTCTTCCCCCACCCATCCCCCTGATGGTGCATCCAGCCGACTACTGGGCGCTGCACGCCTGTTGGAAGGCTACACCCGGTCAGGTAGTCGCACTGCCCGCTTCTGTGGGAAGTGTGCAGGCGTGGCCGCATACCAGATGACTGGCAGGAAATGCCTTCCCGGGGCAATAGCCCACAGTGATCGACTTCGGGATCCGAAGGCGGTCGGGGCGAGGTGAGGCGATCTCCCCGAACTTTCCCGTAATCGCTGGTGGGCGCGCGGCGACGGCCGATTCCCCGAGTTCTCGGTTGCCTCGGGCAGGGAAGGCATTCCTCGCCGCGTCGTCGGAACGCTCGCACGCATCCGGAATTCCGTATCCGGGCTCCCCTCTGCCCTGGGACGCATCACAGCCGACGCCGCGCGCCGATCCGCCGCGGACGACGGGACAGCCGTCAATGCCGTGACCACACGCCTACCGGCCTTTCGATATCCCTTTGCCGAGGGGCGGTGGGCCGTCCGCGTCGTTCCGGACCGGCGCTGTCGACGAGGAGGTGTGGAGCACATGCGCAGGAGTGCCCAGCAGTTGAGCCCGCGTACCGGCCTTTGCCCCCTCCCCACGACGGAGACACCTTGTCGATTCGCATCACCCCACTGACCGACCCCGCCCACAGGCCGTACAGCAGACGTCACGCGTGGCTGGCGTCCGACGCCGATGCCATCCCTGTCGGGACGGCCTTTCTGCGCCTGTTCACCGATCCCGGACAGGAGCACCTTGCCGAACTGACCCTCCAGGTACACCCCGCGGAGCGCCGCAAGCGCGTCGGTTCCCGGCTCCTCGACGCCGCCGTGGCCGCGGCCCGGGACGAAGCCCGTCGTTGCGTCACCGCGCAGGCCGATGCCGGCTCGCCCGGCGACACCTTCCTGACGGCACACGGCTTCCGCAAGGTCCTCACCCTGAGGTTCTCCCGATTGCCCCCTGGCCGACGTGCGCACCGCCGCCCTCGCCGAGATCATCGAGCGTCCGCATCCCGGCTACCGGCTGGTGTCATGGCAGGGAACCGTCCCCGACGGCCTCGCCCGGACGTTCGCCGCCTCACGCCGTGCGATGGACGACATGCCCATGGGCGACACCGACTACGGCACGATGTTCTGGGACGTGGACCGGGTCCGGGCCGTTGCGAGGGCCGTCGAGCAGCGGGGCGATCGGCTGCACACCGTCGTCGCCGTCACCGCCTCCGACGGCACGATCGCCGGGTTCACCGAACTCGTCGTCCCCGGCAACGGAACGGGTGACGGCCAGCACTACGGCACCGGTGTGCTGCCCGAGCACCGCGGGCACGGCCTCGGCCGATGGATGAAGGCCGAGTCGATCCGGCAGGCCCACGAGCGGTATCCGGAGCTCGGTGGCCTTCTGGCCGACACCGCGAGCGACAACACACACATGAGACAGATCAACGACGGTCTCGGCTACACGCCCACGCACACGACACACCAGTACCAACTCGACCTCTAGCGGAAAACGGACGGGTCGGACGCGGCATCGCCCCCGCCCGGCCCGTCGGCGCTTTCGACATGCGCCCCGGCACCGAGGAAGGCCGACAACCACCGAGGGGCCGCAGTCGACCGCGGCCCCTCGGTGGTTCCTGCCCAGCTAGATCCAGGTGTCCAGCCACATCCGTTCGCGCCAGGCATCGTCCGGGATCGGGGTGCCCGTGTAGATCGGCCAGAAGTAGATGAAGTTCCAGACGATCAGCAGGACCAGGACGCCCGCCGCGACCGCGCCGAGCGTGCGTCTGCGCTCGCCGGACGGGTCGCCGGTCATCAGACCGATCTCCCGGGCCGGGCCCGTGCCGGCCGCCGGGCCCAGCATCGCGCCGATCATCATCGTCACCGCCAGACACAGGAACGGCACGAACACCACCGCGTAGAACAGGAAGATCGTCCGCTCCTGGTACAGGAACCAGGGCAGCCAGCCCGCCGCGACGCCGCAGGCGATCGCCCCGGCCCGCCAGTCGCGCCGGAAGATCCACCGCCACAGCACGTACACCAGGGCGAAGCACGCTGCCCACCACAGCAGCGGCGTACCGATGGCCAGCACCTCGCGGGAGCACTTGCCGGTCGCCGAGGCCGCGCAGCCCGGTTCCTCGGCCCAGAAGTACGAGACCGGCCGGCCGAGCACGATCCAGCTCCACGGATTGGACTGGTAGGTGTGGCCGGAGGTCAGGTTCACGTGGAATTCGTAGACCTGGTACTCGTAGTGCCACAGGCTGCGCAGCCAGTCCGGCAGCCAGGTCCAGTTGCCGCCGCTGCCGTCGCCCTCGGCCCAGTCGCGGTAGTAGCCGCGGCCGGTGACGATCCAGCCGGTCCAGGAGGCGAGATAGGTGCCGATCGCGACCGGGACCGTCGAGACGAAGGCCGGCAGCAGGTCCCGCCTCAGCACCGCCGCGTACGGGCGCACCGCGCCCGCCGTGCGCCGTGCGCCCACGTCCCACAGCACCGTCATCAGACCGAAGGCGACGAGGGTGTACAGGCCGTTCCACTTGGTGGCGAAGGCCAGCCCCAGCATCAGGCCGGCGACCAGCCGCCACGGACGCAGCCCGAGCCGCAGGTGCTCCGCGACCTCGGCGTCCGGGCGCAGCACCCCCTCCTCGTCCACCGGCAGCGCGGCGGAGAGTCTGCGCCGCGCCCAGTCGCGGTCGATCAGCAGCGCGCCGAACGCCGCCACCACGAAGAACATCAGCACCAGGTCGAGCAGCGCGGTGCGGCTCATCACGAAGTGCAGACCATCGACGGCCAGCAGCGTGCCCGCCAGGCATCCCAGGAACGTCGAACGGAACAGCCGCCGCCCGATCCGGCACAGCATCAGCACCGACAGCGTGCCGAGCACCGCGACCATGAACCGCCAGCCGAACGGCGTGAAGCCGAAGAGCTGCTCGCCGAACCCGATGATCCACTTGCCGACCGGCGGGTGCACCACATAGCCCGGGTCGGCCGGGACGGGCACCTGCGACGGGTCGGCGAGGATCAGCTTGTCGACGTCCTTGGGCCAGTTCCCCTCGTAGCCCTGGTTGACCAGGGCCCAGGAGTCCTTGGCGTAGTACGTCTCGTCGAATATCAGCGCGTGCGGGCTGCCCAGCTTCCAGAACCGCAGCACCCCGGCGACCAGTGCCACCAGCAGCGGCCCGCCCCACGCGGACCAGCGCACCAGGCGGTCGGCCATGCCCGGGGACACTCCGAGCACCGACCACAGCTGGGCGCCGGGCCGGGTGTACGGCGGGACAAGCCGCTCGCGCAGCCCGATCCCGGGCCGTGGCACATGGCCGAAGCGGCGCAGCCGCCGCTGCCACGCGGGCGGCTCCTCGCCGTGCGGATTCCCGGCGTCTTGGCCCGGCCGGGCCTCGGGCGCAGTACTCGTCACCGCGCCATCGTAGGGAACGCGCCCGTGCGGGCGCTGTCGCCGGTGCTGCGAGGATGACTCATGTGACTGGAACGACTGGAATGACTGGAACGCTGGTACTCGCGGGAACCCCCATCGGGGACGTGGCGGACGCCCCGCCCCGGCTCGCCGCCGAGCTGGAGTCGGCCGACGTCGTCGCCGCCGAGGACACCCGACGGCTGCGCCGCCTGACCCAGGCGCTCGGCATCCACACCACGGGACGGGTCGTCTCCTACTTCGAGGGCAACGAGTCGGCCCGTACCCCCGAACTCGTCGAGGCGCTGTCCGGTGGCGCCCGCGTGCTGCTGGTCACGGACGCCGGGATGCCGTCCGTCTCCGACCCCGGCTACCGGCTCGTCGCCGCGGCCGTGGAGCAGGGCATCAGGGTCACCGCGGTGCCCGGCCCGTCCGCGGTGCTCACCGCACTCGCCCTGTCCGCGCTGCCCGTGGACCGGTTCTGCTTCGAGGGCTTCCTGCCGCGCAAGGCGGGCGAGCGGCTCGGCAGGCTCCGGGAGGTCGCCGACGAGCGGCGCACCATGGTCTTCTTCGAGGCCCCGCACCGGCTCGACGACACCCTCGCGGCGATGGCCGAGGTCTTCGGCGCCGACCGCAGGGCGGCCGTGTGCCGGGAGCTGACCAAGACGTACGAGGAGGTGAAGCGCGGCCCGCTGGGTGAACTGGCGGCCTGGGCCGCGGAAGGCGTGCGCGGCGAGATCACCGTCGTCGTCGAGGGCGCCGCCGACACCGGCCCGGAGGAACTCGACGCCGAGGAGCTGGTGCGCAGGGTGCGGGTGCGCGAGGAGGCGGGGGAGCGGCGCAAGGAGGCGATCGCCGCCGTCGCCGCGGCGGCGGGACTGCCCAAGCGTGAGGTCTTCGACGCGGTCGTGGCGGCGAAGAACGCGGCGCGGACCAAGCCCGCGTAGACCCGCGATGCCGTGGGCCGGGGCCGTGCGGACCAGCGGCGCCGTAGCCGCGCGATGCCGCGGTCCGGCCCCGCGTGGGCCCGCAACGCTGTGGACCGGCCCCGCGTAATGCAAAGGACTATCGTGAAAAAAGGAAAGCGCGAGTCGCGTAGGCGGCCTTTCTGCCACGAGAAGGCCAAAAACGCTCCAACACTCGACAGGGCCTGATGCGCTCCCGCCGGTGCGGGCGTCCACTGGTTCGGGGACGCACTCTCCGGAGTGCTTGTCCGGCGGACAAAGGAGCAGGCATGAGTGAGATCGCAGCAACCACCGTGCACGAGGCATATGCCTTCGCCTGCATGAGGTGCGGATACGGCTGGGAACAGGCATACGAGATAGAGCATCACGTCGACGGTTCCCACAACCCCTTCATCATCTACAAGGCGGACGGGGAACGGGTGCCGTCACCCCTTTCCAGGCCCACCTGCACGAACTGCGGCGGCCACGTGGTCCGGATCATGCGCGCCGGCCGGGTGTCGACAGTTCAGCAGCTCCTCCGCCACACCCAGCCGGACCCGTCGGCGGCCGGGAACGTCACCCCCCGGGAGGACGGGGCCGCGGCCGCGACCGCCGCGTCCACGGGGGCGGAGCGCCACTGGCACCTGTCCGACCTGCTGCATCCCTTCCACCGCAAGTAGCGCCCCCGCCCCCGAGCAGCGCAAGCAGCGCCCCCTCCCGCCCGCGGCTCGGCCACGCGCGGGCGCCCGGCGCCGCCCTCGTACGATCGTCGGCATGAGCCGTACCGAAGCCCCGCCGCTGCCCGAACCCCTCCGGGTACCGGTCGCCGATTCGCACACCCACCTGGACATGCAGGACGGCACCGTCGAGGAGGGCCTGGCCAGGGCCGCCGCGGTCAACGTGACCACCGTGGTCCAGGTGGGCTGCGACGTGGCCGGTTCGCGGTGGGCCGCCGAGACAGCCGCCGCGCACCCGAACGTGCACGCGGCGGTCGCCCTCCACCCCAACGAGGCGCCACGCATCGTGCACGGGGACCCGGAGGGCCGGTCGCGGCAGGGGGTGCGGCAGGGCGGCGGGACGGCCGCGCTGCACGAGGCGCTCGCCGAGATCGACGCACTCGCCGCGCTCGACCACGTACGCGGGGTCGGCGAGACCGGGCTCGACCGCTTCCGCACCGGCCCGGAGGGCATGGCCGCCCAGGAGGAGTCGTTCCGGGCGCACATCGAGATCGCCAAGCGGCACGGCAAGGCGCTCGTCATCCACGACCGCGAGGCCCACGCCGACGTGCTGCGCATCCTCGCGGACGCGGGCGCGCCGGAGCGGACCGTGTTCCACTGCTACTCCGGCGACGCCGACATGGCCCGGATCTGCGCGGACGCCGGGTACTTCATGTCCTTCGCCGGCAACGTCACCTTCAAGAACGCCCAGCCGCTGCGCGACGTGCTCGCGGTCGCCCCGACGGAGCTGGTCCTCGTCGAGACGGACGCGCCCTTCCTGACCCCCGCCCCGTACCGGGGCAGGCCGAACGCGCCCTACCTCGTCCCGGTCACGCTGCGGGCCATGGCGGAGGTGAAGGGCCTCGACGAGGACACCCTCGCCGAGGCCGTCGCCGACAACACCGCGCGCGCCTTCGACTATTGACGGTGGCCGGTCGCCGGTCGCCGACACGGGACACCCCGGTGCGCGCCTGCGACTGCTGACGGCGGCGGGTCGTCGACACGGGACACCCACTGTGCGCGCCTTCGGCTGCTGACGGCGGCCGGTCGTCGGGCGTGCACGGCGAAGCGCCTCACGACCCGGGGAGCAAGAGGGAGCGCATCGAGGCGGAACGGTGAGCGGCGTCGTGCGGCTTCGCGTCCGGGGCGGAGTCGCGGGGCGTCGGGAGCCCGCTGCCTCCTGCTCCCCGGGTCGTTACGCTTACCGGGTGAGCACCACTGAGCCCGACGCCCTCCTGGGCCCCGCAGACATCCGCGAGCTGGCGGCCGCCCTGGGCGTACGCCCGACGAAGCAGCGCGGCCAGAACTTCGTCATCGACGCCAACACGGTCCGCCGGATCGTGCGCACGGCGGAGGTCCGCCCGGACGACGTCGTCGTCGAGGTCGGCCCGGGGCTCGGCTCGCTGACGCTGGCGCTGCTGGAGGCGGCGGACCGGGTCGTCGCCGTCGAGATCGACGACGTGCTGGCGGCGGCCCTGCCGAGCACGGTCGCCGCCCGGATGCCGGAGCGCGCCGACCGGTTCGCCCTGGTGCACTCCGACGCGATGCTGGTCCGGGAGCTGCCGGGCCCGGCGCCGACCGCACTGGTCGCCAACCTGCCGTACAACGTCGCGGTGCCGGTGCTGCTGACCATGCTGGAACGGTTCCCGTCCATCGAGCGGACCCTCGTGATGGTCCAGGCCGAGGTCGCCGACCGGCTCGCCGCCCGGCCCGGCAACAAGGTCTACGGCGTCCCGTCGGTGAAGGCCAACTGGTACGCGGACGTCAAGCGCGCCGGGTCGATCGGCCGCAACGTCTTCTGGCCCGCCCCGAACGTCGACTCCGGTCTGGTCTCGCTGGTCCGCCGCACCGAACCGGTCACGACCGGCGCGAGCCGGACCGAGGTCTTCGCCGTCGTCGACGCGGCCTTCGCCCAGCGGCGCAAGACACTGCGGGCGGCCCTGGCCGGCTGGGCCGGCTCCGCGTCCGCCGCCGAAGCCGCCCTGGTCGCGGCGGGAATCTCGCCGCAGGCACGCGGCGAGGGCCTGACGGTCGAGGAGTTCGCCGCCATCGCCGAGCACAAGCCCGGCCGGGCGGCCGAGAGCCCCGCCGACGCCGACCGGCCCGCCGATCCTTCGACATCCGCGACCGCCGGGCCCACCCCGGCCGGGACCGCCGAACGCCAGTCCTCCGAAACCGCCGAGCACCAGTCCTCCCGGAGCGCCGAGTGAGCGTCACCGTACGCGTACCCGCCAAGGTCAACGTCCAGCTCGCCGTCGGCGCCGCACGCCCCGACGGCTTCCACGACCTCGCCAACGTCTTCCTCGCCGTCGGCCTGTACGACGAGGTCACCGTCACCCCCTCCGACCGGCTGCGCGTCACCTGCACCGGCCCGGACGCGGCGAAGGTCCCCCTGGACGGGACGAACCTCGCCGCACGCGCCGCGATCGCCCTCGCCGAACGGCGCGGCATCGCACCCGACGTGCACATCCACATCGCCAAGGACATCCCCGTCGCGGGCGGCATGGCGGGCGGCAGCGCCGACGGCGCCGCCGCGCTGCTCGCCTGCGACACCCTCTGGTCCACCGATGCCGGGCGCGACGAGCTCCTCGCCATCTGCGCCGAACTGGGCAGCGACGTCCCGTTCAGCCTGGTCGGCGGCGGCGCCCTCGGCGTCGGCCGGGGCGAACGGCTGACGCCCGTCGAGGTCGGCGGCACCTTCCACTGGGTCTTCGCGGTCGCCGACGGCGGGCTCTCCACCCCGGCCGTCTACGGCGAATTCGACCGTCTCACCGCCGGCACGGACGTCCCGGCCCCTGCCGCGTCCCCCGCGCTCCTGGACGCGCTGCGGACCGGTGATGCCGCCGCCCTCGCGGACGCCCTGAGCAACGACCTCCAGCCCGCAGCGCTCTCCCTGCGTCCCGCACTCGCCGACACCCTCGCCGCGGGCACCGCGGCCGGTGCGTCGGCCGCTCTCGTCTCGGGCTCCGGGCCGACCACCGCGTTCCTGGTGGCGGACGAGGAGTCGGCACGGAAGGTGGCCGAGGCCCTGATCGCCTCGGGGACCTGCCGCGACGCCCGGATCGCGGTGTCCCCGGCACCGGGCGCCACCGTACTGAACTGATCCGAACCGGCCCCGGGGCCCGCGGCACGCCCCGGGCTCGGAGGTGCCCAGGCTCCGAGTGGCCCCGGGGCTCGGCGGGGCCCCGGGCTCCGCGGCGGGCCGTCAGCCCAGTCGCAGGGTCTTCCTCGCCAGCTCGTACGCCGGGAGCATCGCCTCGTGCTCCTGCGCGTCCAGCCCGCCCAGATGGATCACGACCGGCCCGTCCGGGGTGGCGACGGCGAAGGCCCGTTCCTTCTTGGGCCCGTCCAGAACCTCGCTGACGACCGTGTACGCGGCCTCGGTCGAGGGCAGGTCACCGGCCCTGCCCTCGGTGTACGTGATCTTCTCGGCCCCGGGCTCGTCGGCCACGAAGGCTTCCAGGACCTGGCGCGGTGTCCGGTCCGATTTCTCGCCCTGCCAGACCCGCAGAAAACCGATGTGCCCGGCAGGCTTCGCATCGATCTCGCAGGCCATGGTGGTGCCGCCCCGCACCCCCAGCGCGGCGGCGAGCTCGGAGTCCGGGGCGACGTCGACAGCCTTCGGTTTCCAGGACGCCGCGAGGTCGAAGGCGACGGGCAGCGGGCAGGCCGAACCGGAACCGCCGACCGTGCCGCCCTTCGCGGCGACCTTCCCGGCCGCCCCCGCCTCCGCCCCCGCGCCCGCCTCCGTCTGCTCCGCCAGCTCGCCGGCCGGCCTCGCGTCCCCGGAGCCCTTGCCCGATGCCGGTGCAGGCAATGCGCCCGGATCCTGCGATCCCGACGAGCAGCCCGTCAGCACGGCCGTCGCGAGCAACGCCCCTGCCACCGCCTGCCGCCACGGTCTTCGTACGGCACTCCGTACGGCACTCCGTACGGAGTCGTGGCCGATCGACTTCCCCATAGTTCCTGAGCCCCTGAATTCCTGAGTTTCCGCCCCTTGAACGGCCGGACATCTTCCGATCGAGACCCCGGCCGTTCACCGACTGTAAGGGCGGCGGCGAGCGGCGACCGGACTCCCTCGCGATCGCCGACGACGGCGTCGAGGGTCCGGGGGAGGCAAGGGCACACGGACGGCGCACCGCCCCGGCCCCGTACCCTGGGAAGCCGATCGAGTCCCCGGGGCAGGAGTGAAATGGCCGTCAATCTGATCAATGTCGAGCAGGCAAGCAAGGTGTACGGCACCCGTGCCCTGCTCGACGGTGTGTCCCTCGGAGTGTCCGAGGGGGACCGGATCGGTGTCGTGGGCCGCAACGGCGACGGCAAGACGACCCTCATCCGGATGCTCGCCAGGCTGGAGGAGGCGGACAGCGGACGCGTCACCCACAGCGGCGGACTGCGCCTGGGCGTGCTCACCCAGCACGATTCGCTCGACCCGCAGGCGACCATCCGCCACGAGGTGATCGGCGATCTCGCCGACCACGAATGGGCGGGCAGCGCCAAGATCCGCGACGTGCTCACCGGCCTCTTCGGCGGGCTCGCCCTGCCCGGCTTCGAGCACGGCCTGGACACCGTCATCGCCCCGCTCTCCGGTGGTGAGCGACGCCGGATCGCGCTGGCCAAGCTGCTCATCGCGGAGCAGGACCTGATCGTCCTCGACGAGCCCACCAACCATCTCGACGTCGAGGGCATCTCCTGGCTCGCAGGGCATCTGCGGGCCCGCCGTTCGGCGCTCGTCTGCGTCACCCACGACCGGTGGTTCCTCGACCAGGTCTGCACCCGCATGTGGGACGTCCAGCGCGGCGCCGTCCACGAGTACGAGGGCGGCTACAGCGACTACGTCTTCGCGCGCGCGGAACGGGAGCGGATCGCCGCGACCGAGGAGACCAAGCGGCAGAACCTGATGCGCAAGGAGCTGGCCTGGCTGCGCCGCGGCGCCCCGGCCCGCACCTCCAAGCCGCGCTACCGCATCGAGGCGGCCAACGAACTCATCGCCGACGTCCCGCCGCCGCGCGACACCAGCGAACTGATGAAGTTCGCCGGCGCCCGGCTCGGCAAGACCGTCTTCGACCTGGAGGACGTGACCGTCCGGGCGGGTACGAAGACCCTGCTCGAACACCTCACCTGGCAGCTCGGCCCCGGCGACCGGATCGGCCTGGTCGGCGTCAACGGCGCGGGCAAGACCTCGCTGCTGCGGGCCCTCGCCGAGGCGGCCCGCACGGAGGGCGACATCCAGCCCACCGCCGGGCGGATCGTCGTCGGCAAGACCGTCAGGCTCGCCTACCTCTCCCAGGAGGTGCGCGAACTCGACCCGAACCTGCGGGTGCTGGAGGCCGTGCAGCAGGTGCGGGACCGGGTCGACCTGGGCAAGGGCCGGGAGATGACCGCCGGGCAGCTCTGCGAGAAGTTCGGGTTCACCAAGGAGAAGCAGTGGACCCCGGTCGGCGACCTCTCCGGCGGCGAGCGGCGACGGCTCCAGATCCTGCGCCTGCTGATGGACGAGCCGAACGTCCTCTTCCTCGACGAGCCCACCAACGACCTCGACATCGAGACCCTGACCCAGCTGGAGGACCTCCTCGACGGCTGGCCCGGATCGATGATCGTGATCTCGCACGACCGGTTCTTCGTCGAGCGGACCACGGACCGGGTGATGGCCCTGCTCGGCGACCGCACGCTGCGGATGCTGCCGCGCGGCATCGACGAGTACCTGGAGCGCAGGCGGCGGATGGAGGAGGCGGCGACCCCCTCCGCCGCCCCCGTCCAGGCGGAGGAGCGGGCCGCCGCCCCGGCTGCGGCGCTCTCCCCGCAGGCCGCCCGCGCGGCGAAGAAGGAACTGCAGAAGGTGGAGCGGCAGCTCGACAAGGTGTCGACGCGCGAGACCGCACTGCACGCCCAGATCGCGGAACACGCCACCGACTTCGAGAAGGTGGCCGAGCTCGACGCCGAACTGCGGGAACTCGTCGCGGAACGCGATGAGTTGGAGATGCGCTGGCTGGAACTGGCCGAGGACGCCTGACCGTCGGACGCCCCGACGCCTGTCCTTCCCGGGCCACTCGCCGTGTGGCGGGTACGGCCCCCCGCCGCAGTCCCCGCCGCAGTCCGGGGCGGCGGGGTCTTCCGGGGCAGGCGCGGCGCGGTCGTCGCAGGCGCGGTCGCGGTCGCGGTCGCGGTCGCGCTGCCGGCAGGTGCCGGGATCTGGTACGGCACGAGCGGCGGTCGACGCCGAACGGGACTTCGCCGATTCCCGGGTCGCCTACCGGGACGCTCGCAGCTTCCTCGTGCAGGCGACGACCAGCGGTGACAACGAGGCGGAGATGTTCATGAAGTCGATGGCGGGCTTCGGGAACTGACGGTCCGGAACATGGTCGGCCGGTGGTGAGGGGGCCGGTCGGCCGGTGTCGCGGGACGTGTCCGGAGGGCCGTCCGAGGCGTAACGAGGGCATCACGGGGCGGTTCTCCCTTGGGAACAGGGGGTGGACCGATCCGGTGGCCGAGGTGTTGCGGGTGGTACAAAGAAGCCCCGCTCGACTGTCGTAACACCGCGGGATCCATGCCCGATTCGCTCCTTTCTGTGGAGTTCAGGGGGTCTTGTCGGACTCTCTGTGCGCCTCGGAATCGCGGGGGAGACCGGAACGGGCACCGGACCGCACGAAGGGGGACGTGCTGATGAGCCAGCCGCCCAGCCAGCAACCGCCGCAGGGGGGCTTCGGCGCGCCACAGGAACCGCCGCAGGGGAGTCCTCAGCCGCCGTCGCCCCAGGGTCCGCCGCCCGCGCAGCCGCCGCAGGCACCCTCGTTCTCGAAGGCCCCGTCGGCGCCGCAGACCCCGCCGCAGACCCCGCCTCCCCCGCAGGCTCCGCCGTCCGCACAGCCCGGTTACGGCTACCCGCAGCAGCCGGGTCAGGCGCCGGGCCAGGCCCCCGGCTACGGCTACCCGCAGCAGTCGGGCCAGCAGCCCGGACCGTACAACCAGCAGCCGGGTCCCTACGGGCAGCAGCCGGGCCCGTACCAGCAGCAGCCCGGCCCCTACGGGCAGCAGCCCGGACCGTACAACCAGCAGCCGGGTCCCTACGGCCAGCAGCCGGGCCCGTACGGCCAGCCCGCGCAGCCCGGTTACGGCTACCCGCAGCAATACCCCGGCGTCCCGGTCCCGGACGGTCAGGGCGGGGGCGGGGCCAAGCGCAAGCCCGCGCTGATCATCGGTGCCGCGGCCGCCGCGCTCCTGGTGATCGGCACCGGTGTCTTCTTCGCCGTGAACGGGGGCGACGACGACAAGAAGCCCGTCGTGGGGAAGAGCGAGGACGCCAAGCCGAGCGGTTCGGCCTCCGCGGACCAGGGCAGTGGCGACGGCGACGGCCGCGACGTCGACGAGGACCTCAACGCCGGACGCCGCGAGGGCGAGGCGAAGGTCCTCTGGCTGACGAAGAACGACATCGACCTGCCGCGCAACGGTTCGAGCGTGTACGGCCCCTGGCTCGTCGGCGACATGGTCGTCAAGGGCATGTACCGCGGGATATCCGGCTACTCCCTGGCCGACGGCAAGCCGAAGTGGAGCGTGCAGCTGCCCGCCGATCTGTGCGCCGCACCCGCGCAGACCACCACCGACGGCAAGATCGTCATCGGGGTCAAGAACGGCACCACCAGCAAGGCGGACTGCTCGGACCTCCAGATGATCGACCTCAAGACCGGCAAGGTGGGCTGGAAGAAGTCGATCAAGAAGAACGGCATCTGGGACCTGATGTCGGACATCTCGCTCGCCATCAGCGGCGACACGGTCACCGTCGGCCGTACCGGCAACTCCAACGCCTTCCGGATCAGCGACGGGAAGGAGCTGTTCGGCAAGCAGCCGGGCAACTGCCAGCCGTTCGCCTTCGCCGGAGGGGCGAAGCTGATCGCCGCCTCCAACTGCCGTACCGACGACATCGAGAATCCGCAGCAGCAGATCCAGGAACTCGACCCGGTGACCGGGAAGCCCCGGTGGACGTACCAGCCGAAGCGGGGCTGGGAGGTCGACCGGGTCTACTCGGTGAACCCGCTGGTCGTCTCGCTGAAGAAGGAAAAGGAGTGGAGCATCCTTTCCCTCAGGGAGAACGGCACGCTCCGCTCCGGACTCAACAGCGACAAGGACGACAAGTTCGCGCCGGACTGCGGCAGCACCTTCGCCATCTTCGGCAAGTCCCTGGACGGCTGCACCGGTGTCGCCGCGGACGCGAACACGTTCTACATGGCGACCGCCTCGGACTCCAGCGGCCTCGCCCGTACGAACAAGGTCGTGGCGTTCGACCTGAACACCGGCAGGACCAAGTGGAAGGCCGCGGCCCCGGCCGAGCGCATCGTGAAGCCGCTCCGCATGGAGGGTTCCGACGTGCTGCTCTACGTGGAGGCCGGATACAACAAGGGCGGCGGGATCGCCACGCTCGCCCCGACCGGCGGCGCGCCGAAGATGCTGTTGCAGCACCCGGTGTCGACGTCCCAGATCGAGAGCACCTTCTACAACTCGAAGGTCCTCTACGCGAACGGCCGCTGCGTCATCGCGAGCGGCCGGGTCAGCGCGAGCAACGACAAGGAAGAGCTGGAGACGAAGACCATGATGGCCTTCGGCAACTGACGGTCCACGAGGGCGCCGGAGGCATCGGGCCTCCGGCGCCCGCCGGATCATGACCGGTGGCGGGCCGGTATCCGTACCCGCCGTCGGCCCCGACCGACCCACCGACACTCCTTTTCCCTCCCTTTCCCCCGAGGTACGTACGCCATGACGCAGCCGCCCCAGCCGTCCAACGAACCGCCCCAGGGCGGTTTCGGTGCCCCGCAGGATCCGCCACCGGGTGGGTTCGGCGCCCCGCAGGATCCGCCCCAGGGCGGTTTCGGGGCCCCGACCCCGCCGCCCGCCGACGCCACCCCGCCGGCGGGCCCGTCGCAGCAGCCGGGCCCGGCCCAGGGCAACCCGCAGGGCCAGCCGCCGCAGGGTCAGCCCACGCAGCCCGGTTACGGCAACCCGCAGCCGGGTCAGCAGCCGCCCCAGCCGGGCTACGGCTACCCGCCGCAGGGGCAGCCGCCCCAGCCCGGCTACGGCTACCCGCCGCAGGGCTACGGCGCGCCGCAGGGGCTGCCGCCGGGTCAGCCGCCGCAGCAGGGCTACGGCTTCCCGCACGCCATGCCGCCCGGTCAGCCGCCGCAGCAGGGCTACGGCTACCCGACCGCCCCGATGCAGCAGCAGTACCCGCCGCAGCAGAACGGGAACGGGAACGGCGGCAAGAAGTTCGGCACCCAGATGCAGATCATCGTCGCCGCCGCGGTCGCCGTGGTGCTGATCGTCGGCGCGGGCATCTGGTACGCCGGCAGCGGCGGTGACGACAAGAAGGACGAGGCCGCCCAGTCCAGCGGCGGCACCTCCGACGGCAAGGACAGCGGCAAGGGCAGTGCGCCCGACGGCGCCGGCAAGGAGAAGGCACCGGACAACCCCGCGTCCAAGGTCGCCTTCCAGCTGCCGATGCCGAAGGTCACCGAGGTCACCACGGTCTCCGGCTCCTGGCTGACCGACAAGGCGTACGTCAAGACCGGCATCAACGAGATCGTCGGCTACGACGCGGTCAAGGGCACCAAACTCTGGTCCATACCGCTCGCGGGGCAGCTCTGCGCCGCCTCCCGGCACATGACCGCCGACTACAAGACGGCCATCGCCTTCGAAGAGGGCAAGCCCACCAAGGCCAAGAAGTACCAGCCGTGCAACCAGATCGGCGCGCTGGACCTGAGCACCGGCAAGCTGATGTGGAGCAAGTCCGTGACCGCCGTCACCAGCGGCGACGCACCGGTCAGGTTCGAGGAGGTCACGGTCAGCGGCACCACGGTCGCCGCGGGCGGGAACGAGGGCGGCGCCGCCTTCAACCTGAACACCGGCGCCGAGCTGTGGAAGCCGAAGGCCAGCACCGACGGCTGTTCCGACCGCGGCTACGGCGGCGGCGAGGCGCTCGCCGTGGTCCGCGCCTGTGGAAAGTACGACGACCAGCAGCTCGTCATCCAGGCCCTGAACCCGGCCGACGGCGCCCCGATCTCCTCGTACAAGATGCCGCCCGGCGTCGACTACGCGAACATCGTCTCCACCAAGCCGCTGGTCGTCGCGGCCGACGTCGGCGACACCGCCGGGGACGGCAGCGGCATCTCGGACTTCTTCTCGATCGACGCCTCCACCGGCAAGCTGCTCACCAGGATCGCGGCGGACGCCGACAAGTACGCCGCACGCTGCAAGTCCACCGTGGTCGAGAGCTGCGGCCAGCTGGCGGTCGGCAACAACCGCATCTACCTGCCGACCGAGGGCCACGAGGGCACCGGGGAGTACGGCGACACCAACGAGATCGTCTCGTTCGACCTCACCACGGGCAAGCCGACCAGCGACCGGGCCGACGCGGGCGACCGCTACAAGATGTTCCCGCTGCGCATGGACGGCGGCAACATCATCGCGTACCGGACCCCTCCCTACGACAAGGGCGGCCAGATCGTCTCCATCGACGGCGGAACGTTCAAGCAGACCGTCCTGATGGAGAACCCGGCCGACAGGACCGTCCGTGCCGTGGAGACCGGCTTCACTCCGGACTACTCGGAGTTCCGTTACAACGACGGGCACCTGTACCTGTCCAGCACCATGGTGAGCAAGCCCCACGGCAGCCTGGACACCAGCCGACGTCTGTTCGTCAGCTTCGGCAGGGAGTGACGCGGCAGCACGAGCGACCACCGCGCAGGTGCGGGGGTGGGGTCCGCCCGGCGGCCCCGCCCCCGCACGCGTATCGGAACGCGTGCACCGTTGAACGGGCACCCCTTTGAACGGGTTTGAACGGGTTTGAACGGGCGCCGTTTTGAACGGGTGCGCCTTTGGCCGATAACGCGTCCGCGGCATCGGCCGAGCGTGTAGCTTGCCGGGTCATGGTGGGCCGGGGGGTCTGGCACCACCGCTACGGGGGTGTGCTCGATGGGTGTGCGGCTCATGGTGATCGACGATCACCGACTGCTTGCCGAGGCGCTCGCCTCGGCGCTGAAGCTGCGGGGCCACCGGGTGCTCGCCGCGGCGGCGCCGACCGCGGGCGCGGCCGAACTGGTGATCAGCAGGGCTCCCGAGGTCTGCCTGTTCGGCACCGCCGCGCCCGCCGAACCCGGCGTCTTCGACCCGATCGCGCGCATCCGGCGGGAGCGCCCCCAGGTGGCGGTGGTGGTGCTCGGCCCCGTACCCAGTCCGCGCGGGATCGCCGCGGCCTTCGCGGCGGGCGCCGCGGGGTACGTCCGCCACGACGAGCGCATGGAGGGCGTCGAGCGGGCGATGAGCAGGGCACGTGCCGGGGAGGCCGCGGCGTCGCCCCAACTGCTCCAGGTCGCCTTCGCCGAGCTGCTCGATCCGTCCGCCGCCCCGGACGACGAAGGGCAACGGCTGCTCCGGATGCTCACCCCGCGCGAGGCCGAGGTGCTGGTCCGGGTCGCCGAGGGCGAGGACACTCGGCTGATCGCGGCCGGGATGCGGATCGCGTCGAGCACCGCACGCACGCACGTGCAGCGCGTACTGATGAAGTTAGGCGTCGGCTCCCGGCTGGAGGCCGCGGCACTCGCGGCCCGCACCGGACTCCTGGACCGGGCCGCGTCCGCCCCCGGCCCGGCACCCCGGCAAGCCCCGACGCAGACGGCCGCGCACTGACGCAAACGGCTGTGACCTGACGCGGACAGCCGTCCGTGGACCGGTGCGGGCCGCGTCGGCCGCCGCGGACCGCTACAGGCCGACAGGCACCAATACGGTCGACCGGCACCGATACGGGCCGACACGACGCCGACTGACACGGCGCCGACTGGCACGGCGCCGACCGACACGGCGCCGACCGGCACGGACATGCCCTCGTCCGGTGTCGCACCGCGCTGTTCCCGCCCCGTTCCCGCCTTGTCCCCGCCCCGTTCCCGCCCGGCACGTGTCTGCCCCGTGCCACGGGCACACCCCCGGTACACCGGCGCACTCCGGTGCGAGTGCGGCGCCGCACTCCGATCGCTCCACCGCACCCCACCGCACTCCGGCGCATTCCGGTGTACCCGCTCACTTCCTTCGTCTCTTTCGCACCCGCGCGTCCCGCTGCCCACTCGCACGCCCGCGCACCCGCACATCACCGTTCACACACCCGGGAACCGGCCCGGACGCACGGAGCCGCCATTGACGCACCTGTTGGCTTGTGGTTCATTATGTTTGATTCTGTTTGGAGGAGTCTGGTGAAGAAGACGGTTACGACGCTCGCCGACGGCCGGGAACTGCTCTACTACGACCGTCGTGACGACGTCGTGCGCGACGCCGTGGACCGGCGGCCCCTCGACGCCGTCTCGACCTCGTCCGAGATCCGCCGGGACCCGTTTCTCGGCGACAGCGTCGCCATCGCCTCGCACCGGCAGGGCCGCACCTACCACCCGCCGGCCGACGAGTGCCCGCTCTGCCCCTCGCGGGACGGCAGGCTGAGCGAGATACCCGAGGCGGACTACGAGGTGGCCGTCTTCGAGAACCGCTTCCCCTCGCTCGCCGGTGACTCCGGCCGCTGCGAGGTCGTCTGTTTCACCTCCGACCACGACGCGTCCTTCGCCGACCTCACCGAGGAGCAGGCGGCACTGGTCCTGGCGGCCTGGACCGACCGCACCACCGAGCTCGCCGGACTCCCGCAGGTGAAGCAGGTGTTCTGCTTCGAGAACCGGGGCGCCGAGATCGGTGTCACGCTCGGACATCCGCACGGGCAGATCTACGCGTACCCCTTCGTCACCCCGCGCACCGAACTGATGCTGCGCTCGACCGCCGCCCACCGCGCCGCGACCGGCCGCAACCTCTTCGACGACGTGGTGGCCCGCGAGGAGGCCGACGGCTCGCGGGTCGTCCTGGCCGGGGAGCACTGGATCGTCTTCGTCCCGCACGCCGCCCACTGGCCGTACGAGGTGCACATCCACCCCCGCCGCCGCGTCCCCGACCTGCGGGAACTCGACGACGCCGCGCGCACGGAATTCCCACAGGTCTATCTGGAACTCTTGAGGCGATTCGACCGGATCTTCGGGCCCGGCGAGCCGCCGACCCCGTACATCGCGGCCTGGCACCAGGCCCCGTTCGAGGCCCCCGGCAGGGAGGACTTCGGGCTCCATCTGGAGCTCTTCACCATCCGACGCACCTCCGGCAAGCTGAAGTTCCTCGCTGGTTCCGAATCCGGCATGAACGTGTTCATCAACGATGTGCCGCCGGAGGCCGCGGCCCAGCGACTGCGAGAGGTAGCGAGCGAGTGAGCAAGCCCCAGAAGAAGTACCTGGTCACGGGCGGCGCGGGATACGTCGGCAGCGTGGTCGCCCAGCACCTGCTGGAGGCCGGTCACGCGGTCACCGTCCTCGACGACCTGTCGACCGGTTTCCGGGAGGGCGTCCCGGCCGGGGCACAGTTCGTCGAGGGCCGCGTCCAGGACGCCGCGAAGTGGCTCGACCCCTCCTACGACGGGGTGCTGCACTTCGCCGCGTACTCGCAGGTCGGCGAGTCCGTCACCAACCCGGAGAAGTACTGGACGAACAACGTCGCAGGCTCCCTCGAACTGCTCGCCGCGATGCGGGACGCCGGGGTGCGGACCCTGGTCTTCTCCTCCACCGCCGCGACCTACGGCGAACCGGCCACCAGCCCCATCACCGAGTCCGACGCGACCGCGCCCACCAGCCCCTACGGCGCCACCAAGCTCGCCGTCGACCACATGATCACCGGCGAGGCGAAGGCGCACGGCCTGGCCGCCGTCTCGCTGCGCTACTTCAACGTGGCCGGGGCCTACGGCAGGTGCGGGGAGCGGCACGACCCCGAGTCGCACCTCATCCCGCTCGTCCTCCAGGTCGCCCTCGGCCGCCGGGAGTCCGTCGCGGTGTACGGCGACGACTACCCGACCCCCGACGGCACCTGCGTCCGCGACTACATCCACGTCGCCGACCTCGCCGAGGCCCACCTGCTCGCCCTGGACGCGGCGACCCCGGGCGAGCATCTGATCTGCAACCTCGGCAACGGCAACGGCTTCTCGGTCCGCGAGGTCATCGAGACCGTCCGCGAGGTCACCGGCCACCCCGTCCCCGAGACCGCCGCCCCGCGCCGCGCCGGTGATCCCGCCGTGCTGGTCGCCTCCGCGGCCACCGCAAGGGAGCGGCTCGGCTGGACGCCGTCGCGCGCCGACCTCGCCGGAATCGTCACCGACGCCTGGGCGTTCGCCCGCCGAGAGGAGCCCACCGCCCCATGACCGAGCACAGCGATCCGGCCGCCGTCCCCACCGGCGACCCGGCCGACGCCACCCGGGAACCGGCCGACGCCTTCACCGCCCTGTACGGCAGCGCCCCCGAGGGTGTCTGGGCGGCCCCCGGGCGGGTCAACCTGATCGGCGAGTACACCGACTTCAACGACGGCTTCGTGATGCCGCTCGCGCTGCCGCACACCGCGCGCGCCGCCGTCGCCCGCCGCACCGACGGCGAACTGCGGCTCCACTCCTCCGACGTGCCGGGCGGTGTCGTCCGGCTCCGGATCGACGAACTGGCCCCGCACCAGGGGCACGGCTGGGCCGCCTACCCGGCGGGTGTCGTCTGGGCGCTGCGCGAGGCCGGCCACCCGGTCAGCGGGGCGGACATCCAGCTGACCTCCACCGTGCCCACCGGCGCCGGACTCTCCTCCTCCGCCGCCCTGGAGGTCGTCACCGCACTCGCCCTGAACGACCTCTTCGGACTCGGGCTCCCGGCACCGGAGCTGGCGGTGATCGGGCAGCGCGCCGAGAACGCGTTCGTCGGCGTGCCGTGCGGAATCATGGACCAGATGGCCTCCGCCTGCTGCACCGACGGTCACGCCCTGTACCTCGACACCCGGGACCTCACCCAGCGCCAGGTCCCCTTCGACCTCTCCGCGCACGGACTGCGGCTGCTGGTGGTCGACACCCGGGTCAAGCACGCGCTGGGCGACGGGGCGTACGCCGAGCGGAGGGCCGGCTGCGAGGCGGGGGCCGCCGCGCTCGGCCTGCGCACGCTGCGCGACCTGCCGTTCCCGGGGCTCGGAACGGCCCTGGAGGCGCTGGCCGCGTCCGGCGCGGACGAGTCCGTGGTGCGCTACGTGCGCCATGTGGTCGGCGACAACGAACGGGTGAGGCAGGTCATCGCCCTGCTCGACGCGGGCGACGTGCGCGCGGTGGGCCCGGTCCTCGACGCGGGACACGTCTCGCTCCGCGACGATCTGCGGGTCTCCTGCCCGGAACTGGACCTCGTGGTGTCGTCGGCGGGCGAGGCCGGGGCGCTCGGCGCCCGGATGACCGGCGGCGGCTTCGGCGGCTCGGCGATCGTGCTGGTGGACGAGGCACGGGCGGACGCGGTCGCCGGGGCGGTGCGGGCGGCGTTCGCCGCGGCCGGGCACGCGGAGCCGGGGATCTTCCCGGCGGTGCCCTCGGCGGGCGCCCGCCGACTGGCCTGACCCCCGGCCGGTCGTTCCACGCCCCCACCCGCCGCCGGACGGTCCCGGCCACGAACGCACGACGAACCGGCCGGCACCGGCCACCGACCGGCAGGTGCCGGTCAGTTCTGCGAATCGCCTTCCGCGCCGGTCGCCGCGCCGTACCCTGATGCACAGCACCGGTGGGGGCCGGTGCCGATTCAGGGGTACGAGACAGTCGGGTACGGCGCCCGGGACGGGTGGCAGTCGACGCACGGCGGCGGCCGTGGGGCTGCGGTCCGTCTCTCCCATCCGGGCGACCGTACCCGCGCCGTTCCCGTCCCTTCGGCGGGCCGGGGCGGCCCGGCAGCGTAGGCAGCAGGGGGTGCCCGTGGTTCGAATCCGTGTTCTCGTGGTGGACGACCACCGCATTTTCGCCGAGTCGCTGGCGGCGGCACTGGCGGCCGAGCCCGACGTCGAGGTGTCGGCGGCGGGCAGCGGCCCGGCCGCGCTGCGCTGTCTGGAACGGGCGGCCGCCGAGGGGCGCGGCTACGACGTGATGCTGGTCGACGCCGAACTGGGCATCCTGACCGCGGCGGGCGGTCGCCACGCACCCGTCCCGGTGCCGCGCGCCGGGGAGAACGCCCCGGTGGACGGCATCTCCCTGGTCGCCGGCGTCCACGTCGACCGGCCCTCCGTGCGCACGGTGGTGCTCGCCGAGAAGGACGACCCGCACCGGGCCGCCCTCGCCCTCCAGGCCGGTGCCTCCGGCTGGGTCGCCAAGGACTGCTCGCTGCAACGGCTGCTCACCGTCGTCCGAGGGGTGTTGCGCGACGAGACGCATCTGCCCCCGGCCCTGCTGACCGGCGTCCTGCGGGAGTTGACCGCGGCCCGCAAGCACCGCACCGAGAGCGAGCGGCTCGTCGAGTCGCTGACCCCGCGCGAGCGCGAGGTGCTGCGCTGCATGGTGGCGGGGCTGGGGCGCAAGGCGGTGGCGGAGCGCCTCTATCTCTCCCCGCACACGGTGCGCACGCACATGCAGAACGTACTGGGGAAGCTGGGCGTGCACTCCACGCTGGCCGCGGTCGCGCTGGCGCGCCGGGCGGGCATCGGGCCGGTCGACCTGGAGGCGGCGGCCCCGGGACCTTCCGGAGCCGCCCTATCCGGGGACGTTGTCGAACGGGGCAGTCAACTGGCGTAGCAGACCGGCGAGTTCGCCGCGCTGCTGAGAGGAGAGTTCGGCCAGGATGGCGCGTTCCTGGGCGAGCAGACCGGCGAGCGACTGGTCGGCCTTGTCGCGGCCCTCGGCGGTGAGCCGGACGAGCACCCCGCGCCGGTCGTTCGGGTCGGGAAGCCGCTCGACGAGGTTCTTCTTGGCCAGCCGGTCGATGCGGTTGGTCATCGTGCCCGAGGTGACCAGCGTCTGGGTGAGCAGCTGGCCGGGGGAGAGCTGATAGGGGGCGCCCGCGCGGCGCAGCGACGTCAGGACGTCGAACTCCCACGGCTCCAGGTGGTGCTCGGAGAACGCGATCCGGCGCGCCCGGTCCAGGTGGCGGGCCAGGCGCGAGACGCGGCTCAGCACCTCGAGCGGTTCCACGTCGAGGTCGGGGCGCTCGCGGCGCCATGCAGCGACCAGTCGGTCGACCTCGTCCTCCATGTCGATCAGTGTAGAGGGTCTGTCGACATGAAGTCTCTTGAATTCAAGTGTCTTGACATCAAGATAATATCGGCGTGATGCTGAAGCCATGAGCACACCCCTCTGGGATCCGCAGCAGTACCTGCGCCACGCGGATCACCGCACCCGCCCCTTCCACGACCTCCTTGCCCGCGTCCCCGAACCCCCGGCCGCCCCCGCACCCCGCGTCGCCGACCTCGGCTGCGGCGCCGGGAACGCCACCGTCCTCCTCGCCCACCGCTGGCCGAGGGCCCGCATCACCGGCTACGACAACTCCCCCCAGATGCTCGAACGCGCCCGGACGCACGCCGGGCCGCTCCTGGACTTCGCCGAGGCCGACGCCACCACCTGGGTCCCGGCCGAACCCTTCGACGTGATCGTCTCCAACGCCCTGCTCCAATGGGTCCCCGGCCACACCGCACGCTTCCCCGCCTGGCTGGACGCCCTCACCCCGGGCGGCACGTTCGCCCTCCAGGTCCCGGGCAACTTCGACCAGCCCTCCCACGTCCTCATGCGGGAACTCGCCACCTCCCCGCGCTGGCGCGACCGCCTGCACGGCGTCCTGCGCCACGCCGACGCCGTACCCGCCCCCACCGCCTACCTCGACGCCCTCACGGGCCCCGGCATCACGGCCGACGTCTGGGAAACCACCTACCTGCACCTGCTGCACGGGCAGGACCCGGTACTCGACTGGGTGAAGGGCACCGGCCTGCGCCCCGTCCTGACCGTCCTCGACGACGACCCCGAGGCCCGCGACGCCTTCCTCGCCGAGTACCGCGACCTGCTGCGCACCGCCTACCCGGCCGGCCCGCACGGCACCGTCTTCCCGTTCCGCCGCGTCTTCGCCGTCGCCCACAAGGAGAACTCATGATCGCCGCGCTCGACCACGTCCAGCTGGCCGCCCCCGCGGGCTCGGAGGACAGCCTGCGCGCCTACTACGCCGACGCCCTCGGCATGACGGAGACCGCCAAGCCCCCGGCCCTCGCCGCCCGCGGCGGCTGCTGGTTCCAGGCCGGACCGGTCCAGCTCCACCTGGGCATCGAGCAGGACTTCCGCCCCGCCCGCAAGGCCCACCCCGGCCTGCGCGTCACCGGCATCGAGGCGTACGCCGCCCGGCTGGAGGCCCACGGAGCCCCGGTGCGATGGGACGACGACCTGCCCGGCCACCGCCGCTTCTTCAGCCACGACCCGGTGGGCAACCGGCTGGAGTTCCTGGAGCCGCTGGGCGGGTGAACCGGGGAACCTGCCTGTCCCGCCGCTGCCCGCCCCGGGCCGTGTCCCCGGACCGGCGGCGTTCGGCCGGAGGGGCCGGGTCGTGCGGCCTCCGGGGCGGGCAGCGGTGGGAGATCGGGCAGGGTGAACAGGTCGTCCACCGCGTATCCGTCCTGGGGCGGCACCGGCAGCGGCTGCTGTGCCCGGCGATCGGCTCGGCGGTCACGATTCCTCCCATGGACGGGATTCTCGGCCCTGCGCGCCACAGCACGAGGCGCTTCGACGCGGCGTCGTCACAACGAGTGAGCACCCCCCGAGCGCCGATGGCTCAGTTCTTCCGGTGGCCGATCAGCCGCGGCTTCGACTCCAGGTTCTCCAGGCCGTGCCAGGCCAGATTCACCAGGTGGGCCGCGACCTCCGCCTTCTTCGGCTTGCGCGCGTTCACCCACCACTGCCCCGTCAGCGCCACCATCCCCACCAGTGCCTGCGCGTACAGCGGGGCCAGCTTCGGATCGAAGCCGCGGGCCTTGAACTCCAGGCCCAGGATGTCCTCCACCTGCGTGGCGATATCGCTGATCAGCGACGCGAACGTGCCCGTCGACTGGGCGACGGGGGAGTCCCGGACCAGGATGCGGAAACCGTCCGTGTACGTCTCGATGTAGTCCAGCAGCGCGAACGCCGCCTGCTCCAGCAGCTCCCGCGGATGGCCCGCCGTCAGCGCACCGGTCACCATGTCGAGCAGCCGCCGCATCTCGCGGTCGACGACCACCGCGTACAGCCCCTCCTTGCCGCCGAAGTGCTCGTACACCACCGGCTTCGACACGCCCGCGCGGGCCGCGATCTCCTCCACCGAGGTGCCCTCGAAACCCTTGTCGGCGAAAAGGGTGCGCCCGATGTCCAGCAGCTGTTCGCGGCGTTCCTTGCCGGTCATCCTGACCCGGCGGGCCCGCCGGGAGGAGGGAGAACGGGTGGTCTCGCTGCTGGTTCTGGAGTCGGTCGCCACGTCGTCCATCATGCCGCGTCGGCGTGCGCACGGTCGCGGCGGGCGCCGATACGCCGGGACTCGATCCGCGCGGCGTCCGGCCAGCGCACGTCCGACGCCCACCCCAGCTTCTCGAACCAGCGGATCAACCGGGCGCTCGAATCGATCTGTCCCCGCTCCACACCGTGCCGCGCGCTCGTCGGATCCGCGTGGTGCAGGTTGTGCCACGACTCGCCGCACGACAGCACCGCGAGCCACCACACGTTCCCCGACCGGTCACGGGACCGGAACGGGCGCTTCCCCACCGCGTGGCAGATCGAGTTGATCGACCAGGTGACGTGGTGCAGCAGCGCCACCCGGACCAGGGACCCCCAGAAGAACGCCGTCGCCGCACCCCACCACGACCACGTCACCAGCCCACCCACCAGCGGCGGAACCGCCAGCGACACGGCCGTGAGGGTGGCGAAGTGGCGCGAGACCGCACGGAGCCCCGGATCCTTGATCAGATCCGGGGCGTACTTGTGCTGCGGCGTCTGCTCGGAATCGAACATCCATCCGATATGGGCCCACCACAGCCCCTTGCACAACGCCGGCAGCGACTCGCCGAACCGCCACGGCGAATGCGGATCACCCTCCGCGTCCGAAAAACGGTGATGCTTGCGATGATCCGCCACCCACCGCACCAGCGGCCCCTCCACGGCCAGCGAACCCGCCACCGCCAACGCGATCCGCAACGGACGCCTCGCCTTGAACGAACCATGCGTGAAATAGCGGTGGAAGCCGATCGTGATGCCATGGCAGCCGATGAAATACATCGCCACCAGCAGACCCAGATCGAGCCAGCTCACCCCCCGCCCCCAGGCCAGCGGCACCGCCGCCACCAAGGCCAGGAACGGCACCACGATGAACAGCAGAAGGGCGATCTGCTCGACCGACCGCTTGCTGTCCCCGCCGAGCGTGGCGGACGGAAGAGCAGGGCCGTCGGCCCCCGGTGGCTGGGCATCGTCGAGCAGCACGGGGCTGGTGTTCATGGGGGGTCCCCTGGGGATGAGGAATGCGACGGACAGGTCCGGCTACGGTTCCGTAACCTACGGTTACGTAAGTATGACAGCGCGACGCCCCACCGCACGAGAGCGCGACGACGCGCCCGTACGGGAAAACCCGAACGGGGCGCCAGCGGTGCCGACGACGTGGACACCTATCCTGGTGGAGTCGGACAGCGCGGTCCGCACTCCGCTTTCCGGGGTGGCGTCGGCACCGCCGCCGGCCGCGGCCCCGGAGACCCCGTGCCCGCGCGGCCTCCACCACCACCCTTCGGTGGCAGCCGCAACGCGACGCACCTCCTCATTCACTGCAAGGAGCCGCACACTGTGAGCAGTGCCGACCAGACCCCCGCCGCCAGCCCCGCGCTGCGCGCCGACATCCGCCGCCTCGGCGACCTGCTGGGCGAGACCCTGGTACGCCAGGAGGGCCAGGAACTCCTCGACCTCGTCGAACGCGTCCGTGCCCTCACCCGCACCGACGGCGAGGCCGCCGCCGAACTGCTCGGCGACACGGACCTGGAGACCGCCGCACGCCTCGTCCGCGCCTTCTCCACCTACTTCCACCTCGCCAACGTCACCGAGCAGGTCCACCGCGCCCGCGAGATGCGCGACCGCCGCGCCGCCGAGGGCGGGCTCCTCGCCCGCACCGCCGACCGCCTCAAGGACGCCGACCCGCAGCACCTGCGCGAGACCGTCAAGAACCTCAACGTGCGACCCGTCTTCACCGCACACCCCACCGAGGCCGCCCGGCGCTCCGTCCTCAACAAGCTCCGCCGTATCGCCGAACTCCTCGAAACCCCCGTCATCGACGCCGACCGGCGCCGCCAGGACCTCCGCCTCGCCGAGAACATCGACCTCATCTGGCAGACCGACGAACTCCGCGTCGTCCGGCCCGAACCCGCCGACGAGGCCCGCAACGCCATCTACTACCTCGACGAACTCCACCTCGGCGCCGTCGGCGACGTCCTGGAGGACCTCGCCGCCGAACTCGAACGCGTCGGCGTCGAACTCCCCGCAGGCACCCGCCCCCTCACCTTCGGCACCTGGATCGGCGGCGACCGCGACGGCAACCCCAACGTCACCCCCGCCGTCACCCGCGAAGTCCTCATCCTCCAGCACGAACACGGCATCACCGACGCCCTCGAACTCGTCGACCACCTCCGCGCCCAGCTCTCCAACTCCATCCGCTACACCGGCGCCACCGACGAACTCCTCACCTCCCTCCAGGCGGACCTCGAACGCCTCCCCGAGATCAGCCCCCGCTACAAGCGGCTGAACGCCGAGGAGCCCTACCGCCTCAAGGCCACCTGCATCCGGCAGAAGCTCGTCAACACTCGCGAACGCCTCGCCGGCGGCACCCCCCACCGCCCCGGCTGCGACTACCTCGGTACCGCCGACCTCCTCGCCGACCTCCAGCTCATCCAGACCTCCCTGCGCGAACACCGCGGCGGCCTCTTCGCCGACGGACGCATGGACCGCACCATCCGCACCCTCGCCGCCTTCGGCCTCCAGCTCGCCACCATGGACGTCCGCGAACACGCCGACGCCCACCACCACGCCCTCGGCCAGCTCTTCGACCGCCTCGGCGAGGAATCCTGGCGCTACGCCGACATGCCCCGCGACTACCGGCAGAAGCTCCTCGCCAAGGAACTCCGCTCCCGCCGCCCCCTCGCCCCCACCCCGGCCCCCCTCGACGCCGCGGGCGAGAAGACCCTCGGCGTCTTCCACACCATCAAGGAAGCCTTCGAACGCTTCGGACCCGAAGTCATCGAGTCCTACATCATCTCCATGTGCCAGGGCGCCGACGACGTCTTCGCCGCCGCCGTCCTCGCCCGCGAGGCCGGACTCCTCGACCTCCACGCCGGCTGGGCCAAGATCGGCATCGTCCCGCTCCTGGAAACCACCGACGAACTCCGCGCCGCCGACGTCATCCTCGACGAGATGCTCGCCGACCCCTCCTACCGCCGCCTCGTCTCCCTGCGCGGCGACGTCCAGGAGGTCATGCTCGGCTACTCCGACTCCTCCAAGTTCGGCGGCATCACCACCTCCCAGTGGGAAATCCACCGCGCCCAGCGCCGCCTGCGCGACGTCGCCCACCGCTACGGCGTACGCCTGCGCCTCTTCCACGGCCGCGGCGGCACCGTCGGCCGCGGCGGCGGCCCCTCCCACGACGCGATCCTCGCCCAGCCCTGGGGCACCCTCGAAGGCGAGATCAAGGTCACCGAACAGGGCGAGGTCATCTCCGACAAGTACCTCATCCCGGCCCTCGCCCGCGAGAACCTCGAACTCACCGTCGCGGCCACCCTCCAGGCATCCGCCCTGCACACCGCACCCCGGCAGTCCGACGAAGCCCTCGCCCGCTGGGACGCGGCCATGGACACCGTCTCCGACGCCGCCCACGCCGCCTACCGCAAGCTCGTCGAGGACCCCGACCTCCCCGCCTACTTCTTCGCCTCCACCCCCGTCGACCAGCTCGCCGAACTCCACCTCGGCTCCCGCCCCTCCCGCCGCCCCGACTCCGGCGCCGGACTCGACGGACTCCGCGCCATCCCCTGGGTCTTCGGCTGGACCCAGTCCCGCCAGATCGTCCCCGGCTGGTACGGCGTCGGCTCCGGCCTCAAGGCCCTGCGCGAAGCCGGCCTCGACACCGTCCTCGAAGAAATGCACGAACACTGGCACTTCTTCCGCAACTTCATCTCCAACGTCGAGATGACCCTCGCCAAGACCGACCTGCGCATCGCCCGCCACTACGTCGACACCCTCGTCCCCGACGAGCTCAAGCACGTCTACGCCGACATCGAGGCCGAACACGCCCTCACCGTCCAGGAAGTCCTGAAGGTCACCGGCGCCACCGAACTCCTCGGCACCAGCCCCGTCCTCCAGCAGACCTTCGCCATCCGCGACGCCTACCTCGACCCCATCTCCTACCTCCAGGTCTCCCTGCTCGCCCGCCAGCGCGCCGCCGCCGAACGCGGCGAAGAACCCGACCCGCTGCTCGCCCGAGCCCTCCTCCTCACCGTCAACGGAGTCGCCGCCGGCCTGCGCAACACCGGCTGACCACACCCCGGCAACACACACCACGGAGCGCCGTGCCGACGAGCTGCCACAGCCCGCCGACACGGCGCTCCCTCACGCCACGAAAAACGTCACAACGCGAAGAACGTCGCCACCAACAGAACCGCCCCCGCAATCCCCGTACCCCACGCGACCCGGGTCAGCCGCATACCACCCCCGATGACCAACGCCGCCAGCACCAGCGCACCACCCAGCGGCACCCACGCGTGCAAGAACCCCGCAACCCCCGAACGCACCACATCATCCGTCCCCGGCCGCACCACCACCGGAAAACGATCACCCCGCCGCGCCCCGACCGACTTCTCCACCGTCACCCGCCCCCGCGCGGCAGCCTGACCCGACGGCGCGAACGGCCCGGTACACACCTCCGCACCACACCCCGTCACGGTCATCGTGCCGTGCTCGCGACCTTTGTCCAGAACGATGTGGTGCGCCGTGTCCCACGAGGACCGCACCCCCGCGACGAGCAGCAACAGGACGACAAAGCCCATGGCAGCGGTACGGGCAGGGGCCAGGGCGCGGTGGGAGGAGCTCCGCTTCATGGGCAGCGATCCTTGGGCAGAGCGGCGCACCGGGTCAACTCGCGGCCGGAAAACCCCGGACCGCCGACCGAAATGTCCATGCTTGTGTGCCTATCGGGCCCGTGCCACGAACACCTCACGCACACACCGGACCGGCGAACGTCAGGAGTTGTACGCCCCCTGCGCCCGCTCCAGCCCCTCCGCCAACAGACACTCCACCGAATCCGCCGCCCGGTCCACGCAGTACGCCAGCTCCTTGCGCTCCACCGACGAAAAATCCTTCAACACGAAATCCGCCACCTGCATCCGGCCCGGCGGACGACCGATCCCGAACCGCACCCGGTGATAACCGGCACCCAACGACTTCGTCATCGACTTCAACCCGTTGTGCCCGTTGTCACCCCCACCCAACTTCAACCGCAAGGTCCCGAAATCGATGTCCAACTCGTCATGCACCGCCACCACACGGTCCACCGGCACCTTGTAGAAATCACACAACGCCGACACCGGCCCACCGGACAGATTCATGTACGACATCGGCTTGGCCAGCACCACCCGGCGACTCGACGGCCCCGGCGGCCCCACCCGCCCCTCCACGACCTGCGCCTGCGCCTTCTGCGCCCGCTTGAACTTCCCACCCATCCGCTCGGCGAGCAGATCGGCGACCATGAAACCCACGTTGTGCCGGTTCGCCGCATACTCCGGACCGGGATTGCCCAGGCCCACGACGAGCCAGGGAGCAGTGGCATCGGACATCTCGGCTCGGTCTCCTCACCCACGGACGGACACCGGACCCCGACGGCCCGGTCGACAGGAAAACGGGACGGCGGACCCCGAACGGAGAAACCGCCGCCCCGTCAATGAAGCGGAACGAGCGAGGCTCAGGCCCCGGCACCCTCGCCCTCGGCGGCCTCGGCGGCCGGCTCCTCGGCCTGCGCGGCGACGACCTGGAGCACGATGGCCTCCTCGTCGTCCACCAGCGTCGAGCCCTCGGGCAGCGCGATGTCCTTGGCGAACACCGACGCACCGGCGTCCAGACCCGCGATCGAGACCGTGACGGACTCGGGGATGTGGGTGGCCTCGGCCTGGATGCGCAGGGTGTTCATGACGTACTCCAGCAGGTTGCTGCCCGGAGCCAGATCGCCCTCGACGTGCACCACGACCTCGACGTCGACCTTCTCGCCACGCTTGACCGTCAGCAGGTCGACGTGCTCGATGTCGCCCTTGAGCGGGTCGCGCTGCACCGCCTTCGGGATGACCAGCGCGTCCTTGCCGTCGATGTCCAGACCGATCAGGGCGTTGGCCGTCTTGAGCGCCATCATCAGGGCGTGACCCGGCAGCGAAATGTGAACCGGCTCGGCACCGTGACCGTAGACGACCGCGGGAACCTGACCGGCACGACGCGCACGACGCGCGGCACCCTTGCCGAACTCGGTACGAACCTGGGCGGCGAGCTTGACCTCAGCCATGACTGCACTCCTCGTAAGGTGACAACACTCGGACGGTCACCCGGCCCACGACAGGCCTGCTACGAAGAGCGCGTCGATAACGGACCGCCGTACATACGAGTACGGCCTCCCTCGCCGAGCAACCCCAAGAGTCTACCCGGCGCGGAGGCCGCACCCCAAAACGGATCTACCGACCCGCCACGCCTACTGCCTACTGCTCCTCGAACAGGCTCGTCACCGAACCGTCCTCGAACACCTCGCGCACCGCACGCGCGATCGTCGGCGCGATCGACAGCACCGTGATCTTGTCGAGCTCCAGCTCACCCGGCGTCGGCAGGGTGTCCGTGAACACGAACTCGCTGACCTTCGAATTCTTCAGCCGGTCCGCCGCCGGACCCGACAGCACACCGTGCGTCGCCGTCACTATGACGTCCTCCGCACCATGCGCGAACAGCGCGTCCGCCGCGGCACAGATCGTGCCACCGGTGTCGATCATGTCGTCCACCAGGACACAGACCCGGCCCTTGACGTTGCCGACCACCTCGTGGACGGTCACCTGATTGGCCACGTCCTTGTCACGACGCTTGTGCACGATCGCCAGCGGAGCATCCAGACGGTCGCACCACCGGTCCGCCACCCGCACCCGGCCCGCGTCCGGAGAGACCACCGTCAGCTTCGAACGGTCGACCTTCGCACCGACGTAGTCGGCAAGGATCGGCAGCGCGAACAGGTGGTCCACCGGGCCGTCGAAGAAGCCCTGGATCTGGTCCGTGTGCAGATCGACCGTGAGCACCCGGTCCGCACCCGCCGTTTTCATCAGATCGGCCACCAGACGCGCCGAGATCGGCTCACGGCCCCGGTGCTTCTTGTCCTGACGCGCATACCCGTAGAACGGCACGATCACCGTGATGGAGCGGGCCGACGCGCGCTTCAGCGCGTCCAGCATGATCAGCTGCTCCATGATCCACTTGTTGATCGGAGCGGTGTGGCTCTGGATCAGGAAGCAGTCGGCGCCGCGCGCGGACTCCTGGAAGCGGACGTAGATCTCACCGTTGGCGAAATCGAAGGCCTTCGTCGGCACGAGACCGACACCCAGTTGATGTGCGACCTCCTCGGCAAGCTCGGGGTGGGCGCGGCCGGAGAAGAGCATCAGTTTCTTCTCGCCGGTCGTCTTGATCCCGGTCACAGCACAGTCTCCTCAGACGTGTTCCTGGCGCCGCGCGCAGTGTCCCGATCTGCGACGAGCCAGCCGAAATGGGGTGAGCACCTATCACGGTACGCCGTGCTCGACGTACCTGTTTCCGGTCAGCTTTCGCTCGTCTGCTCCGAAGTGGCCGCCTGAGCCGCCTGCGCCGCCGCGCTCCCCGGCCGCTTCCGGGCCACCCAGCCCTCGATATTCCTTTGCTGGCCCCGGGCGACGGCCAGCGAACCGGCCGGTACGTCCTTGGTGATGACCGACCCCGCCGCGGTGTAGACGCCGTCCCCGACCGTGACGGGAGCCACAAACATATTGTCCGAGCCGGTACGGCAGTGGGAGCCGATCGTGGTGTGGTGCTTGGCCACCCCGTCGTAGTTCACGAACACGCTCGCGGCACCGATGTTGGTGTGATCACCGATCGTCGCGTCCCCGACATAGCTCAGGTGCGGGACCTTGCTGCCCTCGCCGACCGTGGCGTTCTTCATCTCCACGTACGTACCGGCCTTGGCCTTCGCCCCGAGCCGCGTGCCCGGCCGCAGATAGGCGTACGGGCCGACCGTCGCCCCCTCGCCGACCTCCGCCTGGTCCGCGACCGTGTTGTCCACCCGCGCGCCCGCGCGCACGACGGTGTCCTTCAGCCGCGAGTTCGGGCCGACCTCGGCGTCCTCGGCGAGATGCGTGGTGCCCAGCAGCTGGGTGCCCGGGTGCACGATCGCGTCCCGCTCGTACGTGACGGTGACGTCGATCAGCGTGGACGCCGGGTCGACGACGGTGACCCCGGCCGTCATGGCCCGCTCCAGCAGCAGCCCGTTCAGCAGCCGCCGGGCCTCGGCCAGCTGCACCCGGTTGTTGATGCCGAGGATCTCCCGGTGGTCCCCGGCGACCGAGGCGCCCACCCGGTGGCCGGCCTCGCGCAGGATGGACAGCACGTCGGTGAGGTACTCCTCGCCCTGGCTGTTGTCCGTGCGGACCTTCCCGAGCGCGTCCGCGAGCAGCCGGCCGTCGAAGGCGAAGACCCCGGAGTTGATCTCCCGGATCGCCCGCTGGGCCTCGTCCGCGTCCTTGTGCTCGACGATCTCGGTGACCGCGCCGGTCGCCGGGTCGCGGACGATGCGGCCGTAGCCGGTGGAGTCCGGGACCTCGGCGGTGAGCACGGTGACGGCGTTGGCGTCGGCGGTGTGGGTGGCGGCCAGCGCGGCGAGCGTCTCGCCCGACAGCAGCGGGGTGTCGCCGCAGACGACGATCACGGTGCCCTCGACGGTCCCGCCCAGCGCGTCGAGCCCGACGCGCACGGCGTTGCCGGTGCCCCGCTGCTCGGCCTGGTGGGCGGTGCGCAGTTGGTCGTCGACGGCGGTGAGGTGTGCGGTGACCCGCTCGCTCTCGTGGCCGACGACCACGACGAGATGGGCCGGGTCCAGGGTGCGGGCGGCGGCGACGACATGGCCGACGAGCGAACGCCCGGCGATCTCGTGCAGGACCTTGGGGGTCTTCGACTTCATGCGGGTGCCCTCACCCGCTGCGAGGACGACGACTGCTGCCGGGCGTTCGGAGCTCACGGAAATGCCCTTCGGCTTCGGGTGGTGGACATCCGCAGGATACCGGGGCGCCTGTGGCCGGACATGGGCGCGGGCCCCGGCCTTGACGGCCGGGGCCCGCACCCGTGGGCTCCGCCGGCTGGATTCGAACCAGCGTCTCAAGGCTCCAAAGGCCTGCGGGATGCCGCTACCCCACGGCGGATCACTGCTTAAACCTTACCGGGTCGATAGCCGCGCCGGAGCCGGGCGTTGGCGTCGGAAGCCAAGCCGGACCACCATCCCTCGATGCAGCGGTACAAGGCGGCGCCCTGAGAGACGCGGATGACGAGGCATCCCCGGTAGCCCTCCGCGACGTTCTTTCGGACGGTCTTCGGATTGTGCTTCTTCAAAGTGGTCTTCTGCAATGCGGAGATATCGATGCGTACGAGGTCGGCCCAGTACTGCTCGGCAGCGTTCACATCCGCGGACTCGTGGATCATCACGCGGTAGGACAGGCGTTCCGCTGCCACTCCGAGCAGGTCCAGCCAGGCCAGGAAGACCGTGATCACGTCAGGGTCGCTGTTGATGAAGGCAACGGTCTCGCGTCGATCGTAGGGCTTGTCCTTGGCCCCTTCTGCCCAGTACAGGGCAACTCCGGCCAGGAAGAGCTCGCGGTCCGTCATTGCGCCGATCTCCTCCTTCGCGGCGGCCTTGGTCTTCCGGCGCTCTGCATCTCGCACAGCCAGCTCGTGGTCCCAGCGCATCCGTCCGGCGAGCCGGGCCTGCTCGGCGGCGGTGCGGCTACGGACGGGCTTCGGCAGATCCCGTACCCACAAGGAGATCGAGCTCTTGGAGCAGCCCAGCTCGACCTGGATCCGGTCGTATGTCCAGCCTTGGAGGCGCAGTTCCCGGGCCTTCTCGCGCAGGTCGTCCTTGGCGTTGGGGCGCTTGGTCCACTCCGGGGCGGGCTCGCCCTCCAGCAGGCGGTTGAGGATGTCGTTGTTGCCCACGAGGAGGCGATCGCGGATCTGGCGGCGGCTGAGGCCGGCTCTTCGCAGGGCGACGGCCTTCTCGCGCAGACCTTCGAAGTCGGCGTACTTGCCCGTGATTTCCGTCATGCGCCGAGCGTTGTCCGGAATGCGGACGTCCGGTGCGAAAGCCTGCTCGATTCACCATTTCAAGCGATACGTGGCTGTTCTGTCCCTGTTCGACGGACGGGCGTGCTGTCCCGGTCGTCCGAGAATGAGGTGCGGGCGCCCGTAGGGTGGACGGCATGACCGCAACGGGGGCATACCAGGAAGGCGTGGGTACGACCGCCCGCGGCTATGCGTGGTGGGGACGGCGGCGGAGTGTCGCACTGGATGTGGGGCTCGGGCTCTTGTCGGCGCTGGAGTGCGCCCTGGAAGGGGTGGAGTTCGCGGCCGACACCGCGTTGCCGCTGCCGGTCGGCGTGGTGTTCGGGTTGCTGGCGGGGTCCGTGCTGGTGGTGCGGCGGCGCTGGCCGATCGTCGTGGTGCTGGTGGCGATCGCGACGACGCCCGCGGAGATGGGTTTCCTGATGGGGCTGGTCGGCCTCTACACGCTGGCCGCCTCCGAGGTGCCGCGCAGGATCACCGCGGTGCTGACCGGGATGTCGTTCGCGGGGACGTTCATCGTCACGTACGTGCGGTTGCGGCAGAGCGTCTCCGAGCAGGCCGATTTCGGGCCGGGCGACGGGTATGTGCCGGTGATCTCCCTGATCATGTCGTTGGGGCTCACCGCGCCGCCGGTGCTGTTCGGCCTGTACATAGGGGCTCGGCGGCGGCTGATGGAGAGCCTGCGGGAGCGGGCGGACTCGCTGGAGCGGGAGCTGTCGCTGCTCGCCGACCGGGCCGAGGAGCGGGCCGAGTGGGCCCGTACGGAGGAGCGGACCCGGATCGCCCGGGAGATGCACGACGTGGTGGCGCACCGGGTGAGCCTGATGGTGGTGCATGCCGCGGCGCTCCAGGCGGTGGCGCCGAAGGATCCGGCGAAGGCGGTGCGGAACGCGGCGTTGGTGGGCGACATGGGCCGGCAGGCGTTGACGGAGCTGCGGGAGATGCTCGGGGTGCTGCGGTCGGGGGAGCCGGTGGTGTCCCGTTCGGCGCAGGTGCCGTTGGCTTCGGTCGGCCGGGCGGCGGCAGCTGCGGCGGCTGCCGTGGTGGAGGACGGTCCCCGGCTGTCCGAGGTGGAGAAGTTGGTGGGGGAGTCCCGGGCGGCGGGTATGACGGTGGAGCTGTCGGTGGACGGTGAGGCCCGTCCGTATGCGCCGGAGGTGGAGCAGACGGCGTACCGGGTGGTGCAGGAGGCGTTGACGAACGTGCACAAGCATGCGGCGGGTGCGAAGGCGTGGGTGCGGTTGGCGCATCGGGGTGCGGAGGTCGCGATGCAGGTGGAGAACGGTCCGTCGGACGCGGCGACGGCGGATGCGGGGTTGCCGAGCGGTGGCAACGGGCTGGTCGGCATGCGGGAGCGGGTGCAGGGGCTGGGGGGTGTGTTCGTGTCGGGGCCGACGGACGCGGGGGGATTCCGGGTGTCGGCGGTGCTGCCGGACCGCGGGGCCGCGTCGTCGGCGTGATGTGGTGGGGCGGGGCGTGTCGGCCGAGGGGCCGGGGCGGTGTGGGGGCGGGTGGTTCCGGTGTGCGGTCGCCCGGTCGGTGGGGCGTCAGTCGGGGAGGGCGAGGCGTTCGGGCTGGATGCCGGTGACGAGTGCGGTCAGGGCCTGGTCGATGTCGGGGCCGAGGTACCAGTCGCCGGTGTGGTCGACGCTGTAGACGCGGCCCTCGGCGTCGATGGCGAGGACGGCTTGTCCGTTTCCCTCCTCGCCCAGGGGGCTGACCTCGGTGTCGAGGGCCCGGCCGAGGTCGCCGAGGGTGCGGGCGAGGTGGAGGCCGTTCATCGGGTCGATGCGGACGGGGGCCGGGGCGATCTGCCGGCCGGGTGCGGTGGCCTTGATGTGCAGTCCGCCGAATTCGGCCCATGCCTCGACGGCGGCCGGGAAGACGGCGTGCCGGTGTCCGGCGGGTGACTGGTGGGAGCGCAGGGCGTCGGCCCATTCCTCGGCCCGGCGGATGTCCCAGCGGCCGGGCTGCCAGCCCGCGGTGCGCAGGGCGGTGTCGACGGCTGCGGGGAAGCGGGACGGTGCGGGGCGGTCGGTGGGGGGTGCCTGCCCGGGTACGGGCGGGGCGGGTCGGTCGTTCATCGGTGCGTGGTCAGCCCTTCTCGGCGGTGGTCGCCGTCCCGTCCGTGGTGACGTCGACGGGACGTACGCCGAAGTGGGCGAGCATCGCCGTGCAGGAGCGGCACGGCGATGCGTAGCTGCCGTGCAGGGGGTCGCCGTCCTCGCGGATGTGTCGTGCGGTGAGGCGGGAGTGTTTGAGGGCGCGGCGGGCCTCGCCGTTGGTGAGGGGTTTGCGCCGGGCGCGCTTGGAGCGGGCGGATTCGGCGGCGGTGAGGTGCCGGGAGAGGAGTATGGCTTCGGGGCAGCGGCCGGTGAAGCGTTCGCGCTGCTTGCTGGTGAGGGCGTCGAGGAAGTCCTGCACCAGGGGGTGGAGCGCGGGTGGCTGGTCGCCCTTGCCGGCGGTGCAGGTGAGGGTTTCGCCGCGTACGGACAGGGCCGCGGCCACCGCGGGCAGGATGCCGTCGCGGCGGTGGCGCAGGTGGGGTGCGTGGCTGGTGCGGGTGCTGCTCCAGCTGAGGCGGGGATCCCCGGATGTAACTGTTTGTGCAGTGTGCATGGCGCTTTTCCCTCCCGTGCCCGCGGCGGTGGCCGCGTGATGTGCACGCCCCCGAGTCGCGGTGACAGCCTGCCAAATGTCCGGGCTCGTGGGGAAGCTGGGGAGGGGTTATGAGGCTTTGTGTCGCTCGTGGGGGTGGGCGGTCGCTCGTCCGTCACATCGCTGTGACGGTTCGTGACGGATGGGGAGGAGGGGGCGTATGGGCGGGTCGGGGGCTTGCGGCACCGCATAGGCTGTGCCCGGACCGTCCCCCTGGGCAGTGTGGAAGACACGCGTGGCGGGTCGGTCGTCACCAGCCGGACGCAGCAGGGGGCAACGCCATGACGACAGGTCGGCTCGGGCAGCAAGCCGCGCCACCGAACGCGGCCTACGCCGGGCAGCTCGTGCATTTCCCGGACCCGGTCCGGGCGGCCCGCCATCCCGGCGGTGTGCGGATGGATGCGGGCGGGAGTCCGGATTTTTCGCCGTACGCGCGTGCTGCGGCGGAGATCGCGGAGCCCCCGCAGGGTTTCGGTGTGGATGAGCTGCGGTTGACCGACTACGTCTCGGCGAACGCGGCGCTGGCGGCGAGCGGGCATGAGCTGTGGGACACGATTCCGGCGGTGGCGACGCCGCACGGCTGGACGTGGCACCACGTTCCCGGTGGTCGGCGGATGGAGCTGATCCCGGTCGAGGTCAAGGCGTTGCTGAGGCATCATGCCGGGCTTGCGGCGACCGCGGTCGACCAGAACAAGCGGGGTACCCGGCCGTTGCAGGAGACCCGGCCCGCGCACTTCCGCCTGCCGAAGGGTGCGGTGGCGGTGAGCGAGCAGCAGGTGTTGGGGGTCGAGGAGGATCTCGGATACCGGCTGCCGGGTGCCTATCGTTCGTTCCTGAAGGCGGCGGGTGGTTCGGCGCCGGTGGGTACGGCGCTGGACGCGCAGCTGGGGCTGCTGGTGGACCAGCCGTTCTTCACGGTGCGCGATGAGGCCGCCGTGAATGATCTGGTGTATGTGAACAAGTGCCTGCGGGACCATCTGACGAAGGATTTCCTGGGGGTCGGTTTCGTGCAGGGCGGGCTGCTCGCGGTGAAGGTGAGGGGCGGCGGGATCGGCTCGGTCTGGTTCTGTGCGTACGACGACGCCCGGGACCGGGACGGCTGGACCGTGCAGGAGCGGGTGGATCGGCTGTTGCTGCCGTGCGGTGACGATTTCGATGTGTTCCTGGAGCGTCTGGCGGGCAATCCGCCGGAGCTGGAGACCGTGGCGAACCTGATGGTGGACGGTGGCTTCGCGCGGGCCGTCCCGGTGGAGGGGTGAGCGTGGTGGTGACGTTCGCGCAGGCGCAGGAGCGCGCCGATGAGTGGATCAATGGTGAGGTGCCCGCGTATCAGCACCGCGAGGTGCGGGTGCGGGAGTTCGAGCTGGGTTTCGTCGTGTGGGGCGAGGACCGTGTCGATGGTCCGGTCTCGGACGGCGGTCGTCAGCGGCTGGTGATCGCCAGGGACAGTGGTGAGGCGACGCTGTGGCCGGGGTTGCCGGTGGGTGAGGTGATCCGGCGGTACGAGGAGGAGTACGGGTCGGTCGTTGCCGGGCCGGCTGCTCCGGAGCCGCCGCAGCGGGTCGATCTGAATCAGACGTCGTTCCTGTTGAGCCCTCCGGAGTGGCTCCAGGAGGCGGCCGACAAGTTGGGTATTCCGGATCACCGGGCCGAGCGGGAGGGCCGGGGCGGTGGGACCGGCCGGGATGCCGGGGACGGTCGGGACGGGGAGTCGGCCGGTGCGGCCCTCCCCGGTGCGCCGTCCTCCTCCGCTCCCGTTTCCTCGCCGCCCTCTTCGCCCTCTTCGCCCTCTTCGCCTTCTTCTTCCGCTTCCTCGCCGTCGTCGGCCACGCCGCCTTCGTTCGCCGTGCCGTCTTCTCCGGTCGCGTACGAGCCGACCGCGAACGACGGTGTTCCGGCGTCGGCGCCGGGGGTGTCGGCGGGTTCCACCCCGTGGGACGGGACGGACACCAACGGGGGTTCGGACGAGGGCGCGGTGCCGTTGCCGGCCACGGTGTTCGCGCCGCCGCTCTCGGGTGCCGACGACGAGGGCACTCCGCCGCCGGTGGTTCCGGCCGAGGCGCCGACCGCTCTGATGTCGGGTGGCAGCCAATTGCCTCCGACGGCGATCGTTCCGGGCCTGGGGCCGCGACGCGGCGACGAGCCCGCCTCGGGGGCGCCGGTTCCGGAGGCGCCCGATGGTTCGGGGGCTCCCGGGCCGGGTGCCGGTGACATCGCGGACGCGTCCACCAGCAGGGCCGTCGTGCCGCCGCGCGGCGCGCGCGGGGGCGGTCCGTCGACGCCGCCGCCGCCCGGAGCGCCGGGGGCGCCCGGTGCTCGTCCGGGTGCGCCGGTGCCGCCGCCCTCGGGGCCGGGTGCGCCGGGTGCCCCGGCCGGTGGGTATCTGCCGACGCAGCTCGTTTCCGAACAGGGATTGCCGGACGCGCCGGGGGCCCCTGGCGCTCCGCAGCCGCCGATGCCTCCGGGTGTGCCGGGTGGTGCTGGTGGGGTGACTCCGCCGCCTCCCGGTCCGCCTGGTCCGCCCGGTCCTCCGGGTGCTGCGGTGCCGCCTCCGGGTGCGACGCCTCCGCCGGGTGGCGGGGTGCATCATGCGGCGACGGTGTTCGCCGATCCGAGCATGGGCGGGCAGGGGGCCCTCCAGCCTCCCGGTCCCCCTGGCCCGCCCGGTGCTCCGGGTGTGCCGGGAGTTCCGGGTGTGCCGGGTGGTGCTGGTGAGGTGACTCCGCCGCCGCCCGGTCCGCCTGGTCCGCCTGGTCCGCCTGGTCCGCCTGGTCCGCCCGGTCCTCCGGGTGCTGCGGTGCCGCCTCCGGGTGCGACGCCTCCGCCGGGTGGCGGGGTGCATCATGCGGCGACCATGCTCGCGGACCCGAGCATGGGCGGGCAGGGGACCCTTCAGCCTCCCGGCCCGCCCGCTCCTCCCGGCCCGCCCGGAGCGCCGCAGGGCGGCCCGGGGCCCGTGCCGCCGCCCGGCCACACCCCGCCGCCTCCGGCGTACGGGTATCCGCAGCAGCCGAGCGGGCAGCCGACCGTCGGTCCCGGCTACCAGGCCGTGCTGCGCTACCGCGCGCCCGACGGCAGCGAGCAGCAGCTCATCCGTCGTTCGGCGCCCGGCACCCCGCACCCGGAGTGGCAGATGCTGCATGAGCTGCGGGCCATGAACGTGCCGCCGCAGCAGGTCATCGAGCTGCACACCGAGCTGGAGTCGTGCGAGCTGCCCGGTGGTTACTGCGCGCGGATGATCCGTGAGACGTGGCCGCAGGTGCGGATCACCAGCGTCGCTCCGTACGGCACCGATCATGCGAGCCGGCAGCAGGGCATGCAGCATCTGCTGACGCACCAGGGCGAGCTGCATCAGGTGGCGGACGGTCCGTCGCGTCCGGCGCCGGTACGGGCGCCGCTGCCGCAGGTGGCGCCCGCTCCGGCGGTGCCGCCCGAGGCCGTCGCCCAGGAGCTGTTGCAGAGCTTCGGGCCGCAGGGCATCCTGCGCTTCGACCAGCGCGCGGTGTCCCGGCAGGGCGTGCCGGAGCCGGTGGCGCGGACGCTGGTGTGGGCGGGGCTGCCCGCCGACTTCGGGCCGTTCTTCTGGGCGCAGCCCGGACAGCCGGTGGTGCCGACGCTGGGTGAGCTGGCCGCGCAGCGGCAGGTGCAGGCCGCGCCGGACGCGGGGTCGTACCTCGTGATGGGAACCGACTTCGGCCGGGCGATCTGTGTCCAGTACGGCACGGCCAACATCGTGGCGGTGCCGGTCGAGGCGGGTCCGGGCGGGCAGTCGGTGGCGCCGCAGTTCGTGAACACCGGGCTGCCGGAGTTCCAGCGTTCGATGGCGTTGCTGGGTCGGATGTGGCGGCTGCGTTTCGGGCTGAACCCGGAGCAGGCGGGCCGTTGGACTGTCGATTTCCAGGCTCAGCTGGCGGCGTTGGACGCGGCGGCGCTGGCGTCGCCGGAGAGTTGGTGGTCGGTTCTCCTGGAGCAGATGTGGGACGGGCTGATCTGATGCGGGGCGGTGTCGGCGGGTCGGCTGTGTCGGTGGGCTGATCCGGCGGAATGATTCGACGGGCCGATCCGGCGAACTGATCGCGGGCCGATCGGGCGGGGCGATCCGGTGGGCGCGGGACGGTGGCCCGCACCGGGCGGTCCGTCGGATCGGGTCCGGGGCGGTGGTTCCGCGGGTGTGGTGCCCGGTTCCGGGAGGGGCCGGGGTCTGTGTCGTACGGGGTCTGTGATGCCTGTCGCTTCCGTCTTGAAAGCAGCTGATCGATTCCGACTTCTGTGCGAATTGCCGCATCCTTGACGTATTGCTGATGGTCGGCGAGTCGGAAAGAGGCTTCAGGGATGAGTTCTGCACCGGTGTCCGGGCTTGGCTTCGTCGGCATGCGGGGGCGTGGTTACCGTCCGGAGCAGGTGGAACGCGCCATGGCCGGGCTGGTGGCGGAGCGGGACGAGGCGCGGGAGCGGCTGGCCGCGCTGACCGCACAGGTGGAGGAGCTGTCGGCCGAGGCGGTGCGGCTGGGCGAGGTCGTCGCGACGCTCGCCCCGCAGGACTACGCGTCGCTCGGCGAGCGTGCCCAGCGGATTCTGGCGCTGGCGCAGAGCGAGGCGGATTCCTTGAACGGGGCTGCCCAGGAGGAGGCCCGGGCGCTGCGGGACGCGGCGGAGGAGGCGGGCCGGGCGCTGCGGGAGTCGGCGCGGGTGGATGCCGAGGCGCTTCGGGAGGCGGCCGGGAAGCATGGCGACGAGACGCTGTCCCGGGCCCGCGAGGAGGCGACGGGGATCGTCGCCGAGGCCCGTGCGGAGGCCGAGGGGGTGCGGGAGGAGTCCCGGTCGATGATGGAGGAGACACATCGTCGTACCGCGAGCGTTCTCGCCCATCAGGAGCAGGAGCACGCCGAGCGGTGGAAGTCGGCCGAGGACGAGCTGGACGAGGCAGACGCGGCGCAGGTGGCGCACCATGAGGAGTTGACCGGGCGGGCGGAGGACCGGCTGGCCGAGGCGCGGCGGGAGCTGGCCCGGGCTGAGGAGGAGGCGCGGCACCGCCGGGAGGACACCGAGGCGCGGGCGGCGGAGCTGATCGCGGAGGGCCGGATGCGTGAGGAGCGGGTGGTCCGGGAGACGGAGCGGATTCTGCGGGAGCACGAGGAGGCGCGCGAGGAGCTGCACGCGCACATGGCGCATGTGCGCAACTCGCTCGCGGCGCTCACCGGGCGGGTGTCCCAGGACCCGGCGGCGGACTGAGCCGACGACCTGAGGAGCAGGTGTCCGGGCCCGGCGCCCACCGGGAGGGTGGCTCCGGGGCGGCGCCCACCGGGCAGGTGGCCCGGACTCGGCGGCGGACCGGGGCCGGGGCGGGCGGTTGGGGCCGTGGGGGCCGGGCGTGGTGGTGCGTGGTGGTGCTCAGTCGTGCGGTGCCGGTGACCCGCCCGTCAGGATGCGGCGTTCCTCTCCCTGGTACAGCCGGCGTGCGGTGGGGGCGGTGTGCCGGGGCAGGACGGTGCCGAGCCAGCCGGCGAGGAAACCGGCAGGGATGGAGACGAGCCCGGTCGTGGTGAACGGGTACCAGTTGAAGTCGTGGTCGGGGAAGACTGAGGAGGGCGAGCCGGAGACCAGGTTGGTGCCGGTGATCAGCACCATGACGGTGGTGGTGCCGACGATCAGGGTGCACAGCAGGCCGGTGCGGGTGAAGCGTCGCCAGAACATGCTGTAGATCAGGGCCGGGGCCAGGGCGGACGCGCCGACGCAGAACGCGAGCGTGGCAAGGGCCTGCACGTTCCAGTGCCGGGCGACGACGGCGAGGGTGGTGGCGAGCAGCCCGACGACGATCGCGGACGCCTGTGCCGTGCGCATCTCGGTGCGGCCGGCGAGCGGTTTCGCGCCGGGGCGGCGCATTCCGCGCAGGCCGTGGGCGAAGAGGTCGTGGGCGAGGGAGTTCGCGCAGGCAAGGATCATTCCGGCGACGGATGCGAGCAGGGTCAGGAAGATCGCCGTCGTCATCGTCGTGACGATCAGGGCGCCCGCCCGTCCGCCGCTCGCGACGGCGCCGGTGACCTGGAGGACGGCGCTGTTCCCGGACGCTCCGGCGGCGGTGATGCCGTCGTGGCCGACGAGTGCCGCGGCGCCGAAGCCGATCACGACGAGCAGCAGGCAGATTCCGGCCACGACGCCGACCGCCCAGGACAGCGAGCGGCGGACGGCGGGGGAGGAACGGATGCTGGTCATGCGCATGGTGACGTGGGGCAGGCAGGCGGCGCCGAGCACCACGGTCAGCTCGGAGCTCACCATGTCGAGTCCGCTGCCCTGGAACTGGAGCCCGGAGCGCAGGTACGCGGCTCCCTCGCCGCTGCCCTGCCGGGCGGCGGCGAGCAGGGAGGCGGTGCTCCAGTCGAAGCGGTTCATGATCAGTACGGCGATGGTGGACGCGGCGACGAGAAGGACGACGGTCTTCACGATCTGGATCAGGGCGGTGCCCCGCATGCCGCCGATGGCCGCGTAGGCGATCATCAGGACGCCGAGGCCGATGATGGCGCCGGAGCGGAATCCGGAGGTGTCCCATCCGAGGATGAAGGCGAGCAGGTCGCCGGTGCTGGCGAGCTGGACGACCATCATCGGGATGAGGGCGGCGAGTGTGGTGGCGCAGGCGGCGATGCGGACCGCGCGGCCGGGGGCGCGGCGTACGAGCAGATCGCCCATGGTGAATCCGCCGGTGTTGCGCAGGGGTTCGGCCAGCAGGAACATCAGCAGGACGAGCGACAGGGTGATGCTCAGGGCGAGGATCATCCCGTCGTAGCCGGTGAGGGCGATGATGCCGGTGGTGCCGAGGACGGTGGCGGCGGAGAGGTAGTCGCCGGCCAGGGCGAGGCCGTTGCGGCGCGGGGACAGGGTGCGCGAGCCGGAGTAGAACTCGTCGAGGTCGTCCCGGTCGGGGCCGGTCATCACGCAGAGCAGCAGGGCGAGGGTTCCCACGGCCAGGAAGGCCACCAGGGACATCGACCGGGCGGAGTCGTCGAATCCGTTCACTGGTCCGCAGCCTCTTTCCGGAGCCGGGCGGCGAGCGGGTCGACCGTGCGGCGGGTGGTCCGTTCGTACCGGACGATGGCGAGCAGGGTCACGGGAAGCTGGCAGAGCGCGAGTGCCAGGCCGAGGTTGAGGCCACCGAACAGGGGGCGGCCCAGTTGGCCCCCGGCGAAGCCGGAGAGCAGCAGGAAGGCGACGAAGTAGCCGAGTGCGGTCAGGACGGCGATGCGCCTGACCTGGCGGTAGGAGGTGCGCAGCCGACGCAGGTCGCCATGGCGGACTGTGGCGGCGGCCGGGGCGGTGCCGGGTGCTGCGGGGCCGTGCGGCGGGTCCGGGTACGGCCCGGGGAACGGCTCGGGCCGGGAGCGCTGCCAGGGCAGCAGGTAGTCGGCCTGCTGCGGGGGCGGGGGCCGGTGCCCCCGGGGCGGCTGCTGCTGCGGCCGTCCGGGCCAGGAGGAGTAGGGGGACGGGGGCGGGGGGTTTCCGTGCGACATGGGGGTGCTGCTCCTTGCGTGGCTCGGTTCCTGGCTGGACGGCAAGGCAGGAGTGCGGGGTGGGGGAGTGCTCGGAAGCGTGAACATTACTCGTCGGTATGCGGGCTTGGGGAGACCTTGGCTCGAACTGCCGAGCCGATTGGCGTAGTTGTGTGCGGTCGTTCGGGAGCGTGGCCTTCGAGGGTGTTCCCCGGGGGCCGTCCGAATGCCGATCGGGTGTCGTCGGGGTGTCCCACCGGGGCATTTCGTGAGGGCTGCGGATCTTTCATGCGGACTCCGGGAGGGCTCCGGGGCCTGCACGGGCAGCGGTGCCCACTGTCACGTGTACGACGAACCCGAATGTCTTCCATACGGGTTACGACGCGGCGACCGGGGCACGGGCACCCGCACCGTCACCGACATCAGGGTGTCGGACCCCACCGCGGGCCAGGTGGCCTGCCCGGCCACCAGCCTGGCACCGGGGGCGTCGATGGACTGCACCGCCCCGGCGCACACCATCACCGCCAAGGACGTGACGAACGGAAAGGCCGTCAACAAGGCAACGGCCTCCGGGAAGTCGGGCGACAAGGAGGTCTTCTCCCCCGAGGCCGGTGCCACGGTGAAGATCACGCCGGACGGCAAGCCCGCCGGACCGGGCGTCCCGAACGGACCGGGTGCCCCGAACGGGCCCGGCACCCCGAACGTCCCGGGAACCGGACCGGTTCCGTCGGCCTCCAAGTCCTCCGGGTGGCTGGCATCCACGGGTGCACAGGCACTCACCCTCCTCGGGGTCGGTGCCGCGTTGCCGGCCGCCGGTGGACTCGTCCTCGGGGTCGGCAAGCGCCGACGCCGCACCAACTGAAGTCGATCCCCTCAGGGTTGAGGAGCACCTGATCCAGGACCGCTCCGGCCCGCATCTACCGGCGCCCGCCGCGCACACGGAACCGACCGTGAGCCCGGCGGGCGCCCTCATGTTTCCCGGCAGCCCTGTCCGAGGAGACAGCCCTTAAGGGCCGGCCCCCACTTTTACGGAGGGGCGGTTCGTCCCGGCGGACGACGTGGCGGTCGCAGGGCGTTCCGTAGCGTGTTTCCGCAGCGCACCGCCACACCGCGGACGCGGCCGGCCACGGGGCGGGGTGGGGAAAACCCCACCCGAAGTCGGGGTCATGCCCCAGCGCGCCGGACCCCTCGTGAACCTCACGCTGTACCCGTACGCCGCGACATCTCGAACATCGACCGAAATTAGGAGAAGAACTGTGACAACGGCTGTGACCATTCCCAGGCATGGGGGCGCTGGAGGGCGTACGGCCGTCGCCGCACGAGCACGGCAGGTCGTCAAGGCGTACGGGGAGGGGGAGACCCGGGTCGTCGCCCTCGACCACGTCGACGTGGACATCGTCCGCGGGCAGTTCACCGCCATCATGGGACCGTCCGGTTCCGGCAAGTCGACCCTGATGCACTGCCTGGCCGGGCTGGACACCGTGACGTCCGGTCAGATCTTCCTGGACGAGACGGAGATATCCGGGCTCAAGGACAAGAAGCTCACCCAGCTCCGCCGCGACCGGATCGGCTTCATCTTCCAGGCGTTCAACCTGCTGCCCACGCTGGACGCACTGGAGAACATCACGCTGCCGATGGACATCGCGGGCCGCAGGCCGGACGCGGCCTGGCTCCAGCAGGTCGTGGAGACGGTCGGCCTCTCCGGTCGGCTGAAGCACCGGCCCACCCAGCTGTCCGGCGGGCAGCAGCAGCGGGTCGCGGTGGCCAGGGCGCTCGCGGCCCGCCCCGAGATCATCTTCGGCGACGAGCCCACCGGGAACCTGGACTCGCGGTCCGGCGCCGAGGTGCTGGGCTTCCTGCGCAGGTCGGTGGACGAACTCGGCCAGACCATCGTGATGGTCACCCACGACCCCGTCGCCGCCTCCTACGCGGACCGGGTGCTGTACCTCGCGGACGGGCGCATCGTCGACGAGATGCACCAGCCGACCGCGGACCAGGTCCTGGACCGGATGAAGGACTTCGACGCGCGCGGGCGGACGTCATGACCGTCTGGAAGACATCGAGACGCAACTTCCTCGCGCACAAGGGGCGCATGGCGCTGTCCGCCGTCGCGGTCCTGCTGTCGGTGGCGTTCGTGTGCGGCACGCTCGTCTTCACCGACACCATGAACACCACGTTCGACAAGCTCTTCGCCGCGACGGCCGCCGACGTCACCGTCAGGCCCGAGAAGCCCGAGGACGACGCCCCGCCCCAGGGGAACGGCAGGCCCGCCACCGTGCCCGCCGCCGCCGTCGAGCGGGCGGCCGGCGCGCACGGCGTGCGGTACGCCGAGGGCGCCGTCGTCAGCACGTCCGTCACCGTCGTCGACAGCCACGACGAGAACATCGGCTCGACCACGGGCGCGCCGACGATCGCGCGCAACTGGACCAAGAACGACCTGCGTTCGATGGAGATCACCTCCGGTCACGTGCCGCGCGGCCCGACCGAGGCGATGGTCGACGCCGACACCGCCGACAAGCACCACCTGAAGCTCGGCGACACCCTGCGCACCATCACCGCCGGCGGCGACCTCGTGACGAGGATCAGCGGCATCGTCACGTTCAAGGTCACCAACCCCGGTGCGGCGGCCGTCTACTTCGACACCGCCACCGCGCAGAAGAGGCTGCTCGGCACGCCCGGCGTCTTCAGCGTCGTCTTCGTGACCGCCGAGTCCGGCGTCTCCCACACCGAGCTGAAGAAGAACGTGGCCGCGGCGCTCGGCGGAACCTCCGGGTACGAGCTCCAGACCCAGAAGGAGGCGATGGACGCCAGCAAGGACTCGATGGGCTCCTTCCTGGGCGTCATGAAGTACGCGATGCTCGGCTTCGCCGGGATCGCCTTCCTCGTCGGCATCTTCCTGATCGTCAACACCTTCTCGATGCTGGTCGCCCAGCGCACCCGTGAGATCGGGCTGATGCGGGCCATCGGGTCGAGCCGCGAGCAGGTCAACCGGTCCGTGCTGATCGAGGCGCTGCTCCTGGGCGTCGTCGGCTCCGTCCTGGGTGTCGGCGCCGGTATCGGCCTCGCCGTCGGCCTGATGAAGCTCATGGGCGCCGTGGGCATGGAACTGTCCACCGGGGACCTCACCGTCACCTGGGCGACCCCGGTGATCGGCCTCGTGCTCGGCATCGTCGTCACCGTCGTCGCCGCGTACATCCCGGCCCGCCGCGCCGGGAAGATCTCCCCGATGGCCGCCCTGCGCGACGCAGGAACCCCGGCGGACGTGCGCGCCGGTCGGGTCCGGGCCGTGATCGGCCTGGTCCTCACGCTCGGCGGCGCCGCCGCGCTGTACGCCACGACGCGGGCCGGCGAGTCGGGCACGGGCGCGCTGTGGCTCGGCGTCGGTGTGGTCCTCAGCCTGGTCGGCTTCATCGTGATCGGGCCGCTGCTGGCCGGTCTCGTGGTCCGGGTGCTCGGCATGATCCTGCTGCGGGTCTTCGGTCCCGTCGGACGACTCGCGGAACGCAACGCCCTGCGCAACCCGCGCCGCACCGGGGCGACCGGCGCCGCCCTGATGATCGGCCTCGCCCTGGTGGCCTGCCTCTCGGTCGTCGGCTCCTCCATGGTCGCCTCGGCCACCGAGGAACTCGACAAGTCGGTCGGTGCCGACTTCATCATCCAGCCGACGGGGGGTGCGGGCGCGCTCCTGGTGGACCAGGCGGTGAAGGCCGTGAAGTCCGCGCCGGGCATCGAGCACTTCACCGGGTACAAGGTCGTCGGCGCCCGGCTCACCACCCCGGACGGCGCCGTCGAGAAGGGTGCGCGCCTGTCCGCCGCCGACCCCACGTACCCGGACGACCTCCGCCGCGAGACGGTGGCCGGGAAGATCGACGACGCGTACGGCCCGGACGCCATGTCGGTCGGCGAGAAGTTCGCCGCCGACCACCACGTCGAGGTGGGCGACCGGATCACCGTCGCGTTCACGGGCGGTGAGACGGCGAAGCTGAAGGTCGCCGCGATCACCTCGGACGACGCGACCGTCGACGCGAACTCGATGTACGTCAGCACCGCGACCGCCGCCCGGTACCTGCCCGCCGACGCCATGCCGGACAACATGCTCATGTTCGCCAAGGCCGTGGACGGCAAGGAGAAGGAGGCGTACGCCGCGCTGAAGAAGGCCCTCGCCCCGTACCCGCAGTACGAGGTGCGCAATCAGGCGGACTTCAAGGAGATGGTGGAGGACCAGATCGGCCAGCTGCTGAACATCGTCTACGGGCTGCTGGGGCTCGCGATCGTCGTCGCGGTGCTCGGCGTGGTGAACACCCTGGCCCTGTCGGTGGTCGAGCGGACCCGGGAGATCGGCCTGATGCGCGCCATCGGTCTCTCCCGCCGCCAGCTGCGCCGGATGATCCGCCTGGAGTCGGTGGTCATCGCGGTCTTCGGGGCCCTGCTCGGCCTCGGGCTGGGCATGGGCTGGGGCACGGCGGCCCAGAAGCTGCTGGCCCTGGAGGGCCTCGGCGTCCTGGAGATCCCGTGGCCGACGATCCTCACCGTCTTCGTCGCCTCGGCCTTCGTCGGACTGTTCGCCGCCCTGGTACCGGCGTTCCGGGCGGGCAGGATGAACGTCCTGAACGCGATCGCGTCCGAGTGACGCGAGAACCGCGCGGCGACACCGCCGACGTAGGATGACTGGCCGGCCCCGGGGTGTTCCTCCAAACACCCCGGGGCCGGTGTCGTGTCCGCGCCCGGCCCGGGGCCCGGCCGGGCGCGCGTTGCGCGGCGTACCGGATGCTCCGGGGCGGGGGCGCCCGGTTGCACGAAGCTGCCGCGGGCCGTGCAACAAGCTGACACGGTCGCCCCTGCTCCCGCGCCCTCCCCGCTGGCATGGTCGTCCTGCCGGGAGACCCCCGGCAGGACGCAACAGCCGAAGGGGACAAAGGTGTTCAGTTCTTCGCTTTCACGGCGGCCGGCCGCCGTCGCCCGCGCCGTCGCCGTCGCCGTCGCCGGCCTCGCGCTCGCCGCGTTCGCGCTCCCGGTCGGCGCCGCATCCGCCGCCCCCGCCTCCCCACAGGCCGCGACGGTCGGGCAGCCGCCCGCGCCCGTCGCCGAACGGGTCTGCACGGACGTGGAGGCGATCCTCGTCCGACTCCACCTGCCCACCGGGCCGATACCGGTGTGCAAGCTGGTCAACGGCTGGGACTAGACCGCGGTGATGCGGTTTCAGCTGCTCGGCCCGTTGACCCTCACCGACGGCCCCGAGGCCGTCGTGCTCCAGCCGTCGAAGCCGACGATCCTGCTGGCGGCACTCCTCCTGCACGCCAACTCCGTCGTATCCGCCGACTACCTCCAGCGGGCCGTGTGGGGAGAGGAGCAGCCGGCCACCGCCAAGGCCGCGCTCCAGACCTGTGTGCTGCGGCTGCGCAGGCTCTTCACCAAGCACGGGGTGACCGAGACGTCGATCGAGGCGGTTCCCGGCGGCTACCGGATCACCGCCGAGCCGCACACCCTCGACCTGCTCGGCTTCCGGGAGCAGGTGCGCCGCGCGGTGCTCCTGTCCCACGACCCGGAGGCGGAGCTCTGCGAGCTCAAGGACGCGCTGTCGCTGTGGCAGGGTTCCCTGCTCGCCAACGTGCGCTCCGACGTGCTGCACCGGGACGAGGTGCCGCGCCTCGCCGAGGAGCGACTGCGGAGCGTGGAACGGGTCTGCGACCTGCTGCTGGGGCTGGGACGTCACGGCGAGGCGCTCGTCGAACTGTGGACTGCTACGCGCGTATACCCGGGCCACGAGCGGCTCCACGAGCAGCTGATCGAGGCGCTCTACCGGACGGGGCGGCAGACCCAGGCCCTCGCCGAGTACCGGAGGGTCAAGGGGTTCCTGCTGGACGAGCTGGGGGTCGACCCCTCGCCCGCACTCCAGCAGCTGGAGCTCGCGATCCTGCGCGGTGAGGACCTGGGGCCGGGGGACGGCCGGGCGGCGCTGCCGTCCCGTACCGTCGTGCGGATCGCCGACGGCGACGCGAGGGCGCTCGAAGGGCCGGTGGTCCCGGCAGCGGTCCCGGCCCCGCTGCCGACGGCGCCCGTCGCCGGGGAGTCCGGGCGTTCGGGGACGGACGCGGTGGCCGGTGCCCCGGTCCCGCCCGCGGCCCCGGTCCCGGTCCCGGCCCTGGTCCCGGCCCCGGTCCCGCCGCCGTCCGCGGCCGTTCCCGCCGGGACGCGCGCCGCCGTCGGGGCGTCCACCGGTACGGCCGGGCCGCCCACGGCCCCCTCGGTCCCGAACTTCACCGGGCGCGAGGCCGAGACCGCCGCCATGACGGCCCGGCTCACCGCGTCCGCCGACGACGCCGACCGGCACCCGCCCACCATCCTGGTGTCGGGGGCGCCCGGCATCGGCAAATCGGCCCTGGCCCACCACGTCGCCCACCTGGTGCGGGACGCGTTCCCGGGCGGCCGGCCGGTCATCCGGGCCACCCGGCCGGACGGCGAGGCCCGCCCGCCCGCCGACATCGCGGCGGAGGCGTCGGCCGCCCTGCGCCCCGGCGGGGACGGCGGACGCGTCCTGCTCGTCCTCGACGACGTCGTCGACGCCGACCAGGTGCGCCCGGTGCTGCCCGCCGTCGCCCAGGCGCAGGGGGCGGTGATCGTCACCAGCCGGATGGGCCTCGCCGGACTCGTCGCCACGCACGGCGGGTGGGTGCACCGGCTCTCCGTGTTCACCGGCACCGAGTCGTACGCGCTGCTGGTCTCCGTCCTCGGCCCCGAACGCGTCGGGGCGGAACCGGACGCGGCCCGCCGGCTGACGGAGCTCTGCGGCCACCTCCCGCTCGCCCTGCGCATCCTGACGGCCCGGCTGCTGACCCGCCCCGCCCTGCGGCTCGGCGACGCCGTCGACTGGCTCGGCGACGACCCGCTGGCCCGGCTCGCCCTCACCGACTCCCCGAGCCTGTCGGTGACCGCCGTCCTGGACGGGGCCCTGAACCGGCTCGACCCACGGCTGTCCGAGGTCTTCCTCCGGGCCGCCGCCGGCACCGGGGGCACCTTCACGGCCGACGACGTCCCGGACGTCACCGAAGCGGCCCTGGAACGGCTCGCCGACGCCGGGCTGCTGGAGGACGGCCCGCCCGGCCCGTACCGGATCCACGCACTGCTCCGCGCCCACGCACGAAGAACCGACCAGGAACGCATCCGCCGCACAGAGAAGGTGTGAGACCCCCATGGCCGAGACCGCCGAGACCGCCGAACGCGCCCCCGAGCCCGCCCGGACGGCCGACACCGCAGCAGCGCCCGCACCCGGGGGCGCGCAGGATGTCCCCGGAACCGCGACGTTCGACGCGCTGGCCACGACCCGTCCGCGCATCCGCCGGGACGTGCTGTTCACCGAGACCCCCGGCGGGGTGCTCTTCCACAACGCCGACGGCGGGTTCCACCTGGCCAGCCGCACCGCCTACCGTTTCGCCTCGCTCGTCGTCCCGCACCTGACCGGCCACCACCGGCTCGCCGACCTCTGCGCGGGCTTCGGACCGGCCCAGCGGGCGATGGCCGCGGAACTCGTCAAGACGCTGTACGCACGGGAGTTCGCCCGCGACGTGCCCGAGCCCGGCACCGGGCCCGAGGCGGTGCCGGACGAGGTCGCCGAACGGTTCGCCGCGCAGATCGCCTACCTCGACCACTACGCCGACGGCGCGGCCGAACGCTTCGCCCGGTTCCGCGCCACCCGGGTCGCCGTGCTCGGCGACGACGAGATCGCCCGCTGGTGCGCGCTGAGCCTGCTGCGCAACGGGTGCGTGCGGATCGGCACGACCACGGAGTTCGGCGACGTCGCGGCCGAGGCGGGCCGGGCCGCCGCGCGCGCCGACCGGATCACCGCGGGTCCGGGGGCCGGCTGGGCGGAACTGGACGGGTACGACGTCGTCGTGGTGACCGGCCCCGGGGCCGGGCCGCGCACCCACCGGCTGCTCGCCGCCGGAGTGCCGCAGGGGCGGACCCTGATCCCCGCCTGGCTGTTCGGCGAGCGCCTGGTCGTGGGCCCGCTGGCCACCGCCGCCTCCACCGGCTGCTGGTCCTGCGCCGTGCTGCGGCTGGGCGGCAACGTGGACGCCGGGGCGGCGGCCGAGCTGTGGAGCCAGGCGGCGGGCGCGGTCCCCGCACCTGCCAACACCCTGTCCGGGCCCATCGCCGCGATGGTGGGCAACCTCCTCGGCTACGAGATCTTCCGCCTCACCACCGGCGCGCTGCCCGCGGAGACCGACCGGCAGGTCCTGATCCAGGACCTCGCCTCGCTGGACGTGATGTCCGAACCCGTCGGCCCGCACCCCCGCTGCGCACGCTGCACCGGCCCGGACGACCGCGGGCCCGCCGCGGACCTGCCCGACGGCCTGGCACTGCCGGTCACCGCGACCGTGGAGACCGCCCGCGACGCCGAGGACCTGGTCGACGAGCTGAACCGGCACAGCGCGGCCCTGGTGCGCCCGCACACCGGGATCTTCCGGAGCTGGGACGACGAGGCGCTGACCCAGACCCCGCTGAAGATCAGCCGGGTCGAGGTGGCGCTCGGGGCCGGGGCGCGGCGGCGGATCGCCGCCTTCGACGTGCACCACCTGGCGGGCGCGCGGATGCGGGCCCTGTACACGGCGGCGATCGCGTACGTCGAGCACCTGGTGCCGCTCGACCCGGCGGCGGGCGGGGGCACGGACCGGGTGCTCGGCCCGGACGCGCTGACCACCGGCGGCGGCACCGGGGCGCTCCCGGACACCTGGACGGTCGCCACCTCGCTCACCGGAAAGGACCCGGTCCGGGTGCCCGCCGCGGCCGTGCGGTCCTTCGGCGCGCACAACCGGGACCGCGTCCACCTCGCGACGGCCGCCGGTTCGGGGGCCGGGGCCGACGCGCGGGAGGCGGCGGGCACCGGCCTGATGTCGGCGCTGGCGCACGACGCACTGCTGCGGGCCGTCCGGGGCGCCACCGACGTACGCCCGGTCGCCGCCGACGGCGACGACCCGGAGCTGGTGTTCCTGCTGAAGTCCGCCGCCAACCTGGACCTGGCGGTGGAGCTGCTGGACCTGGGCGAGGAGGGGCGCACCACGGCCCACGCGGTGCTGGCCCGGGAGGCCGAGGGCGGGAACGCGCGGGGACGCTGGGCGGTCGGTGCGGGGCTCTCGCGCCGGGCGGCGGCCTGTGCGGCGCTGCGGGACCTGCTCGGGCAGGCGCAGCTCGCCGCCGAGGACCCGGGGACGGTGGTGGACATGGGCGACCCGCTGGTCCGGGACCTCGCCGCGGCGAGCGTCGCGGTGGCCGGTTCGCCGGTCGCGGTGGACGGGCCCGCGACCACGTTCGACGCGGTCCTCGACGCGCTCCGGGCCGCGGGCCGCGACGCCCTGTACGTGCCGACCACCCCGGCCGACCTCGCGGCGGGCGGCATCAGCACCGCCCGGGTGCTGCTGACCGTCGACGGCGGTGCGGCGGGCACGGCGAACGCGGAGGGCGGCTCCGATGCCCGCTGATACCTCGGTCCGGGAGATCCCCGCGCCGACCCGGACCGCGCACGTGTTCGCGGCGGCGCTCCGGGAGGCGCTGGCCCGGCACGGCACGCCGCCTCCGCTGGACGTGGCCCCGCTCGGGGTGCACGACGCCTTCGCCGGTGAACCGGCGGACGCGGGCGGCACCGACCGCCCCGGTGCCGGGGACGCCGTGCCCGTGCGGTTCTACGGCCGGCACGTCGTCGTCGGTCCCTTCGCACCCGTCGGCCCGTCCGGGGCCCCCGAAGGCCCCGGAGCCGCCGGGCGGGTCTGCGCCCGGTGCCTGGAACGGCGTTGGCAGGCGGTCCGTTCGGTCGCGCTGCGGGAGGCGCTGGAGCTCGGCTCGGGCACCCGGGCGGCCGGTGAGTCCCCGTACCCGACCCCGTTCGCCGCGCACGCCGTCGCCGGACTCGTCGCCGCCAGGCTCGCCGGGGCCGGACCGGACACCGGGGTCCGCCCGGCCGTGCACCTGGTGGACCTGGAGACGCTGACGGTCCGGCACTACCCGTTCGTCCCCGACCCCGAGTGCCCGCGCTGCGGGGTCACCGAGTCCGACACCGCCGAGGCCGCCGAACTCGTCCTGCGTCCCGCGCCCAAGCGCCGCCCCGGCGGCTTCCGGGTCCGGGACATCGAGACGTACGACCTGCCGGTGGAGCCCTACGCCAACCCGGTGTGCGGCTCGCTCGGCCCGTCCGTCGTCCAGGACGTCTCCTCCACCTCCACCTCCGCGGCCATCGGCTGCTTCTCCATGCGCTCGGGCGACTACCTGCGCGAGACGTTCTGGGGCGGCCACGCCGACACCTACGCCGAGAGCATGCGGATCGGGGTGCTGGAGGGGCTGGAGCGGTACGCGGGGATGCGGTCCCGGGCCAAGCGGGCCGGGACGACGGATTCCCTGAACGCCCTGCGGGCCCGCGGCGAGCACGCGCTCGACCCGCGGGTGTGCGGCCTGTACTCGGACGCCTTCCACCGCGCCAACCCCCGGGTCGCCCCGTTCACCCCCGACCGCCCGGTCCCCTGGGTCCAGGGCTGGTCGCTGCGCGACGGGCGCGCGATCCTGGTGCCCGAGGTCCTCACGTACTACCACGCCCCCGGCCTGGAGAACCGCTTCGTCCAGGAGAGCTCCAACGGCTGCGCCTCCGGCGGCTGCCCGGAGGAAGCGGTCTACTTCGGTCTGATGGAGGTCGTCGAGCGCGACGCCTTCCTGCTCACCTGGTACGGGCGGGCCGCGCTGCCGGAGATCGACCCGGCGACCAGCCGCCGCCCCGCCACCCGGCAGATGGTCGACCGGCTGGAGATGTACGGCTACGAGGCCCGCTTCTTCGACACCCGGATCAGCTTCCCGATCCCCGTCGTCACCGGGGTGGCGGTGCGCCGGGACGGCGGGCCGGGCCTGATGTGCTTCGGCGCCGGGGCCGGGCTCGACCCGGAGGCCGCGCTCGCCGGGGCGCTCTGCGAGATCGCCACCGACGCGGTGAACCTGCCCCACCGCACGGAGCGCGACGGGGAGCGGCTGCGCGCCATGGCCGCCGACTTCCACCGGGTCGAGGCGCTGCACGACCACCCGCTGGTCTACGGCCTGCCCGAGATGGGCCACCACGCGCACTTCCTGATCGGCGAACCCGGCGCGCCCCGCCCGCCGAAGCGGTCCTTCGACGCGCTGTACGGCGACGGGTCGGTGCCGCCGGTCTCCGACGACCTGCGCGAGGACCTGACCCGGTGCGTGGACGCCGTCACCGCCGCCGGGTTCGACGTGATCGTCGTCGACCAGACCATGCCGGAACAGCGCGCACTGGGCCTGACCACGGTCAGCGTCCTGGTGCCGGGGCTGCTGCCGATCGACTTCGGCTGGAGCCGGCAGCGCGCCCTCGGCATGGACCGGCTGCGCACCGCGCTGCGCGCCGCCGGGCTGCGCGACCGCGATCTGACCGACGCCGACCTCAACCCGGCCCCGCACCCCTTCCCATGACCGCCGACCGACCGGGGCCGTCGGCCGCCCGCGCCCACCGGCCCGCCGACCGCCCCGCACCCCTTCCCGTGACCGAGGAGCCCGCCATGGGGTACGCCCATGAATACGCCACCGCGATCCTGCATCGCGGCCGGGTCCCGATGGACCCCGCCGACTTCGTGCCGAACTGGTCGGACGGCCCGCGCAAGACGAAGTTCTACCCCGGCACCGACAGCATGCCGCTGCCCGACTGCGACTACCCGGCCCACGCGGACCTGGACCGGGGCCTGGCCCCGGACGCGGGCGGGGACGGCGCGTTCGACCTGGCGCTGCTGTCCGGGATGCTCCGCGACTCCTACGGGCTCACCGGCCGCCGTCTCGGCGTCCAGGCCAACACCGACCTGAACGCCCTGCCGTTCTACCCGCTCGCCAACTGGTCCCGGGGCACCGCCTCCGGCGGCGGCCTCTACCCGGTCGCCGTGCACTGGGTCTCCGGGGCCGGCGGCCCGGTGCCGCCCGGGGTGCACTACTACTCCACCCGGCACCACGCCATGCGGCGGCTGCTGACCGGCGACGTGACCGGTGAGGTGCGGGCGGCGCTCGGCGACGGCGCCCCGGGCCCGGACACCGACCAGTACCTCGTCCTGTCCATCAAGTACTGGCAGAACGCCTTCAAGTACAACAACTTCTCCTTCCACGCCGTGACCATGGACCTCGGCGCGTGCGTGCAGACCTGGCGGATGTGGGCCGGGGCGCGCGGGCTGTCCGTCGAGCCCGCGCTCTGGTTCGACGAGGAACGGCTCGGGCGGCTCCTCGGGGTCGACACGGCGGAGGAGGGCGTCTTCGCCGTCGTCCCGCTGAAGTGGGCCGGTTCCGCCGCCTCCCGCCCCGTCTCCCCGGCCCCGTCGTCGGTGGCGGTGCGTCACCGCGACCGGGAGCGCTCGCGCACCGTCCTCACCTTCGACGCGCTGCGGCGGATGCAGGCAGTGACGGCCTCCGGGGCCACCGACCGCCCCGCCCCCGAGTCCCTCGCCCCGGCCGCCGCGCACCCCGCCGTCCCGGACCGCCCCGTGACGGCGCTGCCGCCGTGCCCGCCGCTCGCCACCGACGTCCGCACGGCGCTGCGCGCCCGCCGCAGCAGCTTCGGCCGCTTCGATGCCCAGCACCCCATGACCGCCGAGCAGTTGGCTTCCTGCCTGGCGGCCTCGGTGGCCGGTTCGCGGATCGGCGGGGACAGCGGCGGACAGCGGCTGGCGAAGCTCTACGCGTTCGTCGGCCACGTCGACGGCATCGAACCGGGGGCGTACGAGTACGACCCCGACGCGCACGCCCTGCGCCTGGTGAAGGCCGGTGCGCCGGGCGCCTTCCTCCAGAAGAACTACTTCCTGTCGAACTACAACCTGGAGCAGGCGGCGGCCGTCCTGGTGCCGACCGTCCGCACCGACGCCGTCCTCGACGCCGTCGGGGACCGCGGATACCGCCTGGTCAACGCCACCGTCGGGGCGATCGCCCAGACCGCCTACACCACCGCGTCCGCCGTCGGCGTCGGCTGCGGCGTCGCGCTCGGCTTCGACAACATCTCGTACATCGAGGAACTCGGCCTCGACGGCACCGGCGAGGCCCCGCTGCTGATCATGATGATCGGCAACGAGCGGCCCGCCCCGGCCGACTTCCGGTACGAGATCGCGTGAGGGCCCGCCGGGTGGCCCCCGACCGACCGGGGGCCACCCGGCAGGCCCTGACGACCCCGGGAGCTCGCTCCCTGCCGCTCCCCGGGCCGTGAGCACGCCCGCCCCGTGAGCACCACCAGACGACCGGAACGAGAAGGGGAGACCCCGCCATGACGCCGGACCACCCGGCCACCGCCGCACCCGCGGCCGTCACCCGCCCCCGCTTCATGCTGCGGGTCGCCGGGCTGCCGGTCGACAGCGTGCGGGGCCTGCGCTGCCCGGACAGCCGACGCTGGGCCGACGACGTCCTGCACACCACCGAGCGGGTGCGCGCCGACGGCGAACGGCTCGGCGACCTGCTCCACGACCTCGTCGGCGGCAGCGACGACGAGACGCTGCGCCGCACCCTGCTCGCGCTGCGCCGCGACATCTTCAACAACCGGCTGCCCCGCCCGGAGGCCGTCGAACGGGCCCTCGCCCTGGTGCGCGGCCTCGGACCGGCGGGCGACGCGGCCGGGGAGGCGCTGACCGGCTGGCTCGCCGCCCGGCGCCGCCTGGAGGAGCAGCGGGCGGCGGGCGCCGCCCTGCTCGCCGAGGAGACCGCCCGCGCCCGCGGACACCTGCGCGCCCTGGCGGGGGAGGAGCGGCTGCGCAGGGCGCTGCCGCTCGCCTCCCCGGTCCTGGACGCGCAACTCGACACCTACGTGCGCTCCGACGCCGCCGTGCCACCGGACAAGAAGCAGCGCAAGATCGAGCGCTCGCTGCTCTCGTACCTGTACCGCACGGCGTGCAAGACCAGCCCGTTCTCCACCTTCACCGGGGTCGCCCTCGGCACCTTCGGCGAGGGCGGCGAAGGCGGCGGGGAACAGAGCCTGCGGGTCCGGGTCGAGGACGTGTGGGACGGCCGGCTGCGGCTGAACGTCGCCGCCGTCGGCCGGCTCACCGAGGCCGTGATCGCCGACCCGGTGCGCCGGGCCGACCTGCCGGTCGCTCCGGCCTCCGGCTGGGGCCGCGACGACGACCGGGTCCGCTACGTGCGGCGCTGGGTCACCCAGGGCGACGAGGACACCGCCGTCACCTTCGACGCGGTGAAGGACCGGCTGTTCTTCCTGCGCCGCAGCGGCACCCTGGAGCGCCTCCTCGGCCTGTTCGAGGAACGCGGCACCCTCCGGTACGGGGAACTCGCCGACTGGCTCGCGAAGGACCGGGACGCGGACCCCGAGGAGTGCGCCCAGTACCTCCGGGCGCTCCTCGACATCGGCATGGTGCAGGTGCCGTGCCTGCGCACCGAGGTCCACGACACCGACCCGCTGCGCGCCCTCCAGCACTCGCTGCGCGATCTCGGCCGCCCCTGGGCCGGCCGGCTCGCCGACCGCCTGGAGGAACCGGCGTCCGGCATCGAGCGGTTCGCCGACGCGGATCCGGCCGAACGCCGTGCGCTGATGGGCGAGTTGCGTTCCTCGCTGCGCACCCTCCAGGAGGAGGAACTCGGCGTGGACGGGGCGCGCGTCCCGCAGACCCTCCTCTACGAGGACGTGGCGGCCGGACGGCACACCGAACTGTCCGCCTCCGCCTGGGAGCAACTGGCGGCCGGACCGCTCGGCGCGGTGGAGCGGGTGCTGCCCGCCTTCGACCTGACGCTGCCGCAGCGCATCACGTTCAAGGGGTTCTTCCTCGCCCGGTACGGGCGTGGCGGGCGCTGCGACGACCTGCTGAAACTGGTCCACGACTTCCACGAGGACTTCTTCGACCAGTACATGTCGTTCACCGCGAAGCGCACCACGTTCGACGCGGACGGCAGCTACGTCCCCGAGGAGAACTGGCTCTCGCTGCCGCAGCTCAAGGCGCTCGACACCGCCCGGCAGACCTTCGTGGAGCGGATGCGTGCCCTGTGGGCGGCCTGGGAGACGAACCCGGGGGACCGGTCGGGGCCCGGTGACGCGGAGATCCGGGTGGACGACGCCCTCCTGGACGAGGTCGCCGCCGAACTCGCCACCGTGCGCGGTGAGTTCGCCCCGCTCGCGCACCATGTACAGATCGCCGACCGGCCCGGTGATCCGCTGGTCGTGCTCAACCGCTCCTACGGCGGGGTGTCGTTCCCGTTCAGCAGGTTCACCCACCTCTTCGACGGCCTCGACGAGCAGCTCCTCGCCGCCACCGCGGACCTGCTGCCCGACGGCGCCGTCCTGGCCGAGGTCACCGGCGGGCCCGTCACCAGCAACCTCAACCTGCACGGCCGGCTCACCGAGTACGAGATCGTCTGCCCCGGCGAGCGCGGCACCCTGCCGGAGGGGAACCGGATCCACCTGGACGACCTCCACCTCGTCCACGACCGCGACACCGACCGCCTGGTGCTGCGCTCCACCCGGCTGGGCAAGGAAGTGGTGCCGGTCTACCTCGGCTACCTCGTCCCGCTCGCCCTGCCGGAACTGCCCCGCACCCTGCTCCTGCTCTCGCCGACCTCGATGTCCCCGCTGAACGTCTGGGGCGGCGTCCCCGAGGGCGTGCCGGTGAACGGGGTCACCGGCAGGCCGCGGGTCCGGCACGGCAGCGTGGTGCTCGCCCGGCGCAGCTGGAGCGCGCCCGCAGCCGAACTGCCGCTGCGCGCACCGGCCGACGCGGACGACGCGTGGTTCCTGGGCTGGCACGCGTTCCGCCGCGCCCACGGGCTGCCGGACCGGGTCTTCGCGACCGTCGCCGACAGCGGGGCGCGGGGCGCGACCGGCGCCAAACCCTCCTACGTCGACTTCGACAGCCCGCTCTCGCTGGCCGCGTTCGAGGCCCTGATCAAGACGACCGGGGCACGGGTCGTGTTCCGGGAGATGCTCCCCGACGAGGACGGCCTGCACACCGTCTCCGGCCGGGGCCGCCACGTCGCCGAACTCGCGGTGGAGACCGCCGCCCCCGCCGAAAGGAGCAACCCGTCATGAGCACAGCGCCGCCCACGCCGGCCGCCACCGGGACCGACCGGGCGGGGGCCTGGCAGGCCACGCACGTCTTCTACGCCGCCAACCCCCGCCCCATGCTGACGCAGTGCGTGCGCCCGCTGATCGAGGAACTGGAGGCGGACGGCCTGATCGACGGCTATTTCTTCATCAACTACTGGCTGGAGGGGCCGCACGTCCGGCTCCGGATCAAGCCCGCCGCCCCGGAGGCGGAGGCCGAGGTCCGGCGCCGGACCCAGGCGGCGGTGGACACGTTCCTGACCGAACGCCCCGCCCTGTACGAGGTGGACTCCGGCTTCCTCAACGACTTCTACAACACCCTGTTCGACATCGAGTTCCCCGGTGCCGAACGCGGTCACTACACCGACGAAGCGGGCCGCATGCGGCTGCGCCCGAACAACTCGCGCAGTGCCGAACCGTACGAGCCGGAGTACGGCAAGTACGGCGGACCGGCCGGGATCGAGCTGGCCGAATGGCACTTCCGGCACTCCAGCGACCTGGTCATCGACGCGTTCCGGACAAAGAACCTCCATCTGCGCACCGTGCTGCTCGGCACCTCCGCCCAGCTGATGATGGTGATGTCGGCCGCGTTCCTGCCCGACCGCACGGAACTCGCCGGCTACCTGGACAGCTACTACGAGTTCTGGCACAAGGCGTTCCCGGGCACCGGCTTCATCGGCAGCGACGAGTACGACCGCAACTACGCCGCCATGGCGCCCGGCCTGGCCTCCCGCTTCGCCCGCATACGCGCCGCCGTCGCCGAACCGGCCGAACCGGGGGACACGGCTGTCGGGACCGGTGGGGACGACCCGGCGCGGCTGCCCGGCTTCCTGGCCGGATGGGCCGAGCACTGCGCCGAACTCCGGCGACGAGCAGTGGAGCTGACGCTCAACGGGGATCTGGTGTTCCGGTCCTGGGACGGGGAGCGCGACGAACGGGTCACCGATCCGGCGGTCGCGCTGCCGCTGCTCCTCTCGCCATACATGCACATGACCAACAACCGGCTGCATGTGACCATCCGCGACGAGGCGTACCTCGCGCACGTCCTGGGCCGGGCGCTGAGGGAGCCGGGATGAGCGCCGCCCCGCCCGGGGCCGTCGAGGGCCTCGCCGAGTACCGGCCCGAACTGGGCCCGCAGGTCCTGCTGAGCGACGCGCTGCTGCACGGCGCGGCGACGGTGCATCTGATCAAGGACACGGTCGGCGGCGGCTCCTTCAGGGTCGGACCCAAGGAGCACTTCCTGATCGCCCGGATGGACGGAAGCCGCAGCCTGGCGGAGATCGGCGAGGAGTACGCGCGGGAGTACGGCCGCAGGCTCGACGCCGCGCGCTGGCAGCAGATCCTGCGGATGCTGGGCACGCGCGGGCTGCTGGCCGGGGCCCCCGCCCGCCCTGCCGACGGGCCGGCATCCGCCCCCGCGAGGTCCGCCGGGCGCACGGACCCGGAGCGCGGGCTGCTGCGCGGCAGCATCCGGCTGGTCGCCGACGCGGACGCCACCACCGACCGGCTGCACCGGGCGGTCGGCTTCCTGCTGGCGCCCGGCTGGCTGGTGCCGCTGCTGGCGCTGGTGCTGGCGATGGAGGCGGTGGTCGCCCTCCGGGCTGGCGAACTGCTCGATGCCGCAAGGGAGTTGTTCGCCAATCCGGTGCTGCTGGTGGGAACCGCCACACTGCTCTGGTTCAGTACCGCGCTGCACGAACTGGCCCACGGGGTGGTCGCCCGGCACCATGGCGGCACGGTGGCCGAAATTGGACTGCGGTGGCGGCTGCCCGTGATCATCATGTATTGCACGGTCGACAACTACCTCTATCTTGGCTCCCGTTGGCAACGCATCCAGACGGCACTGGCCGGCGCCGTGATGAACTTGCTGTTCCTGCTCCCGTTCTGCGCACTGTGGCTGTTCGCCCCCCTGGACGCCGCCACCCATGACGCACTCGGCGCGCTGCTGCTCCTGGGCAGCGTGCAGGCACTGGCCATGCTCGTCCCGCTCCCGCCGCTCGACGGCTACCGCATCGCCAGTCAGCTGTGCGGGGCCACCGAACTGGCCACCTCGACCGTCGCCCACCTGCGTCTCACCGTCCGCCGCGACCCGGCCGCGGCGGACTACCCGCGCCGCGCCCGGATCGCGTACCGCGTCTACGGACTGGTCGCGGTGCTGGTGCCCGCCGCCGTCCTGGCCGCCCTCGTCGCGGCGGCCCACCATCTGCTCACCACCTGACCCCCGCAGGCCCGACCCACCAGAACGCCGATCAGCGGCGCACAAGGAGAGTTCCATGACCCCCACCGCCCCCTCCGCCTCCCCGGGGAACCAGGCAGGCCCGGACGACGACCGGTCCGCGCCCGCCGTCGCCCTCGACGGCGTACGCAAGACGTACGGCGACCGGCACGCCGTGGACGGGGTGTCGTTCACCGTGCGGCGCGGCGAGTTCTTCGGACTGCTCGGCCCCAACGGGGCGGGCAAGACCACCCTCGTCGAGATCATGGAGGGGCAGCGCCGGGCCGACTCCGGCACGGTCACCGTGCTCGGCACCAGCCCCTGGCCGCGCAACCCGGCCCTGCTGCCCCGGCTCGGCGTGCAGACCCAGACCTCGGCGTTCTTCGTCCGCCTCACCGCCCGCGAACACCTGCGCACCATGGCCGCCCTCTACCGGACCGACGACGCGGCGGCCGACCGGGCCCTGGCCTCCGTCGGCCTCACCGAGCAGGGGGACGTCCGGGTGGACGACCTCTCCGGCGGTCAGCGCCAGCGCCTCGCCATCGCCTCCGCGCTCGTCCACGAACCCGAAGTGATCTTCCTGGACGAGCCGACCGCCGCCCTCGACCCGCAGGCCCGGCGCGCGCTGTGGCAGGTGCTGCGCGACCTCAAGGGCGAGGGCCGCACCATCATCTACACCACCCACCACCTCGACGAGGCCGAGGCCCTGTGCGACCGCGTCGCCATCATGGTCGACGGTGCCGTCGTCGCCCTCGACAGCCCCGCCCACCTCATCGCCGCCGCCGCACCCACCACCCGGCTGGTCGTTCCCGACGACCGGATCACCCTCGCCCAGGCACGGGCCATCGAGGGGGTCGACGCCGTCACCGAGGAGCCCGGCGCGCTGGTGCTGGAAACCCTCGAATCCGGCAAGGTGCTCGCCGCGATCGACGCACTCGCCGGTCTCCGGGGCGTCCAGACGCGCACCGCCGACCTGGAGGACGTCTACCTCGCGCTCACCGGCGCCCCGGCCGACACCTCCGGCGCCCCGGACGCGCCGGGCCGGTAGCGGTCGCCGGACCGCCGCACCCCCGGCGACCGGGCCGCCCCCGCCCGCCGCCCCCACCCCCGCAACGATCCCCAGCAGTGATACGGAGACACCCCTCGATGAGCGCATACGCGGCGCTGAGCAAGGCCGGATACCGGGCCTACACGCGCGACAAGACCACGCTCTTCTTCACCTTCGCCTTCCCGCTCATCTTCCTCGTCGTCTTCGGACTGATCTTCCACGGGAAGACGGTCGAGGAGAGCGGCCTGCCCTACATCAACTACATCGCCCCCGGCGTGCTGTCCTGGGGCGTCGGCAACGCCGCCGTGTTCGGCGTCGGCTTCGTCCTCATGCAGTGGCGGCGCGACGACATCCTGCGCCTCATCCGGATGACCCCGACGCCGGTCTCCGCCGTACTCGCCTCCCGGTACGTCCTCGCGCTCGGCATCGGCGCGGTCCAGGCCGTGGTCTTCGTGGCCGTCGCGCTGCTGCCCGCGTTCGGCCTCCGGCTCGACGGCCGGTGGCCGCTGGCCCTTCCGGTCCTGGTGCTCGGCATCACCGCGTTCCTCGCCCTGGGCGTCATCGTCGGCAGCTACGCCAAGACCCCCGAGGCAGTCGCCGCCGTCGCCAACTGCCTGATGATCCCGATGGCGTTCCTGTCCGGCTCCTTCTTCCCGCTGGACGCGATGCCGGACTGGATGCAGAACCTCTCCCGGGTGCTGCCGCTGCGCTACCTCAACGACGGCATCTCCGGCGCCCTCACCGGCGGCGGCACCACCGGCGACATCGGCCTCGCCTGCGTGGTCCTCACCGGCTTCGCCGTCGTCCTGTGCGCGATCGCGCTCAAGACCTTCCGCTGGAGCGACAAGTCATGACGACGGCGACCGCCCCCGCCACACCGCCGGTGCGCGGCGAGACCCCGCTGGAAGCGGCCCGCGCCGCCCTGCACGACGCCCTCGCCCGCCGCCACCGGGAGCTTCCCGACCCGGCGGGCCTGCCGGCGCCGTGCGTCGTGCCGCTCGGCGCCGCCGACACACTCGGCTTCGGCAGCCCCGACCCGTACGTCGGCCTCCGCCCGGCCGCCAACGTCCAGCTCACCTCCCGCGCCGTACTGATCGGCCCCTGGGGCGGCGAGCCGGGAACCACCGCCTGCGGACAGTGCCTCGCCATGCGCTGGCAGCGGCTGCGCAGCCGCTCCGAGCGCGAGGCGCTGGAGCTCGGACGGCGCCCGGAAGGCGCCGTCCACTGGCCGGTCCTCACCGACTACGCGACCGACGCGGTCTGGGCCCTCTACCGCGCGGTCCTCGGCGGCGGCCACGACCTGCCCGACGCCACCCCCGCCGACCGCGCCCTGCCCCGGGTCAGCCGGATCGACCTGGTGACCCTCGCCACCGCGACGTTCCCGATCCTGCCCGAACCGCTGTGCCCCTCCTGCGTCCAGGAGGTTCCCGACACCGCCGACGCGGCCCGCATGCACCTCGGCCCGACCCCGAAACCGGACCCGGACGGCTACCGGCTCCGGCCGCTGTCCTCCTACCCCCTGCCGACCGCCGCGCTCGTCAACCCGGTCTGCGGCACCCTCGGTTCGGACCTCTGGATCAACCCGACGTCCACCACCACCGCACCCGCCGCCGGCACCCACTTCGTCCGCGGCTACGCCGGTCTCAACGACGTCACCTGGAGCGGCCAGGCCAACAGCTACGACACCAGCCGCGTCCTCGCCCACCTGGAGGGCCTGGAACGCTACGCGGGCACCACCCGCAGGCGCGGCACCTCGCCCGTCGTGGACAGCTACACCCGGCTCGCCGACCGGGCCCTGGACCCCGCCGCCTGCGGTCTCTACGCCCCCGAGACCTACGCGAGCGACCCGATGGTCTCCCCGTTCGATCCGGACCGGCCCATCCCGTGGGTCTGGGGCCACTCCCTGCGCGACGACCGGCCGGTCCTCGTGCCCGCCCGGCTCGCCCACTACAGCGCCGGGGTGGAGGCGGACAACTTCGTCTTCGAATGCTCCAACGGCTGTGCCACCGGCGGCAGTCCCGAGGAGGCGATCCTCTACGGGCTGCTGGAGATCGTCGAACGCGACGCCTTCCTGCTGGCCTGGCACGGCCGGACCGCGCTCACCGCGATCGACCTCACCACCTGCCGGTCCGCGGCAGTCCGCAGCATGATCGACCGGGCCGGGCTGCACGGCTACGACGTCCACGCCTTCGACACCCGGATGGACCTCGCCGTCCCCGTCGTCACCGCGCTCGCGGTGCGCCGGGACGGCGGATACGGCACGCTGTCGTTCGCCGCCGCCGCCGGATTCGACCCGGAGGCGACCGTCGAGTCCGCGCTCTCCGAAGTCCTCACCTACATCCCGCACCTGCCCTACCAGGTCGCCGAGCGCCACACCGAACTCACCGCCATGGCAGCCGACTTCACCCGGGTGCGGCAGCTCAAGGACCATGCCCAGCTGTACGGGCTGCCCGAGATGGCGGAACACGCCCGGGAGTACCTGGAACCGGTCGCCGTGCGCCCGCTGGCCGACACCTTCGCCGACTGGCAGCCCCACCGCCCGCGCACCGGGGACCTGCTGGACGACCTGAACCTGCTGCGGGACCAGCTCGTCGCCGCCGGACACGACGTCATCGCCGTCGACCAGACCACCCCGGAGCAGCGCCGCATGGGCCTGCACACGGTCGCCGCCCTCGTCCCCGGGCTGCTGCCGCTGGACTTCGGCTGGGCCCGGCAGCGCGCCCTGCTCATGCCCCGGCTGCGCACCGCGCCGCGGGCCGCGGGCAGACGGGCCGACGACCTGCCGGAGTCCGCGATCAAGCGCGTCCCGCACCCCTTCCCGTGAGCCGCGGGATCGCGCCGGTGACCGGTGAATCCGGGCCGGTGACCGGTGCGTCCGGGCCGACAGCACACAGGCCCCCTCCGCGCTCACGGCACGGAGAGGGCCTGCGGTCCGGCGAAGAACGCGCGACCGGTGAACAGGTCAGGCGCTGCAGGAGGTGGTGCTGGTGGTGCTGGAGCAGGTCGAGGTCGAGGAGCAGGACGTCGAACCGGCCAGCACGACCTCCGCGGCGTCCGAGTAGTCCGAGATCTCGAAGGTCTCCGACTCCAGCTCCAGGATCTCGTCGGCGAGGGTGGCGAGCTCGGTCTTGGGGGCCATGGTCTTCTCCCTTGGGTCCCGGGGACGGGCCGGCGGCTCCGGCGGCGTTCCCCTGCACTGACTCCATTGCAACGGGCGCCACTGTCAGATCGGCCGCGGTTCCGCTGTCAGACCGCTGGCACCCCCTGACAGCGGAACGCCGCATTCCTGAAGCCGGGGCGGCGCAGGCTGACGCAGCCGGCCCCACACGTGCCCGGCGGGCCGGGACGACCACCGGCCCGCCCAGCGGAACGAGGTGAGATGACATGCAGGAGACACCCGCATCCCCACCCGGCCCCCCGCCCCCGGCCCCGGCCCGATCCACGACCCCCGCGGTGTCGCGAGAGGTCCTGCGCCCGGCGCTGGAGCTGTACCTCGACGCGCACGCGCACCCGGAGCTCTCCGGGGCGGAGCGGCGCACCTCGGACCTGCTCGCCGCCGGGCTGGAGAGGAGCGGCTGCGAGGTCGCCCGGAAGGTCGGCGGCGGTCACGGTCTGGTCGGCGTCCTGCGCAACGGGGCCGGCCCCACGGTCATGCTCCGCACCGAGCTCGACGCCCTCCCGGTCACCGAACGCACCGGCCTCGCCTACGCGAGCACCGTGCCGGGCGTGATGCACGCCTGCGGTCACGACCTCCATCTCGCCGCGGTCGCCGGGGCGGTGGACGAGCTCGCCCGGACCCGGTCCGCGTGGCGCGGCACGGTCCTGGTGGCCGGCCAGCCCGCCGAGGAGACCCTGACCGGCGCCCGGGACATGCTGGCGGACGGCTTGTACGAGCGGTTCGGCACCCCGGACGCGGTCCTCGCCCAGCACACCTCGCCAGCCCCCGCCGGCACCCTCGCACACGCCGCGGACTTCCGTGCGCCGCTGATGGCGGCGAGCGCGGCGGTGGACGTCACGCTCCACGGGCGCGGCGGCCACGCCGGGACCCCGCACCTCACCGTCGACCCGGTCCTCACGGCGGCGGCGACCGTGCTGCGACTCCAGTCCGTCGTCGCGCGGGAGACCGCGCCGGCCGAGCACGCGGTGCTGACCGTCGGCGCGCTGCGCGCCGGGGGCCCCGGCAACGTGATCCCGGACACGGCGGAACTCTCCCTGTGCATAAGGGCGTTGTCCGAGTCGGCGGTCGAGCGGATGACGGCCGCCGCGCTGCGGATCGTGCGCGCCGAATGCGCGGCGTCCGGTTGCCCGGGGGATCCGGACTTCACCGTCACCGCCCGGTCGCCCGCCCTGCTGACCGACGAGGCCGCCACCGTCCGTGTGCGCCGGGCGCACGAGGAACTGCTCGGCCCGGAACGGGTCGTCGGCTGCGGCCCGCTCACGGCCACCGAGGACTTCGCCCGGTTCGGTGCCGGGGGCGTGCCGACGGTGTACTGGATGCTCGGCGTCACGGGGGCGGGGCAGTGGCGCCGGGCCAGGGACGGCGGGCCCCCGGTGCCGCCGAACCACGCACCGGAGTTCGCCCCCGACGTCCGTACCGCTCTGCCCACCGGCATCGCGGCCCTGGTGTCGGCGGCGAGGCGGATGCTGGCCCCGGAAGGCGGCCCCCGGTGACCCGCCGCCGGGAGGAGACGGTGCCCGGCACCGGCCACATCGACCTGGTCGCCGTCCGCCGCGACGGTGCGGCCGCGACCGGCGAGACCACCGTCGTACGGCTGCTGAGCCTGCTTCCCGCCCACTGGACGTGCACCCCCCGGTCGGTGGGCCCGGACCGGATCACCCTGCGCATCGCCCTGGACGGCGGTGTCGACCGGGGCACGGTCCGCCTGGCCGTCGCCGGTGCCCTCGCCGACCGGGCACTGGACGGCTGGGCGGAGGAGCCGTGAGCCCGTCCCCGCGAGGGCTCCCCCGGACGACCACGCACCCGGCACGCGCGTCGCGGGGACGGTCACGGGCATCGCGGGGACGGTCACGTGCGTGGCAGGGATGGTCGCGCGCGTCGCGGGAACAGCCACGCGCGCGTGCCCGCCGCGTGCACCGCACGGGCCGCCGCACCCGCCGCCGCGGGCACCGCGCACCGCGCTCGGATCCGGCGGCGCCTCAGATCCAGCCGCGCTCCCGGGCCAGCAGCGCGGCATGGGCGCGGCTCGCGGCGCCCAGGGTCTGCATCAGATCTGCCACGTGCCGCCGGTACGTCCGCACCGAGACACCGAGTTCGCGTGCGCCCGCCTCGTCCTTGCCCACGGTGCACATCGACACCAGTACCCGGCGTTCGGTCTCCGTCAGGTCGTCGTCCGGTGCCTGCTCGTCCTCGGCGCCCGCCCGTCCCAGATCGTCCGCCTGGTCCCAGATCTTCTCGAAGAGGGCGATGATGTTGCGCACCAGGCCGCTGCGGTGGGCCAGCAGGGCGCCGCGCGAGGTGTCGTGCGGGTCCAGCGGCACGAGCGCCGCCCTGCGGTCGTAGACCAGCAGGCGTTCGGCGCTGTGCTCCGTCACCCGGATCATCGCCCCGTTCTCGGCGAGCTCCCGCAGGTAGGCGGCGGTCGCCGGGTCCCGCAGCGCGGCCCGGATCACCACGTTCCGGATCTTCACGCCGCGCCGCAGACACCGCAGGTCCAACGGGCGCGAGCGGGCGATGTTCTCCGGTGACAGCTTGGTGTACGGCTCCACGGACAGGATCTCGTCCCTGGCGAAGAAGGCGAGGTCGTCGATCCGGTTGCGGATCTGCGCGAGCCCCTCCAACTGCTCGATGCCCGGCGGAGGCGGTCTTCGCGCCCCCTGCTCCGCGCGCAGGCCGTCGACGACGTGCCGGGACCGGGTGACGCGCTGCAACTCCTGGTGCAGCGCGTGCAGACGCAGATCGATGAGCCGGCTCACGGCGACTTCGGGATCGGCCGGGAAGACGCGCAGATCGGGCCCCTCGGGGTGGAGGAGCCCCAGTTCCTGGAGCCGGGCGACGTGGGCGCGCGCGGCCCGCGGGTCCGTGTGCAGCAGGAGATGCAGATCATCGGTGGAGGTACCGGGATTGCGCAGGAAATGCCGGTAGATGTCCTCCTCGGCCTCCGAGACTCCGAACACGGACATCTCGTTGTCGCCCACGTGCGCCCCCGCTGCCTGGTCCCTGCGCGGCCGCGCACTCCCGGGGTCGCCCGTGAGCACTGGTCTGCGGCCGTCGTACTGACTGTCCGTGCAACTGTTTGTGGAATCTTTCGGCCAAAGAGTAGACGCTGAGATCATGTCTGTGAGGATCCCGAACGCAACTGTGTGCGAGACGGAGATGAACGGTGCGCGTCCCGCGACGAGCGGCCCCGCATACGCGACGGGCGGTCCGGTCCGGGCGACCGCCGGTATCGGGGCCGCCGCCCGGCCCGTGGACCCTCCGGCGGATTCCGGCCACGACACGGGCGGGACGCCCGACGCGGTCGCCCGCCGCCCGGTGCCGTGGCCGTCGAGACGTCGGCCGGGATCCGGTCACATGTGTCCGTCCGGGGCGATTGCGGGCGCGGCCGTCACGGCGGAGTCGTAGGCTGGTGGTCCCCGGCCCGCCGGGGGTGGCTCCTGGATCATGCCGGGCCCGGCCCGCGAGGGCGTGACGGCGCGAGGACGGGCACGCACATCCGTGACGTCCGCGTTCTCCGGTTCACGTGCGCGTCCCGGTCTCCGCCGCGGGCGGTGCGCACCGCCCGCGCTCCCCGGTCCGGACCGGTCCGACCCGGAAGCCGCCCTCCCGCACGTGTCGGGTCCTTCGCGTTGCCCCGACCCCTGGCAGCAGCCGGCTGCCGGTACCCTGCCTCGTTACCCGGACGGAAGCCCTTCATGAGTCTGCACGGTCTGCTGGATGTCGTCGTACGTGACCCGGCACTCTCCGAAGCGGTGAAGGCCGCGGGCGACGGCCACCGGATGCACCTCGACCTGGTCGGCCCGCCCGCCGCCCGCCCCTTCGCCGTGGCCGCCCTGGCCCGCGAGTCCGGCCGGACCGTGCTCGCCGTCACCGCGACCGGCCGGGAGGCGGAGGACCTGGCCGCCGCGCTGCGCACGATGCTGCCGCCGGACACCATCGCCGAATACCCCTCCTGGGAGACCCTGCCGCACGAACGGCTCTCGCCCCGCTCCGACACCGTGGGCCGCCGCCTGGCGGTGCTGCGGCGGCTGGCCCACCCCAGCACGGACGACCCGGAGACCGGCCCGGTCAAGGTCGTCGTCGCCCCCATCCGCTCGGTGCTCCAGCCGCAGGTCAAGGGGCTCGGCGACCTGGAGCCCGTCGCGCTGCGCACCGGGCGGAGCGCCGATCTCGGCAGCGTCGTCGACGCGCTCGCGGCAGCCGCCTACTCCCGGGTCGAACTCGTCGAGAAGCGCGGCGAGTTCGCCGTGCGCGGCGGCATCCTGGACGTCTTCCCGCCGACCGAGGAACACCCCCTTCGGGTGGAGTTCTGGGGCGACGACGTCGAGGAGATCCGCTACTTCAAGATCGCCGACCAGCGGTCGCTGGAGGTCGCCGAACACGGGCTGTGGGCGCCGCCCTGCCGGGAGTTGCTGCTGACCGACGAGGTGCGCGGCCGGGCCGCCGCCCTCGCCGAACAGCACCCGGAGCTCGGCGAACTGCTCGGCAAGATCGCCGAGGGCATCGCGGTGGAGGGCATGGAGTCCCTCGCCCCGGTCCTCGTCGACGACATGGAGCTGCTGCTCGACGTGCTGCCCGCCGGGTCGATGGCGCTGGTCTGCGACCCGGAGCGGGTCCGGACGCGGGCCGCCGACCTCGTCGCCACCAGCCAGGAGTTCCTCCAGGCGTCGTGGGCGGCGACGGCGGGCGGCGGCCAGGCCCCGATCGACGTGGGCGCGGCCTCGCTGTGGGGCATCGCCGGCATCCGGGACCGGGCCCGCGAGCTGGGCATGATGTGGTGGTCGGTCTCCCCGTTCGCCGCCGACGAGGCCGATGAGGACACCGACACCCTCAAGCTCGGCATGCACGCCCCGGAGGCGTACCGCGGCGACACCGCCCGCGCGCTGGCCGACACCAAGGGCTGGATCGCCGACGGCTGGCGCACGGTGTACGTCACCGAGGGGCAGGGGCTCGCCTCCCGCACCGTGGAGGTGCTGAGCGGGGAGGGCGTCCCGGCCCGCCTGGACCCCGACCTGGGGGAGATCTCGCCGTCCGTCGTCCACGTCTCCTGCGGCGCCATCGACCACGGCTTCGTCGACCAGGAGCTGCGGCTCGCCGTCCTCACCGAGACCGACCTCACCGGTCAGCGCACCGCCACCAAGGACCTGGGCCGGATGCCGGTCCGCCGCCGCAAGACGATCGACCCGCTGACCCTGGAGACCGGCGACTACATCGTCCACGAGCAGCACGGCGTGGGCCGCTACATCGAGATGGTGCAGCGCACCGTGCAGGGCGCCACCCGCGAGTACCTGCTCGTCGAGTACGCCCCGGCCAAGCGCGGCCAGCCCGGTGACCGCCTCTACATCCCCACCGACCAGCTGGAACAGGTCACCAAGTACGTCGGCGGCGAGGCCCCCACCCTGCACCGGCTCGGCGGCGCGGACTGGACGAAGACCAAGGCGCGGGCGAAGAAGGCGGTCAAGGAGATCGCCGCCGACCTGATCAAGCTGTACTCGGCCCGGATGGCGGCCCCCGGCCACACCTTCGCCCCCGACACCCCCTGGCAGCGCGAACTGGAGGACGCCTTCCCGTACGCGGAGACGCCCGACCAGCTCTCCACCATCGCCGAGGTCAAGGCCGACATGGAGAAGTCCGTCCCGATGGACCGGCTGATCTGCGGCGACGTCGGCTACGGCAAGACGGAGATCGCGGTCCGGGCGGCCTTCAAGGCCGTCCAGGACGGCAAGCAGGTCGCCGTCCTCGTCCCCACCACGCTCCTCGTCCAGCAGCACTACGGCACCTTCACCGAGCGCTACTCCCAGTTCCCGGTCAGCGTACGGGCGCTCAGCCGCTTCCAGTCCGAGACCGATTCCAAGGCCACCCTCGAAGGGATGCGCGAGGGCTCCGTCGACCTGGTCATCGGCACCCACCGGCTGTTCTCCTCCGAGACGAAGTTCAAGGACCTGGGCCTGGTGATCGTCGACGAGGAACAGCGCTTCGGCGTCGAGCACAAGGAGCAGCTGAAGAAGCTCCGCGCCAACGTGGACGTCCTCACCATGTCCGCCACCCCCATCCCCCGCACCCTCGAAATGGCCGTGACCGGCATCCGCGAGATGTCGACGATCACCACGCCGCCCGAGGAGCGCCACCCGGTGCTCACCTTCGTCGGCCCGTACGAGGAGAAGCAGATCGGTGCCGCCATCCGCCGCGAGCTCCTGCGCGAGGGCCAGGCGTTCTACATCCACAACCGGGTCGAGTCGATCGACCGGGCCGCCGCCCGGCTGCGCGAGATCGTCCCCGAGGCCCGCATCGCGACCGCGCACGGCCAGATGTCCGAACAGGCCCTGGAGCAGGTGGTGGTGGACTTCTGGGAGAAGAAGTTCGACGTCCTGGTCTCCACGACGATCGTCGAGTCCGGCATCGACATCTCCAACGCCAACACGCTGATCGTGGAGCGCGGCGACAACTTCGGCCTCTCCCAGCTCCACCAGCTGCGCGGCCGGGTCGGCCGGGGCCGCGAACGCGGCTACGCCTACTTCCTCTACCCGCCGGAGAAGCCGCTCACCGAGACCGCCCACGAACGCCTCGCCACGATCGCCCAGCACACCGAGATGGGCGCGGGCATGTACGTGGCGATGAAGGACTTGGAGATCCGCGGCGCCGGAAACCTCCTGGGCGGCGAGCAGTCCGGCCACATCGCGGGCGTCGGCTTCGACCTCTACGTCCGCATGGTCGGCGAGGCGGTGGCCGACTACCGGGCCTCCCTCGAAGGCGGCGTCGAGGAGGAGCCGCCGCTGGAGGTCAAGATCGAGCTCCCGGTCGACGCCCACGTCCCGCACGACTACGCCCCCGGCGAGCGGCTGCGCCTCCAGGCGTACCGGGCCATCGCCTCCGCCAACTCCGAGGACGACATCAGGGCGGTCCGCGAGGAGCTGACCGACCGATACGGCAAGCTCCCCGAGCCGGTCGAGAACCTCCTCCTGGTCGCCGGCCTGCGCATGCTGGCCCGCGCCTGCGGCGTCGCCGAGATCGTGCTCCAGGGCCCGAACATCCGCTTCGCCCCGGTCGAGCTGCGCGAGTCCCAGGAGCTGCGCCTCAAGCGCCTGTACCCCAAGACGGTCATCAAGCCGGCCGTCCACCAGATCCTGGTCCCGCGCCCCACCACCGGCAGGATCGGCGGCAAGCCGGTCGTGGGCCGCGAACTGCTGGCGTGGACGGGGGAGTTCCTGACGACGATCCTGGGCTCTTAGCCCGGGGAGAGCCGTGGCCCTCGGCCCCGCCGGCACACCCGGCGGGGCCGAGGCGTGTCACGGGGCGGGGCGGACGGCGGGCACCCTGAACGCGAGCCACACGGTCTTGCCGACGACGTGGTCGTCGACTCCGAAGCCGTCGGCGAGGTCGTTTACGAGGTACAACCCGCGCCCCGAGCAGGCGTCGTGGTCGGGGCGCCGGACCATTGGCTGCCCCGGCCCGCTGTCACGAACCTCCAGCCGGACCAGTTCCTCACCCCGGCGAAGGCCGACGCAGAACTCGCGCCCCGGCGGTACGCCATGCAGCACCGCGTTGGTGGCGAGTTCTGAGACGCACAGCTTTATGTCCTCGATCAGAGGGTGGAGCTCCCACTCGACGAGGACGCCGGTGACGAAGTCGCGTGAGGCCCCGACCGACGTGCGTCTGCGGGGGAAACGTCGCTGCTTCGACAGGTACACGGTGATTCACCACCTTGCTCACGGGCTGTAATGCGATGGTGGCTGTATCGCTATTCGCGAAAAGCGGCAAGATCTGTGGGGGTGCGGTCGAGTCGCCCACGGTGTGATGCGGCAGATTGGTACGGGATCGGCTGCGGAGGAGAAGGTCATGGGCGGCAGTGAATGGGTCAGCACCTCGGTGCCGTATCTCGCCGAGCCTTCCGGCGCGCGGGGCGACGTGTGGGCCGCGGAGGCTGCCGGGGAGGGGCGCCGGGGCAGTCAGCGCATCGCCGAGGCGGGCGAGGTGGCCGCGCCGGAGGCGGTCGCGGAGCTGCTGGGGGTGCCTGTCGGCCAACACGTCGTCACCCGCCGCAGGATCATGTACCTCGATGACGAGCCGTGCGAGTTGACGGACACCTACTACCCCTTGGGCATTGCGGGCGGCACGGCCCTCGCCGGAACGGCGAAGATCCGGGGCGGGGCGATCAGGCTCCTGGCGGAACTGGGCCACGTCGGCGTACGCGTGCGCGAGGACATCACCGCGAGGCCGGCGACCCGGCACGAGCAGGAGAAGCTGTGGCTGACTTCAGGTGAACCGGTGCTGCAACTGACCCGGCTCACTCTGGACGCCTCGGACCGGCCCATTCAGGTCGACGTCATGGCCATGCCGCCACGGCGTCAGAAGTTGCGGTACGAGATGAGGATCGGATGACTGTGCCCAGACCCGAAACGCATGCTGTCGATCGCCGCTCACTGCACGAGCGGATCGCGGCCGACCTCAGGGACCAGATTCTGAGCGGCGACCTCGCTCCTGGTGCCAGCCTCCCCTCGACCGTGCATCTCAAGGAACGGTTCGACGCCTCCAACGCCACGGTTCAGAAGGCCCTGCAACTGCTCAAGGACGAGAGACTGGTGGTCGGCAGGGCGGGCGCCGCCGTGACGGTCCGGGACCATCGCCAGTGCACCGTTCGCCCGGCCTCGTACATGGCCCCGGCAGGCTCGGGCGAGCCGTACCGCTGGCTGACGGAGAGCGCGAAGAACGGCTCCCGTGCCCGCAGCACCCTTCTCGAAGTCACCGAGTGCGAGCCGCCCGCCGACGTGGCCGAGGCCCTTGGGCTCCCGGCGTCCGGTACTGCACTCCTGCGGCGCCAACTTCTCACCATCGACGACGAGCCGGCCGAACTCGTCTCCTCGTACTACCCGCTGGACATCGTGCGCGGAACGGCGGTGACGGAACGCCGGAAGATTCCCGGCGGCACACCGACGCTGCTCGCCGAGTTGGGCTACCCGCCGCAGCTCAGTGTCGACCGGGTCTCCGCGCGGGTTCCGACGCAGGAGCAGTACCGGGCGCTGCGGCTGCCCGGTGGGTTGCCGGTGCTGCGGACACTGCGCGTGGTCTTCAGCGACGAGCGGCGCCCCATCGAGGCGACCGTCATGGTCAAGGCGGGCCATCTGTACGAGCTTCAGTACGAGTTCACGGCCGGGTGACCTGCCCACGCGGGCTCATCCGGTCGGAACGGTTGCGGACGGTGAACACGAAAGTCGAGTCGACACCATCGAGGCCGCTGCCCGGCGACGCGCCCGGGGCTGTGACGGGACGAGTGAGCAGAGGCGGCGTCGGCGCGGAGTCGTCGCCCTCGCCCGGTCGCGTACTGGGTACGGGCAGCCGCCGGTGATCAACGCGGTGTCGAGGCGGTCGGCGGATCGTTGCCGGCCCCGGTGCTTCGGCGCACTGGGGAAACATTCATTTACGTATCATACCTCGATGCGTGTTACGCAGCGTAATCAATGAAGGCGTAGAGGCAGGTGTCCTCGCAGGGATCGGGTCGGGCGCCGGGTGCCTCCCGGGGTTCGGTCGCGACGCGTCCGGTTCGGGCGGTCGATTCCGGGCTCGTGTGCACGCGCGGGTCGCGAACCGTGTGATTCCGGCCGCACCTCGACCGACGCGCACGCTTGAACGACCGTCAGAAGAGAAGACATCCGTACGATTCCCGCGTTCGGCTTTCTTCCTCTCAGGACGGCTTCGAGTGATATCTCCCCGTGTGTACCGAGTGATGCTGCCCGCGCTCAGCGCGGCGACCGTGCTGGCCCTGGCCGGCTGCGACGTCGAGGAGGGGTCCTCCGGGGCCGGACGGAAGGACGGCGGTTCGCGGAACGGGAGTTCGCAGGGCGGTGGGTCGAACGAGGGCGGCCGGGCCGTCGACGGCTTCGGCGTGAGCCCGTTGGAGAACCCCGACGGGACGAAGCCCGGACTGGCGCCGCTCACCACGGAGGCGGACCGGGCGGCGGGCCGGAAGGTCATCGAGAAGGTCGCGACGAAGCGCCGGGGCGCGAGGACCGGGTACGCCCGCGAGAAGTTCGGCTCGGCCTGGAAGGACACGGTCGACGGGATACCGCTGGCCCGGAACCACTGCGACACCCGCAACGACCTCCTCGCCCGCGACGGCAAGGACGTGAAGCTCCGCTCCGGTTCGGACTGCGTCGTCGTGTCGATGACGCTCAAGGACCCGTACACCGGCACGACCATCGACTGGCGCAAGGAGAAGCCGACCAGAGTCCAGATCGACCACGTCATGCCGCTGTCGTACGACTGGCAGATGGGTGCCTCCCGCTGGAACGACACCAAGCGTCAGCAGATCGCCAACGACCCGCTGAACCTCATTCCGGTCGACGGTCCCGCCAACAACGCCAAGCGGGACTTCGGCCCGGCGACCTGGCTGCCGCCCTACGAACCGGTCCGCTGCGCGTACGCGGTGCGGTTCGCGCAGGTGGCCCTGAAGTACGAACTGCCCGTCACCACCGCCGACAAGACGGCGATGCTGGCGCAGTGCGGCGGCTGACTCCCGGACAACCCCCGGGAAACCCCCCCAACCCCCGGGAAACCCACGGACAATCCCCCCGGACACGGGGCGTACCCCGGTGCGGGAGCGGCCGGTGGGGCGGCGCGGCGGTGTCATCCGC